>JANXVA010000587.1 GCA_025351875.1 Myxococcales bacterium | reverse complement strand
GACGTACTTCGCGAACGCGCCCGAGTGGGCGATGATCACCCTGCGCGGGTGGCACGGGCGCTTGATCGCGTACGGGTGGTTCTTGGCGTCGCGATCGGGCCCGTCGGGCGCGGGGCTATCGAGGTCGATCTTCGCGTTCGGGTCGATGGCCCACACGAAACCCGGGTTGTTCGGATCCGCGGAGCAGTCGCGGATCTCCTGAGGCGGGTTGATGACGATGTGATTGTGACCGCCGAGCACGAGATCGATGCCGGTCGTGCCGCGGACCATGCGCTGGTCGACCTCGAGGCCGAGGTGCGTGACGAAGACGATGAGATCGACGTAGGGGCGGAGGAGATCGATGTACGTCTGCGCGACCTCGACCGTGTTGATCGGCGTGAGGCCGGTCTTGTTCGGCTGGTCGAACACCGACGTGAGGCTCGAGAGGTTACCCATCCCGATGGCCGCGACCTTGAGGCCGCCCGTGTTCAGGACGACGAAGTTGCGGGCGACGGTGCCGATGCGCCCGAAGTTCGGGATGTCCTGGGTGGTCTGGTCGAATTTGTAGTTGGCCGCGAGTAGCGGGAAGTTCGACCAGCGCTGGTACTGCGTCGCGACGTTCTGCGCACCGCGGTCGAACTCGTGGTTACCGAGGACCTGCGCGTCGACGCCGAGGGCGCTCATCGACCGGACCTCGGGCTCGCCGGCGAAGAAGTTGAAGACCGGAGCGCCCTGGAAACAGTCGCCGGAGTCGAGGTGGAGGACGCGACCCGAGCGCGCACGCTCACGGTTGATGACGTACGCCATGCGCGCGACACCGCCGATGTTCGAGACGCTGTTCAGCTCACCGAGGCCTAGCGTGGAGTCGACCTGCGTGATGACCTGCTCGTACGGGAAGAGGCGCGAGTGAATGTCCGAGGTATGGATCAACGTCAGGTTGACCGAGCAGGCCTGCCCGGGCGGGCAGGGGCGGTCGACGGTGTCCTTGTCGCTGGACGAGCACGCGGGAAGGCTCCCGGCGGTGACGCCGAGGATCCCGAGCGCCCCTCCGATCGCGACGATAGTGGACCAGAAGCGGGCCTTGTTACCCATGATGCGGCCGGCACGCTAACACGGCGTGCGACCCGCTGTCCCGCAGCGATTGGACACGAAATCAGGGCCGAAGCGCGACGAATGCGACGAATCCGAGACGTTCAGGTCTCGTTGCTCGGCGGCATGCTCGAGCGCGTCGGCGGTATGTCCTCGGCGATCCCGGCGAGGAGGTCGATGAGCCGAGGCGCGAGCTCCCGAGCCAGGAGCTCCTCGACGGCATCCGCGCTGTCGCAGGCAAGCGCTTGCTCGGCGATGGCCTCCGCCTCGGGGACGGTGATCCGGCGGACCGCCTCCTTGATCTCGGGGATCGCTGCGGCCTCCATCGAGAGCTCACGAAGGCCGAGTCCGATCAGCAGGCATGCCGCGAGCGGGTCCGACGCCATCGCGCCACACAGCGACACCGGGATCTTCTGCGTCTTGCCGGCCTCGGTGACGAACTTGATCATGCGGAGGATCGCCGGGTCGAAGGGCGAAGCCTGCGCGGCGAGCGACTGGCTCGCGCGGTCGATGGCGAGGGCGTACTGGACGAGATCGTTCGTGCCGAGGCTGAAGAACTCGGCCTCGCGGGCGAAGACGTCCGCCATGATGGCCGCGGCGGGCACCTCGATCATCATTCCGAGCGGGATGTGCTCCTCGAAGGCTTGGCCGCGCGCGCGCACTTGCTCGCGCGCCTGGGCGATGAGGCGCTTCACCTCCCGCATCTCGTGCACGGAGGAAACCATCGGGACCATGATGCGGACGTCGCCGTGCGCGCTCGCACGCACCATGGCGCGGAGCTGCGTGAGGAAGACCTCCGGCTGCTTGAGCGCGAGGCGCACGGCGCGAAGGCCAAGCGCAGGGTTCATCTCCGCGGGCATCTGGAACGTGCTGGCGAACTTGTCGCCGCCGATGTCGAAGGTGCGGAGCGTCACGGCCTGAGGGCTGACCGCCTCCACGATCGCGCGATACACCTCGTACTGCTCGTCCTCGCCGGGCTGGGTGGTCCGGTCGATGTAGAGGAACTCCGTGCGGTAGAGGCCGATGCCCTGCGCGCCGTGATCGACCGCGAGGATCGCCTCCGCGGGGAGCTCGACGTTAGCCTTGAGCGCGAGCGCGACGCCGTCGGCCGTGACGGCGGGCTTGTGACGGGCGGACAAGAGGCGACGCGCGAAGGCGAGGTGCTGCTCGGACCGCTGCCGCGCGTCGCGGATCGACTGGTCCGTCGGGTGGACGAACACCTGGCCGGTGAGCCCGTCGACGACGAGGATGTCACCCGTGCGGATCTGCTCGAGCGCGTTGCTGACCCCGACGACGCACGGGATCTCGAGCGCGCGCGCCATGATCGAGGTGTGGCTCGTACGGGTTCCGACACACGTGACGAACGCGAGCGCCGGCTCGCGCACCATGCTCGCGGTGTCGGCTGGCGAGAGGTCGCGCGCGACGACGATCATCGGCTCCTCGAGGCGCACGGCATGGTGCGACTCCTCGCCGACGAGGGCGCGCAGCAGCCGATCGCAGACGAACTCGACGTCGTGACGACGCTCCGAGATGTACGCGTCTCGATCGCCGGACTCGCGCGGGCCGAACATCGCGACGATTTCCTCGCTGGCCTCGGAGACGGCCCACTCGGCGCACTTCTTCTCCTTGCGGATCTTCGCGCTGATGAGGTCGTGGAGCGTCGGGTCCGAGAGCATCATCTGATACGCCTCGAGGATCGCCGAGGCCTCGCGCATCGCCTTGGGCATGCGCGCATCCACTGCCTTGAGGGTGCTCTGCGCGACCTCCACCCCCTGCTGAACGCGCTCGAGCTCCTGGGGTATCTGTGCAGTATGCACATGTCGACGCACGAAGAATGCGCGTAGGTCGCCGAGCACGAGCGCCGGTCCGACGGCGACTCCCGGCGAGCCGGCGATGCCCTTCAGCGTGATGGCGTCCTGGATGTCGAGATCGAACACGCTGGACGGGATCGACGGCGGCGCCCCGGGGAACGCGGACGCGTTGGAAGGCAGCTCCTTCGCGACGTGCGCGTCCGCCGCCCCCGAGGGACGCTCGCTGGCGCGAGTCCCTTTCGGCGGGGTGCTCCGGCGATCGGGCATCTCAGCTCGGCTCCCCGAACCGCGACGCGATGAGCTCGCCGATGGCCTTGACGCACTCGTCGGCCTGCGCGCCCGTCGCCGCCACCTCGACGACCGTTCCCTTCGACCCGCACAGAAGCAGCACACCCATGACGCTCTTGGCGTTCGCCGACTGACCCTGGTGCGAGAGCTGCACCTCACAGGGGAACTTGGATGCCAGCTGGACGAGCTTCGTCGCGGCCCTCGCATGGAGCCCGAGGTCGTTTACGATCGGAAACTGGGCCGTTGCGCGGTCGCTCATCAAGTTCCTCGGGTTGTCGAACGGGGGTGGCCAGAAGGGAGCGCCGTGCTCGAAATCGAGCCGAGGTCACCGGCGTGCTCGCCGGCGCCCATCGACGGAGGCATGATGCTTCCTTCGCCGAGCGTGCGTGTCTTCGGGGAGGGCTCGCCGCGCGCGATGTCGCGGTGTACGACGGCGACCTCGATCTTGGGCGCTGGCGCCTCGTCGGTCCCCGTGGGTCGCGATGCGCGCTCGTGAAGGAGGCCCTCGAGCGCGGCCGCCACGTGCTCGGCGAGCACGACGCTGCGGTGCATGCCGCCCGTGCAACCGAACGCGATGGTCAGGTAGCTCTTGCCCTCGCGCTCGTATTTCGGAACGACGTACTCGAGCAGCCCGAGGACCTTGTCGAGGAGCTCGGCCGTCTCCGGGAGGCCCATCACGTAGTCGCGGACGCGAGGGTCGGTGCCAGGCACGCGTTTGAGCTCGGGGACGAAGTACGGGTTCTTGAGGAACCGCACGTCGAAGACGAGGTCGGCGTCGGAGGGGGCGCCGTACTTGAAGCCGAAGGAGACGACGCGGACGTTCATGCGCTCCACCGCACCCGACGCGGGCCCGAAGGCGGCGAGGATCGTGCGACGTAGCTCGTGGACGCTGAGGTTGGTCGTGTCGACGACGCGGGTGGCGCGTGCGCGCAGCGGCGCGAGCCGCTCGCGCTCGAGCGCGACGCCTTCGAGGACGGAGGCTGCGCTTCCGAGTGTGCCCGACATCGCGAGCGCATGCGGTCGGCGGGTCTCGCTGAAGCGCCTGAGGATCGTCTCGTCGGACGCATCGAGAAAGAGCACGTGCAGATCGCGGCGGCCGCCGTCCTCGAGCGTCGAGAGGACGCGTCCCACCTCGCCGAGGAAGGCGCGGACGCGCACGTCCATGCCAAAGGCCACGCGCGTGATCGCGCCGTTCTCGCAGAGCGCGACCGCCTCGGGGGCGAGCGCCGTCGGGAGGTTGTCGATGCAGAAGAAGCCGAGATCCTCGAGCGCGTGGAGGGCGGTCGTGCGGCCCGCGCCCGAGAGGCCCGTCACGACGACGACCATCGGCTTGCGCGGTTCGCTCGCGCGCATCTGTGACGAAGGACGAGGCGGCGGGGGGATCGGGGCGTCCGTCATTCGCGGCCCCTGGGTCGGACCGCGGGAATCCAGGCCGAGCTCTCGTTGCTCGCCGGGTCGTAAGGCGCGCGCTTGGGGGCGCTCGTTTCCTGCACGGAGCGATCGGAGTCGCGCTCGTCGACCCACTCGGGGTCGGGGCGCGCGAGGCTGCTGTTGGGAGGCGGCGGCATCGAAGAGAGTGGCCGCATCGCGACGGGCGCGGTGATGACGCTCTCGGGGAGATCGTCGATGGCGACCTCGGGGATGAGGCCTGCGTTCTCCTCGAGGCGCGCGAGCAGCTCGCGTGCGCTGTGCTTGCCGGCGCGCCGTAGCAGCTCGTTGCGCGCCGCCATCTCGAGCATCGCACCCATGTCACGACCCGGGCGAACCGGCACGGTGACGAGGCGGACCTGCGTTCCGAGAATCGAGAAGTGCTGATCGTCGACGCCGAGGCGGTCGTACTCGCGTTTCTCGTCCCACTCGTCGAGCTGAACGACGATGTCGATGCGCTTTCGATCGCGTACTGCGGTGACGCCGAAGAGGTCCTTGATGTTCAGGACACCGAGACCGCGCACCTCGACGTGGTGGCGAAGCATGTCGGCGGGCGCTCCGAAGACCATCCCGGGCGGGCGCCACTCGCACTTCACGACGTCGTCGGCCACGAGACGATGGCCGCGGAGCACGAGCTCGACGGCGCACTCGCTCTTGCCGATACCGCTCTTGCCGACGAGAAGGAGGCCGATTCCGAAGACGTCGACGAGGACCCCGTGGAGCGACGTCGTCGGCGCGAGCTTCTCGTCGAGCACGCCGTGCAGCAAGTTGATCGTGCGGCTCGACCGCGCGGCGCTCATGTAGAGCGGCGTCCCGGTGGCCTCTGCGGCTTGGACGATCGCCTTCGGCGCGTCGTCGCGTCGTGTGATGACGACGCACGAGAGACCGAGGGAGAAGAAGCCGCGCGCAGCCGCGCCGCGCGCGTCTCCAGCGAGCGTCTCCAGGTAAGAGAGCTCGGTCTCGCCGAGCACCTGCACACGCGTCGGAACGACGCCGTAGAAGTGCCCGGCCAGGGCGAGACCGCTCTTCTGCACGCGTGGATGCCGGACGGGACGCCCGAGGCCAGCGGCGCCGGCGAGCGGAGTCAGCTCGGCGGCCAGACGGACGTCTGCCGCAAGCGCCCCGACCGACACCTCGGCCATTGGCGGCGGAGTCGAATGACCCGCCGTGCTCACGAAGAGCTCGCCCTCGTCCCCCACGTCACGGCCCCCCCTTCTTCTCCGTTTCCTCGCCGCTGATGAGCTCGAAGACGCTCGATGCGGAAGGTGCGCCCACGAGCCGTGCGCGGAACTCCTTGCTACGGAGCAGCCGCGACACCCGCGCGAGCGTCTTGAGGTGCTCGCCCGTGGCGCGCTTCGGGCCGATGACGCCGAAGAGGATCGACACCTTCGCGTCGTCGATCGCCTGGAACTCGACGCCAGCAGGAACGATGAGCAGCGCTGCTACCTGCTCCTTGAGTTGCGGAAGTGCTCCGTGCGGGATGGCGACCCCCTCGCCGATGCCCGTGGATTGGAGCGCCTCACGCTCGAGTAGAACGCGCTCGATCTCTTCGGGTGTGACACCGTCGTGCTCACCGAACATCGAGGCGAGGAGGGCGATTGCCTTGTGCTTGTCGAAGTGCGACGACGCCGACTCGAGGTCGCGGCCGCTCGCGTGTCTGATGCCGACGCGCTCCGGCGAGAGTAGGTCCGTGAGACGCATGATGGGGGCTCACCAGCGGCCAGCTCGGCTGGCTGCTCGGATGGGGACGCTCAGTCCTTCTCCGGCTCGTCCGGCAGAAGATGATCCGAGGCACGATCGGCACCCTTCTTCTTGTGGATCGAGTGTGTCTCGCGGATCTGACGCTCGAGTTTGTCGATCACCTTGTCGATCGACGCGTACATGTCCTCGGAGGTCTCGTGCGCGTGGAAGTGGTCAGCGCCTGCATGCATGTCGACTTCGGCCATGTGGAGCGTCTTCTGGCAGCTGAGCGTCACCTGGCCGTGGAGCGGTTGCCTCAAGAACTTCTGGAGCTTAGCGACCTTCTCGGTGGCGTACCCTTTGACCGCATCCGTGGCTTCCATCTGTCGGAAGGTGATGGAGATGTTCATCGTGATTCAATCCTCCGTCTTCTGTGCCATGCGCACGCGCGTTTTGCGCGGGTGTGAGAGCCGCTAAGCAGTTGATGCTACGAGATAAGAGCTCTGCTCCGAGTATCCATTGAGAGTAGCCCCGCCCAGGGGCGCGGGGCTATCGGGAAAACGGCGTGGACGCGCTTACCCGACAAAGCTCACGAGGTCGCGTCGTCGTCGAGCGCCTCATAGGAATCCGCGCTCCCCGCGCGAATCGAGAGCGGTTCGAGGAGCGCGAGGTGCGTGGCCTCGATCGCGCGCCGCACGGGGCGTCTGGCTCGTTCTCGTCGGCCCCGCCCGCGTGCCGCTCGGCGCGGCGAGCTCACTCCGGGATCGAGGAGCCGCTCGGCATCGCCAGGCGCTTCGCCTTCGCGAGGTCGGCGTCGCTGTCGACGAACACGACGGTCGCGACGTAGTCGATCTTGCGGAGGCCGGCGGACTGGACGGCGCTCACGATGAACGACGTGGGCGAGTAGTTCGGGACGTTCTGGACGCCCGCGTTGAGCTGGCCAGCCGCGGAGGCGGTCATCGCGACGGTCGCGCCCTGGGCGCGCGCGCCGTAGTACTGCGCGAGGCCGGCCATGAGCGGGGCGACCTGCTCGGCGACGGCGCGGTGGCCCGAGGAGAGCCGACCGGCGTTCCCGTCCACGAAGATCTGCTTCACGAGGTCGGCGCGCGACTCGGCGGGGGCGCCGAGGATGTTGACGAGCGGTCCCTCGGCGAGGCCGGTGGACTGGGCGTCGGTCGCGACGAGCTGCATCGGCGCAAAGACAGGCTTCACGCACGCGGCGCCTTCGGGGCCTGCGTCGTGGATCTGGGCTTCGCTGCAGTTCGAGAGCGCGAGCATGTGCCACGCGAACTCGGAGCAGTACATCGGGAGATCCATCGTCCCCTCGTCGAGGATGATCTTGCCGAGCTGCGTGACCGTCTGCGTGGTGGTCATGCGCTTCGAGGCGAAGATCGGCGTGAGGTAGTCCTTCTGGAACTTCACCTTGCCGTACGCGCGGTTCTTCGCGACGGCGGTGGCCCACTTCTGGAGCTGCGTGCGGCGCGCCGCGTCGAAGCCGGCAGGGCGGAGGATGTGGAGGGCGTCGACGCCGGTATCGACGGTGCCGGTCGCGCTCGTACCGCCTGCGAAGTGCAGCGTGTTGAACTGGCCGACGTACTCCTCGTCGAGGGGACTATCGACGTTGTAGGCCTGACCGTCCTTCGTGTAGACGAGACTCGCGTGCGTCGCGCCCATCTGGATGTGCGGGTAGGCGAGGGTGCCGGCGAGCTCGGGGCGGAACGTGAGGGCGATGTCGCCGTCCTGGAGGACGCCAGCCTTCGCGAGCTGCTTCGCCATGTCCTGGCGGGCGAGCCTCTTGGCGGCCGGGGTCGTCCCCGCCTGCTTGACGGCGATGACGCGGAGGCCGGACTCCTTCACCTCGGTCGAGGTGTTCCAGACCGTGGGGTACGAGTACGCGGCGCGGTTCACCTCGGTGGTGATCGCGGTCTTGGGGACCGAGAAGTAGAACGGCACGTCGAGGAGCTTGTTCGAGTCCGGGCTCGAGGTGACCGCGTCCTGCGAGGACTCCGCGTCCGCATCGTCCGTCGGTGCCGCGCAGCCGGAGGCAGCCGCGAGCGAGAGGAGAGCGAGGAACGAGAACGCCTGGAGGGAGAGGGTACGGTCCATCTTGGATACACACACCTACATGCGGCGTGCCAGATGTAGGCGCGTATACGCATCAATGATATCGGACGGTTGCGCACGTCTTTCGTCAACTCTGGACGGAGCGGACGCGCTTTGGGGGGAAGCGCGATCCACCCTCAGCAGACAATTCCGCCCGTGCCTGTGCCTTGCGCACCCCTGGCGCGCGCCAGACCGAGACGAGATCGGGCACGGGCACGGGCACGGGCACGGGCACGGGCACGGGCACGGG
>JANXVA010000543.1 GCA_025351875.1 Myxococcales bacterium | reverse complement strand
CTCTGGCGGCCGAGCCGGCGCGCGGCCGGTATCGGCCGAAAGCGCCCCCTCCTAGAAGCGGATGCCGTTTTCGGTGCGGTGCTTCCACCACTTCCAGGCGAAATACACGCCTGGAACAGCGGCGACGGCGCCGATCACGGGAGAGGCGAGCACGACGCCGGCGCCGATGGCGACCGTCGTTGCGGCCGCGGCGACGATGCCCTTCTTCTTGGACTCTTCGAGGACCTCGGTGCGCGTCTTGCTCATGATTTGCCCAAGGTAGACACGTGCGAGGCCTGGTGCAACGTCAGGGGCGCCGGGCGGCCGCGTGCAGCCAGGTGGCAAGCAGATCAAGGTCTTCCGGGCGCATCTCGCCGTCGAAGCGAGGCATGTGGCCCTTCCGCTCGGGATCGAGGGCGTGCTCGCGGTACGTGGCCTTGGTCGCCGGGTTGGCGAGCTGCGCGCGGATCCATGCCACCGAGCCCCATCCCGAGAGCTCCGGTGCGAGCCCCTGATCGGCGTCGTCGCCCGTGCCGCCGAACAGATGGCAGGCGGTGCAACGCGCCCCGACGATCGACTTGCCGAGCGCAACCTTGGCGGCATCGCGACGAAGCGCGGTCGCCGGCGGCGGCTCACCCGGCGTGTCACCGAGGCTGGCGAGGAACGCGGCGACCGCATTCTTGTCGTCCGCGCTCATTGGCTTCCACGTGGGTGGGGCGCCTGGCAGGGGCGTGTCGACAGAGGGCATCTCCCCCTTGTAAAGCGAGCGACCGAAGCGCGCGTCGGCGTCGGGCTCGTGGAGCATGTCGAGCGCCCACTTCTCGGTGCCCCATCCGTCGAGCACGGGCGCGGTTCGATCCTTGTCCGTGCCGTGCGCGCCGAGGACGTGGCAGCTCGCGCAGTGCTTGTCGAAGAGCTCTGGCCCGCGGAGATCGGGATCACGCTTCATCATCGCGAGCGGCCCCTCGGGTGGAACGCCGAGAGTCGCGATGCGATTCGCGATGCTCGCGCGTTCGTCGGCCTTCGCGCGCTGCTTCAGGTAGGCCGCGTCGTTCGCGTCCTGGTGCTGCGCCTGGAGCGTCAGACCGACGGCACCCGCAGCGATCAGCGCGAGCGGGACGAGCGGACCGATCCGCGGGCGCAGCGCCGTCCCTGGCTTGCGATCGAGGAGCGGCAGCGCGAACAGGTAGGCACCGAGGACGGCCGGGAGCACCACGGTGCCCACGATCTCGAGCGGCCCGTGGAAGTACTTGAGGAGCTGGAACAGCGCGAGGAAGTACCACTCGGGGCGCGCCGGGTAGTCGCTCGAGGGATCGGCAGGCGCATCGAGCGGCGCGCCGTGCTCTCGCAGCGCCATCACGAACACGACGGCGACGACGGCCAGCACCGCGACGACGTCCTTCAAGAGCTGCTTCGGGAAGAACAGCTCGACGCGCTTCAGATCGGCGCGTGCCGGCGGCGTCACACCGTGCTTGCGGAAGAGCGCGATGTGCCCGACCACGAGCACCACGAGGAGAGCAGGCAGCGCCGCGACATGCAGCGCGTAGAAGCGCGTGAGCGTCAGGCTTCCGTACTCCGCTCCGCCTTGCATCAGCTTCTGCGTGGCGTCACCGACGACCGGCACCGTGCCGGCGATGTTCGTCGCTACGCGCGTGGCCCAGTAGCCCTTCTGGTCCCACGGCAAGAGGTAACCCGTGAGCGCGAAGCCGAGCGTCAGTGCGAGCAGGCCGAGCCCCATCCACCAGTTCACCTCGCGCGGCTTCTTGTAGGCGCCGAACAGCGCGACCTGGAGAAGGTGCATCGCGAGCACGATGACCATCGCCTGCGCACCGAAGTGGTGGAGCCCACGAAGCAGCCAGCCGCCGGATTGCGTGAAGGTGATGTAGTGGACGCTGGCCCACGCGGTCTTCTCGCTCGGCGCGTAGCTGGTCATCAGCGCGACGCCGGTGACCGCCTGCACGAGGAACGACCCGAGCAGGGCGCTGCCGAACACGTACGCCCAGCGTGCGCCGCCCTGGATCGGTTCCTCGAGCGCATGCGCGATCAGCTTGCGATGCCCGATGCGCTCGTCGAGGAAGTCGCCGAGGCGAGAGAAGATGCTCACGCTTCCACCTTGTCGGCGATGCCGATGCGGAAGCGCCGGAAGTCGACGGCGACGAAGCCCTCCTCGATGCGCGTCGCGAGCGCGTCGAGATCGCGGGGTGACGGACCGCTCTTGCGCTTGCCCTCCGGATCGAAGGCCGAGGTGTGGCACGGGCACGCAAAGCCTGCGCGCGCGCTCGGCGCGACGTTGACCGAGCACCCGAGGTGAGGGCAGACCGACGAGAACGCCGTGACCTTGTCCCCGTGCTTCACGAGCCACACACTGCCGAGCTCGACGCCGCGCTCGATCGTCCAGGCGTCACGGCGGTCATCGACGATCGCGACGCGCTTCGGTTCTCCCTCGGTGAGCTGGTCGAGGCGAAGCGTGCGCACCCAGCGACCCGCCGCGCCCTTGCTCCCGATCGGCGCCGCCACGAAGGCGGCCGCGGGGAGCGCGGCGGCCGCGGCGATGGCGCAGCTCCCGACGACGACGGCGAGCGTCAGCGTGCGCCGCGAGGTGCCCGCGCCCTCGCTATCCAATGGGGCCAGCGGGGCAGAGGGCGGCGGGGGGGGATCGGAGGTAGGCATGGGTCGGAAAGCGGGGTGATTCTACTCCGAGTCGGACGTTCGTCCGGGCTCAACTGCCAACTCGCGTCCGATCGCGTACGATGATGGAAGCAGGAGATTTTCCATGAAGTTGCGCGGCTCTCTTACCTTCGTCGCAGTCACCGTGGCGATCGCCATCGGATGCGGCTCTTCGGACGACTCGATCTTCACCGACCCGAACGCGGCAAACGACAGCGGCGTCGGCCCAGGCCCGTTCGGCCCAGGCGACGCGGGCGGCGCCGACGCGCACCCCTGCACGAATCTCTGCTTGAAGCAGGCGCCGTGCACCGGCGGAGGCAC
>JANXVA010000519.1 GCA_025351875.1 Myxococcales bacterium | reverse complement strand
CACCGTTGCAAGACGATCGACCACCTGCTCTCCAACGCACGGCGATACCTTGAGAGCTACCAATGGCGCCGCTCCGCAACGATATCCGTAGCAAGAAGAGCGGCGTGAACGTTGTTCGACAATCACGATCGCTGATTTAGGGCGCGAGGTCGCGCACTTCGATCGGGCCCTTGCTCGTGACGATCCTGCGGACGAGCGTGCTCGCGACGGCATCGTCGGGAGCGAACGGACGTAGGTCGTCGAGCGCGCGGGAGAGCACGTCACGCTCGCCGCAGGCCGCCATTCCGATCGCGCGGCCACGGAGGAGCGTCGCGGTGGCGGACGCGAGGTCGGCATCTCGTCTGGCGACCGCGACACGCACGAGCCGATCCTTCGCCGGCGTGAACGCTTCGAGCGCGCGGCGCCGATCGCTCGCCCCGCGCGGCTCGGGTTCGAAGCGTGTCGTCAGGCCCACCGGCACGAAGTGGCGCGCGAGCCCACGATCCCAGCGCGGATCGAAGCCGGCGAGCAACGGCCGATCGGTCGCGAGCGTCGTGAGAGAGAGCTCCTCGGGCGTGCTGCCGAGCGCGATGTCACGGTAGAGCGGCGCGAGCTTCGGCTCCGCCTTGAGCGCTCGATCGGTCGCACGCGAGGGCATCGCGAACGTCGGTACGACGAGCAGATCCGCGCGCATTTCGCCGGTTGCGCGCGCCGCAGCGATGCGCAGCATCGTCATCGGGGCGGAGACGAGCACGACCGCGGCGGGCGGTGCAGCTCCCCACGCCGCCTCGGTCCAGATCACAGCGGCGCGTGGCGCACGCGCGTCGCGGCGCGAGAGCGTCTCGTCAGCGGCGCGCACCGGCAGCACGAGCTCGAGCACGACGACGAGGGCCGCGCTTGCGTGCGCGAACGGCACGCGGGCCGTGCTGATCGCGATCACCGCGGAGACGAGCGCGATCGCTGCCAGGGCGTGGACCGCGACCGTCGCCGCGAGGACGACAGCGGCCACGTGCGACGGGCCGACCGGCACCCGTAGCACGATGCCGATGGCGCCGACCGCGATGACGCCGAGCAGCGAGGCCACCGAGCGGCGCGCAGCAGGCACCAGCGCGCTCAGCACGCCACCGCCTGCGGCGGCCACCAGGATCAGCGTCCCGATCTCCGCGAGCGCAAACGCGCCGACGGCGACGCTTGGTCCTGCGTGCGCGCCGATCGACGAGGCGAAGGGCTTCACCGCGGAGACGGCGATCTCCGGAACACGGCGCGAGAGCGCCGCGCCGAGCGCGAGCGGCAAGAGGCCGAGTGCGAACGCAGGCGTGGCGAAGACGAGCGCGCGACGATCGAGAGCGCGCGTACGCACGACCCACTGCGCCCAAGGCGAGGCAGCGGCGAGCGCGGCAGCGAAGACGAGCGGCTCGTAGCTCGCGGCGAGCCCGAGCACGAAGGCGAGCGCAGGGAGGTCGCCTTTCTCGTCCTCCGCGGGCGACGCATCGGCACCCGGCACATGGGCAAGCACGAGAGACAGAAGCACGAGGAGCGCGCCGACCACCGTGCCGCCGGGCGCCGCCGCCTCCACCTGCCATGCCGGCGCCAGCACTGCAGAGAGCGCGGCGACTCCGCTCACCGCAGAGACGAGAGAGGAGGAGCCAGCGGTCGGCCGCACCGCATGGGCGAGCCTCCGGGCGATCAGGAACGCGAGCGCACCACACGCGCCGGTGACGAGCGCGCTCGCCAGACCGGCGCGGAGCGCGCGTGTACCGACGGGAGCGAGGACGAGGGGCGCGGCCACGAGCACATCGAGCGCCCGAAAGATCCCTCCCCATCCCAGACCGACGACGCGCACGACGCCCTCGTCATGCGATGCGGGGGCGGCGGAAGCTGCACCAGCGGCCCCGAGGGCGGCAGGCACGAGCACACAAAGAGCGAGCATCGCGCGGTCGAATCGCGATGTGGCAGGCTCCTCCACGGCCGCCCGACCTTACCGGCGAGGCGGGGCAGATGGAAAGTTTGTGAGGGAGAGGCCGTCAGAGCTTCGCGGCGAACGCGGGTGCGTTCCCGAGCCGAGGCCAGCATCCCACTCGTGGTATATCCACGGTCCCATGGCACGGTTCATCGACGAGCTGAAGCGCACCCACCGTTGTGGAGACCTGCGCGCGACCGACGTTGGCAAAGAGGTCATCCTCTTCGGTTGGGTCGCGAGCTATCGCGATCACGGAGGCTGCGTCTTCTTCGACCTGCGCGATCGCGAAGGCATCACGCAGATCGTCTTCGATCCGACCATCGAGGGCCACCCGCTCGCGAAGGACGCCTACGCGCTCGCGCAGTCCGTGCGCACCGAGTGGGTCATCGGCGTGCGCGGCATCGTCACGAGCCGCGGCGGGAACAAGAACCCAAAGCTCCCCACCGGCGACATCGAGATCCGCGCCGTCGAGCTGACCGTGTTCAACAAGTCGGACACGCCGCCCTTCGAGATCCAGGACGAGATCGACACCGGCGAGGAGAAGCGGCTCCAGTACCGCTATCTCGACCTCCGCCGCGCGCCGCTCCAGAAGGCGCTCAAGGTCCGTCACCGAATCAATCAGACGGTCCGCGGGTACTTCGACTCGGAGGGCTTTCTCGAGCTCGAGACGCCCTTCATGGTGAAGTACACGCCGGGCGGCGCCCGTAACTTCCTCGTCCCGAGCCGCATGAACGCCGGCAAATTCTACGCGCTCGCCGAGAGCCCGCAGCTCTTCAAGCAGCTCTACATGGTGGCCGGCTTCGATCGGTACTTCCAGATCGTCAAATGCTTCCGCGACGAGGCGCTGCGCGTCGACCGTCAGCCGGAGTTCACGCAGATCGACGTCGAGATGTCGTTCGTGAACCAGGACGACATCTTCCGCACGATGGAAGGCCTGATCTTCAAGATCTGGAAGGACGTCGCCGGCATCGATCTCCTCGCGAAGTACCCGAGTGGCCGCTTCCCGCAGCTGCCCTTCGAGGAATCGATGGCGAAGTACGGCAACGACAAGCCGGACCTCCGCTTCGACATGCAGCACAACGACGTGACCGATCTCGTGATCGAGCACGTCGGCGGCGGGATCCCGTTCTTCAAGGACATCGCCGAGAAGTTCGCGAGCGGGAAATACCGCAAGGATCTCCCGGCCGAGATCGTGAAGGCGATGCGCGTCCCTGCCGAGCACGCCGCGAAGCTCTCGCGCGCCGAGCTCGACAAGCTCGAGGACTTCGTCAAGGGCATGGGCTCGAAGGGCCTCGCCCGCGCGAAGATCGACGCGACGGGTGGTTGGGCCCAGTCGCCGCTCGGCAAGACCGTCACGCCCGAGCTCCGCGCCGCGATCAACGAGCGCGCGGGAGCGAAGGAGGGAGACCTCCTCTTCTTCCAGTTCGGCAAGGAGGCCGTGGTCCAGACGGTCATGGCGAACCTGCGGGTTCATCTCGCGAAGAAGCTCGGGCTCATCCCCGACACCGGCCACGGCGGCAAGTTCGAGCTGCTTTGGGTCATCAACCCGCCGCTCTTCGAGTACGACGAGGACACGAACAAGTGGGCCGCCGCGCACCACGCTTTCACGCGCCCGCACGACGAGTGCGTCGACATGCTCGACACGGATCCCGGCAAGGTCCTCTGCTACCGCTACGACCTCGTGCTCAACGGCTTCGAGATCGGCGGCGGCTCGATCCGTCTCCATGATCCGGAGATCCAGGCGAAGGTCTTCCGCGCGCTCGGGATCGAAGACGAGGAGGCCCGGGAGAAGTTCGGCTTCCTCCTCGACGCGTTGCGCTTCGGGGCACCCCCGCACGGCGGCATCGCCGTCGGAATGGATCGCCTCGCGATGCTGCTGTCCGGGTCGCAGAGCCTCCGCGACGTCATCCCGTTCCCCAAGACGCAGAAAGGGACCGATCAGATGACCGACGCGCCCAATCGCGTCGACGCGCAGCAGCTGAAGGAGCTCCACATCCGCATCGTCGAACCGGCGGCGGCGGCGGCGGCTGCTCCGGCAGCTCCGGCAGCTCCGACCACGTGAACCTCGCCGCCACGCTCGCGACGCGCGGTTTGGCATGGATCACCGCGGCCACCGCCGCGATCATGTGCATTTTACACACAACCGCGTGCAAGGACGACGGCACGCATGTCTACGTCGGGCGGCTCTACCTCGAGACGCGCGATTGCCTCGGCACGTCCTCGAGCGTCGACGTCATCTCGGGTGACGACCCAGGGTCGTGCGCGCCGATCTGCCTCGTGCAGAAGCGGGGCGAGGGCGGCAAGGCGATCTACGTCGCGACGATGTGCCCGCCGTATCCCTCGGGCGTCGAGTTCGACACCGCAGGCGCCGACCCGGCGTGTCCAAAGGCCCTCGCCGCACTGTCGCGCGGCGACACCTGCCTCAGCGACGGGGGCACGACGCGTCCCGCACCGAAGCCCGAGGCGGGCACGGACGCGAGCACCGACGCCTCGGGCGAGTGAACCTGCTGCACGTCCGCGACGAAGGCGAGACCGAGTGGTCAGGCTAGGCCTCGAGCCCCTGGCGCTCTGCACATACGTGCGTATGCCACCCGTATGCGCCGGGTGACAATCACGGTCGATGATGGGCGACTCCGACTCGCCAAGGCGGACGTTGCGGCGGGCCGGGCGGAGTCTGTCAGCGCATGGGTCGCGGGAGCGATGCAGGAGAAGGCGCGCGCACGCGCCGACCTCGTCCGAATCGTTCGCTGCTGACAGCCGAGATCAGCGACGGAGCAGAGCGCGCAGCACCGCGAGCGGGTCGAAGCCGAGCGTCTGCGTGACGTCGTCCCCGACCATCTCGCCGATGCGCTTGCGGGCGTGCATCATGAGCGGCTCGAGACGACGGAACGAGTCGCTCTTGCCGACCAGCGTACGGAAGCCCTCGAAGGCGAAGCGTGCGCCGTCCGCGCCGAGCGCCAAGCGCACACCGATCGGAATCGGCGACAGGATCAGATCGCGCACCACGGACGCGCGACCCCACGCCCCAGGCCGCGCGTCGACCTGCAGCTCGCGGAAGCGATCGACCTCGGCGAAGCAGCCCATCGCAACGGGCGCGTACTGCTCCTCGACCGCGCGCGCGAGGTGGCGATAGTCGCGCCGCCAATCTCCGGAGAGCACGCCCATGCGCGGCCGCAGCTCCTCGGGACCGGCAAGCACGTCGAAGCCCTGACCACGCCGGCGAGCGACACCCGCCGTCCACAGCTCGCCGTGGCGAAAGAGACCGAGCACCATCGCGTGCCCGTCGGGGCAGACCGCGTCGAGCGAGCGGCGGACCATCGGCTCGGTCGGCGGCGGCACGCCCTGGAGACGCGTAGGCCAGCGCTCGACCGCGCCCTCGTGCATCATCTCGCGAACGATCTGCACGACGAGCAGCGCCTGGGACGTGATGTCGTCCTGGCGCTTCAGACGCGCTCCGAAGCGCTCCATCACGTCCTCGAGCGCGCCGGCCCGAGCCGCAAGCGCCCAGCTCGCGTGGTGCGCCTCCGCGAGCTCGGCGAGCGGGATCGGCCACGCGCCACGCGGATCGAGCCGCCCGGTGCGGGTATGCAAGAGCTTTCGCAGCTTCCCATCCTCGTGGATGGCGATCACCCCTCCACGTGGGCGCGTGGCCTCGCGATCGGGCGTTGCGCGGGGTTTCCATAGATCGAGGAAGCGCCCCCACGTCTCCGTGGTCCACCCCTCGAAACGAACATCCGCAGTCAGCACGCCCCTAAACTACCTGAGATTGGAAAAGCCGCGAGCCCGTGGTCTACTCGCTGCTCAACACGGGAAAGAGCAGGAGGCACGTATGCAGGGTGGATGGCAGCCCCCGCCGGGCGGAGGAGGATACGGTGCACCGCCGCAAGGTGGTGGTTACGGACAGCCGCCGCAAGGTGGTGGCTACGGACAGCCGCCGCCTGGAGGCGCGCCGCCCGGTTATGGAGGCGCTCCTCCGAGCTTGGGCTTCGCCCCCAACCCATATGGTGCGCCGCAGGGTGCGCCGGGAATGATGTCGGGCTCGTTCGGGAACTACGAGTTCAACGAGATGGAGAACCAGATCGTCGACAAGACGGCGAGTCGCGCGAAGCTCTGGGGAATCATCTCGATCGTCTTCGGCACGCTCAATTTCCTGTCGAGCTGCGGTGGGTTCGCAAAGGCCGACATGTTCCTGAACTTTCCCACCGGGATCGTCGGGATCGTCGTCGGCATCACCTTCCTGGGCGTCGGCAACTCGCTCAAGATGGTCGTGCAGACCCAGGGCAACGACCTCATGCACATGATGCAGGCGCTCCAGAAGATGGGCAGCGCCTTCATGGTCCAGATCATCTGCGCGATCGTCTCGTTCGTGCTCGTCGTCCTGATCACCATGCTCGTGTTCTTCGTGCTCGTCGCCGCTGCGGCCTCGAGCTGAGCGCGCAAGCGCGCAGATCGCGCACGATCTGAGAACGCGCGATGTCTGAACGCACCGTCACGGCCGAGTCGCTCTTCCGCGAAGTCTTCCTCCCGCTCTATCCGGAGGACGCGCGGAGCGACCTCGGCCGTGCGCGTTCCATCGACGCGAACCCCGCGAACAACCCGGGTGTGCTCGCGCACCTCGGGGAGGCCGCGGCGGTGTTCGCGACGAACGCGCCGGTCGCGCTCGGGCTCACCGACCTCGACCTCGATTACACCGACGCAAGCGTGCATCGACTCTCCGCCGCGCTGACGAAGGCGCAGCGCGATCGCCTCATGGCGATGGGCGCGCCCGGGACCGCCGACAACGCGCTCTTCAACCTCGTCGTGCACGGCGCCTCCTATCTCGGCGCATGCGTGGTGCGCTCGCACGGCGGCAGCTGGTCGGTACGCCAGCCGCTCTGGGAGAGCCTCGTCTACCTCCGGTCGCACCTCGGGCACGGCGAGCTTCCGGTCTTTCACTGGTGGCTCAAGTCCCTCGCCGACGACAGCGAGACCAGCCTCGCCGATCGCTACCGCACCCACGTCGAGGTGCCCCGCGCGAAGCCCCAGGATCTCCCGGTCATCATCGCCGGCGAGCGCAAGCTGCCGCGGCTCAAGCGCCCCCGCTATGATGTATTCTACAAATATCTGCGCGCCCACCTGACGGAGCTGCGCGACGTCGGCGAGGACTTCCCGAGCCCGGAGCGCTTCGCGGAGCTCGGCTTCGAGCAGCTCTCGTTCCTGGTGGTCGGCGGCGGGCGGATGGTCCTCGTGTGGGGCCACAACGAGCACGGGTTGCACGCCTTCTGGATGGGAAAAGCCGGCTTCGAAAAGTCCGCGTTCTGGCCCTGCGACAAGTTCCCGGAGCCGATCGTGCGCGCGTCGGGTGACGACAAGCTCGAGGTGCTCATCTCGCAGAACGGCGAGGTCCGGAGCTTCGAGCTGCTCTGGTGGGGGCCGTGAACGCCGTCCGCGAGTGGCTCCGCCGACTGCTCGCCGGCAAGACCGAGCGTCGCCTCGCGACGGTCGTCCTCGTCACGACGATGGTGCCGCTCGCGGCGGCGCTCTACCTCGCGACCTCGATGTTCCGTCAGGCCTCGGCGATCTGGTTCAACCCGGAGATCGGCGAGCAGCTCGATCGCGGCGTCGACGTCTACAAGGACTACGTC
>JANXVA010000504.1 GCA_025351875.1 Myxococcales bacterium | reverse complement strand
CATTCGCGGTATCTTGATCACGCGGGGGGCTCCTCGTTTTGGTCGTTTGGCAATTGCCAAACCGAGAAGGTCCCCCGCGTATTTCCATCTATTCCGATGCGTGATCGACAATCACGCTCGGTGATTTAGGCTCGTTCGTCGGGCTCCGGCCCTCGCCTTCGGCTCAGTCGGAACAGGACCTTTCAATCGGTAACGATCGAGAAGACCTGTGCCGCGACGAACGTTTGGTCACCGACCGTGCCGACTTCGCTCTCTGGATCGAACGCGACGAGCGTACCGTGGAGCTCGGCGCCGTGCTTCATCTGGAGTGTCGTCCGTGTACCAACGCATGCCACGAGCGCGCGGAGGAGCCGACGATGCCGACGTCGCTCCGCCGGCAACGTGCGAAGCACCAGGAGCTCTCCTTGCGCGAGCGGCGTGCAGAGCTCGGGGTCGTCGGGATCGACGACGCGCTCCGTGAGCTCGTAGCGATCCTTCGACCAGAAGCGCAGCGCGGACATCGACCCGATCGAGTTGCGGTCGAAGAGATCCTGGGCGAGCTCGTAGAACGCATTCCAGTCTGCGAAGCCGCAGAGACAACCCCGCGCGCACCCACCCGCGAGG
Organism: Myxococcales bacterium; assembly: GCA_025351875.1. Classification (GTDB taxonomy): domain Bacteria; phylum Myxococcota_A; class Polyangia; order Polyangiales; family Polyangiaceae; genus Labilithrix. The sequence continues at coordinate 2,265 of JANXVA010000504.1, read as the reverse complement.
ATGATGCCGCCGGCGCGGCCATACCGCGCCGCGAAGTCTTTTTGGATCTCGCCGCTCGCCGAAAAATGGAGACCGCGCACGGGCGGTCCCATGACCGGGCGCGGCAGTGGCACGAAGATGTTGAGCATCTCGCACATGACGCAACGAGCGTAGCATCGCGGTGAGGAGCGGCCGCCGTTCGCCCTTCTTCCACGCTTCGACGTCCGCCCACGCGACGGCGAGGCGAGTCACCGGGCGAGGCGCATGATCGTTCCGCCGCCCAGGTCGGCCCAGTACACCGCGGAGGGCGTGACGAGGAGCCCCGCCGGCTGCGCCTGCGCTGCGGCGACGGCGGCGAGGTTCCCGCCCGCGACGCTGCGCCGGTACACGGTGCCCGTCATTTGCGAGGCGACGAAGAGGTCAGCACCCTCGATGAAGAACGCGACAGGGTCGGTGACGGTAAGAAAAATCGACGAGGCGCCGCCGCCGCGCGGGACGCGGATGATGTTGTTGCTTCCCTCGTTCGCCACGTACACGTCCGTCGCCGTGGCGAAGGCGTCCTCCGGACTGTTCAGTCCCGTCGTCAGCGCGGTGCCGTTGCTGGTCGGGTCTGCGGTCACCATGCGGAGCGAGCTCGAGCCGCCGCGGTCCGTGAAGAACACGTTGCCGCCGGAGACGGCGACGCCGAGGCATTGACCGGTGCACACGGCGAGCACCTCGACGACTCCCGTGGTCTTCCGCACGCGTACGATCTGCTTGTTGCTCTCGACCGCGGTGTAGACGTAGTCAGCATCGACTTCGATGTGAGCTGCCGATGCGAGCTTGACGATGTCGCGCCGCGCGCCGGCGCCGTCGAGCTGCTTCGCGCGGAGGAAGCCGTCGTAGGTCGACCAGAAGAGCTCGGTGCCGTCGGAGGCAACACCGACCGCCATCGTCTCCCCCGCGATGAACGTCGTCGCCTGGCACGCCGCTGCGACGCACGCGCCGCCGAGGCAGCCGTGCCCGCAGCGACCGCAGTGCTGGGGATCGGTGCCGAAATCGATGTCGGAGCGGCAGGGGCCGGCTGGCGCATCGGTCGCTGCGTCTCCGGTCGCGCTCGCCTCGAGAGCTCCACTATCGAGCGCCGAAAATGCGTCGGCCGGGTGTGCCATCGCGTCCGCGTCGCCTGCGTCCGCGAGGCCGCTCGTGTCGACGACGAGGCTGCACGCCGCGGCTAGAGTCGCGACGGCGACGGCGACGACGATGTGCGGAGCACGAGGCGACATCTCGGCAGTCTACGCTACGGCGACGCCATCGCGCCGGCTGCAAGGGTGTCGCGCGTCGTGGTGACCTTCACGTCGTCGACGACGAACGTTCGGTCCTGCGGTCACGTCGACGTCCTCGTCGCCTTTTTCGACGAACGCGCCTATCTATCGCTCGATGGGCGACGCGAACGCGGGGCCGAGCTTTTGGTCCACGGTGCGTGAGGCCGTGCGCGGGACCGAACAGGATCTGACGGCGATACCGATCCGGCGCGCGGTCGTGCTGCTCGCCGTGCCGACCGTGCTCGAGATGTCGATGGAGTCGCTCCTCACCATCGTCGACATCTTCTTCGTCTCGAAGCTCGGCTCCGACGCCGTCGCCACTGTCGGTCTCACCGAGGCGATGCTCTCGCCGGTCTACGCGCTCGCGATGGGCATCTCCGCGGCGGCGACCGCGGTCGTCGCGCGCCATACCGGCGCGAAGGAGCCGGATCGCGCCGCGTCGGCGGCCGTGCAGGTCATCCTCCTCGCGACCTCGCTCGCCGTGCTCTTCGGCGTCGTCGGGGTGGTGCTCGCGCCGCATCTGCTCGCGGTCATGGGCGCGAGCGAGAGCATCGTGAGGATCGGCTCGCCCTACACGAGCGTGATGCTCGGCGGGAGCCTCACGATCTTTCTCCTCTTCGTCATCAACGCCGTCTTCCGCAGCGCTGGGGATGCCGCGATCGCGATGCGATCGCTCTGGCTCGCGAACATCCTCAACATGATGCTCGCGCCGTGCCTCGTCTTCGGACTCGGACCTTTCCCGCGCATGGGCGTCATGGGCGCGGCAGTCGCGATGACGGCGAGCCGCGGCGTCGGCGTCGTGTACCAGCTCTCCCGTCTTGCGGGCACACGCGGCAGGCTCGTGATTCTCCGCCGCCATATCGTCGTCCAGGCCCTTGTTTTCCGGGAGGTCGTGAGGCTCGCAACGCCCGCGACCGGGCAGGTCCTCGTCGAGACCGCGAGCTGGCTCGCGCTCGTGCGGATCATCTCGACCTTCGGCGGC
>JANXVA010000146.1 GCA_025351875.1 Myxococcales bacterium | reverse complement strand
CGGGATGATCGCGCTGGGCGCGGTCGCGCAGATCCTTCACGGCCGTGTTGTGCTCTTCGATGGTCTCGCTGAACGCATGCCGTCGCGCTTCGCCACGGGTCACGAAGTAGAGATACTTCGTGAGAGACGGGGCAAGCACAGCCTGGAGCGACTTGATGCCGGGGTTCGCGATGGGGCCCGGCGGGAGCCCCTCGTGCGTGTAGGTGCTGTACGGGTTCTGCGGATCCGTGTTGATGGCGTGCGTGATCTTGCCGGCGTACCCCGCGCAGGCGGGCAGCTTGTCGCGGAGGACGAGGCAGCCGTACCCTGCCGTCGGGTCGCACTGCAGGACCTTCCGCTTGAAGCTCGGATCCCGGAGCCGATTCAGGAAGACGCTCGCGATGATGGGGCGCTCCTCGTCGACCGCGGCCTCCTTCTCGACCAGCGATGCCATCGTCACGATGTCGCGGCGCGACCAGCCGAGCGTGCCCTCGAGGTTCGCCCTGCCGAGGCGGTGGTTCTGCTCGAGCGCCGAGAAGCGTCGCTCGAACTCGCTCTTCAGGCGACGCACCACGTCGCGAGGATCGGAGTCCTTCGCGAGGTCGTACGTCGCCGGGAAGAGGAACCCCTCGGCCGTGTCGCCGTCGAGGGCGAGCTCGCGAAGGAGCGTCGGGTCGGTCGTGGCGTCGAGAAATGCGGTCTGCGAAGCGACGTGGAGCGTCTCGAGCCGCCTCGCGATATCGAAGCGATTCCAGCCCTCCGGGATCGTGACCTTCGCCTTCGAGGCCGCGCCCGCCCGCTCGATGCGGTGCACGAGCTCCTGGGGGCTCGCGTCGTCCGTGAGGAGGTGCGGCCCGGGCGTCGCCGCCATCGACACGAGGCGCGCGTAGAGGGTGAAGCGAGAGCGCGCGGCGACGAGGCCGGCGCGATCGAGCTTGTCGATGATCGAACCGAGCGGCTCGTCACGCTCGAACGTGAGCTCGACGTCCCTGCCGGTCCCGGGGCCGGCGCTCGCCGGGTAGATGACGAGGAGGTAGGTCGCCGAGACCGCGATCAGCGCCCCGAGGACCGAGAGCGTCCAGAAGAGAAGGCGGCGCGGCTCGCGCGCCTCCGCGCCCGGCTCCCCACGCTTCCGACGGCGGCGACGCTCGCGCTTGACGCGCTCGCCTTTCCCGGAAGCCTCGAGCCGGCGTGTGCTCGGCGAGCGGGTGGACTCCGGCGGCGAGTCGCTCACTTCTTCGCCCGCCGCTTCCGCGCGGCGCGCGCGTCGAGCCAGGCCTGGAGGATCACGACCGCCGAGGCCTCGTCGATGCGGTCGCGAGCTCTCTGGCCGTGCACCTCGCTGGCGGTGAGCGCACGCTTGGCCTGCACGGTCGTCAGGCGCTCGTCGAAGAGCTCGACGTCACACGAGGTTGCGTCGGCGATGTCCTGCGCGAGGCCGCGCGCGCGCCGCGCCGCCTCCCCCTCCGTCCCGCGCATGTCGAGCGGAAACCCGACGATGATCCGCCCGACGCCCTCGGCCGCGACCAGCTCGCGCAGCGCCTCGAGGAGCTTCGGCCGCGGGCGCGCCGCGAGGACCCCGCGAGGATGGGCCATGAGCCCGAGGTCGTCGGAGAGCGCGAGCCCGACGCGTGCGGCGCCGAGGTCGAGGGCGCAGACCCGCGCTTTGCGAGGCGCTGCCGGGGTGGCCGGCGGCGGCGGGGGATCCAGAGGCGGCAGCAAGGCCGCATTGGAGAACAGGCCAAGAGGACAGGCAACAGCCAAATCCTCTGCTTGACCCCGCATGCCAGGCGAGGTGATAAGCACTCCCCCGTGACGGCCCCTACCCTCGTCCGTGCCGTTAAGGGCATGAATGACGTGCTCCCCGGCGAGATCGGTCGGTGGCACCGGGTCGAAGCGGCGTTCCGTTCGTCGATGGAGCGACTGGGCTACCGCGAGGTCCGAACGCCCTATGTCGAGCCGACTCCGCTCTTCGTACGGACCATCGGCGAGGCGACCGATGTCGTGGAGAAGGAGATGTACTCCTTCGTTTTCCACGACGAGCCGCTCACCCTACGGCCCGAAGGCACCGCCGGCGCGGCGCGCGCCTACGTCGAGCACAAGGTCCACAACGAGGAGCCGGTCTCCCGCTGGTACTACCTCGGGCCGATGTTCCGCGGGGAGCGCCCGGCGAAGGGCCGCTACCGCCAGTTCTACCAGGTCGGCGCGGAGTGCTTCGGCGACGCCGGCCCCGGCTGCGACGCGGAGATGATCGACGCGCTCGTCGGCTTCCTCGTCGAGATCGGGATTCCGCAGCCCGACGTGTTCATCAACTCGATCGGCGGCCCCGAGACCCGTGCAAAGTACAAGCAAGCGCTGGTGGCGTACCTCGCGCCGATGAAGGACACGCTGAGCGTAGACTCGCAGCGCAGGCTCGGGACGAACCCGCTCCGCATCCTCGACTCCAAGCACCCCGCCGACAAGGCCGCCATCGAAGGCGCGCCCACCATCCTCGAGCTCCTCGAAGGCGAGGACCGCGTCCACTGGGACGGCCTGCGCCGGAACCTCGATGCGCTCGGCACGCCGTACACGATCGACCCGAAGCTCGTGCGCGGGCTCGACTACTACGGCCGGACGTTGTTCGAGATCAAGGGCGCTTACGACAAGCTCGGCGCCGGCAGCACGCTCGTCGGCGGTGGCCGTTACGACGGGATGATCGCCGAGCTGGGCGGTCCTGCCGTCCCGGCCATCGGCTTTGCCGCCGGCCTCGAGCGCCTGCTCATCGCGAGCGAGGTCGCCGCTCCCGCGAGCATCGTCGACGTGGTGATCGCCCCGATCGGCGACCGCGCGACCTCCGAAGCGCTCGTCCTCGGACGCGACGTCCGCAAGGCGGGTCTCCGCTGCGAGGTCGATACGCGAAACGCTTCCATGAAGGCGCAGCTCCGCCGCGCCAACTCGCTCGGCGCGCGGTTCGCGGTGATCCTCGGTGATCGCGAGCTCGATGAGGGCGTCGTCGAGCTGAAGGACCTCACCGCGCACTCGCAGGAGAAGATCCCGAAGTCCGACGTCGCGCGTCGCCTGGTGGCGCTCCTCGCGGCCGTCATGGTGGTGCTGTTCGCGACGACGGCGCTCGCGCAGGGTGCGGGCGGCGGCAAGCAGGGCGGTCCGACGCAGTCGAGCCCCACGCGCAGCAAGCCCGTCGGCCCGCGCGGCGGCGGGAATCCCGACGAGGACCCGCAAGGGACGTCCCCTTCGTCGCGTCCGCTCGACGAGCCCACCGCGATCGCGCCGACCGATCCGCTCGCGCTCCCCGAGGGCGTCGGCGACCGTATCGGCACCGACTACGACGGCCGCCCGCCGTCACCCGAGGGCTCGCTCCGGCGCTCCTACTTCCCGTACTACGAGGAGAGCCGCGGGGACTACCGGCTCCGGCTCATCCCGCCGCTCTACCTCGAGCACACGCGCGGCCTCGACCCGAAGACCGGCGAGAGCACGCCGCAGACCGACCGGGAATCGCTCGCGGCGATCCTCTTCTATCAGCGGCGCTCGCCGAACACGGACGCCGACGTCCTGTTCCCGATCGCGTGGCGCGTCCGTGATCGCCAGAACCACGTGCTCGTCCTCGGGCCCATCGCCCATCGCGAGGCGCCCCAGGAGCACGACAACTGGCTCGCACCGATCCTCTTCGAGGGCGAACGCAAGGATGGCGGCTACGTCCATTCGCCGCTGACGCTCACCACCTCGCACTGGGATGCGAAGGGTGCCTTCACCATCGTCGGCCCGTACTTCCGTGATCGCACGCTGAAGGACGTCGACTGGGGCATCGCTCCGTTCTGGTTCCATGGCGACAACGGGGACGAAGAGGGGGCGCGCAAGACGTACTCGCTCGTCCCGCCGCTCCTCTACTTCCATCGCGAGAGCGAGATCGAGCAGAGCCAGCTCACAGTCGTCGGACCAATCATCTCGAAGTCCGACCCGAAGCGCTCGGTCTTCGACGTCGCGCCGCTGCTCTTCACGATCACGGGGCGCCCCGAGACGGGCGGCGTGAAGGAGTTCCACTACACGCTCTTCCCGCTCTTCCACTACGGGCGCGATCCCGAAAAATCGCTGTTCGTACTGCCGGGCTACCTGCGCCGCGTGACGCGCTCGAGCGACACGATGATCACCCCTCTCTTCACGCTCGCGTCGACGCGTAACAAGTCGACCCAGCTCACGATGATCGGGCCCATCGTCCCCATCTACTATCGCTCGACCGACATCGACCTCGGGTACAGCGCCACCGGGGTCTTCCCGTTCTTCTACAACTCGAGCAGCCCGGCGGGCCGCACGTTCGCGACTCCGCTGTTCGCGCGCTCCGAGAGCTACAACGTCTCGCGTACCAACTGGTTCTTCCCGACGATCGTTACCAGCACCGACACGAAGGGCTGGGAGGTCGACATCCACCCGATCGTGTATCTCGGGCGGAGCGAGCGCTCGACGCACACTGTGCTCGCGCCGATCCTCTGGGATTTCGCGTCGCCGAAGGGTCGCACGACGGTGGGTTTCCCGCTCTTCTGGCGCTTCGCCGACACCGCGGACGACTCCGTCACCCAGGTCGCGCTGAACACGCTGTACCGGCAGAAGCGCGTTCCCGGCGGCCTCGACTGGCAGTTCCACCTGCTCCCGATCTTCTCGTACGGCCAGAGCCCCAGCGGCAGCTGGGCGAACATCCTCTTCGGTCTCCTCGGGTACGACCACGACGGGCCGACCACGAAGATCAAGGCGCTCTGGCTGCCGATCACGGTCGCGGGCGGCGGCGCTGCCGCGGTGCAGGGCCCGCCACCCGCCTCGACCCCGGCGGCGGCGACGCCCGACGACGAGCCGCCTCCCCCGACGTCCGCATCGCCGCGCTGATCCGAGACCGAGATCACACGGAGGCTCGGAGTATTTTGGACAGGGTCCCGCCTCCGTCCCTCGCTGACAATCCCGGAGCTAGCGGCGGGCAGTGCGGCGGGTGACTCGCCGGAAGGCATCGATGGCGTGCGTGATGTCGTCGTCGGTCGTGGTTTCGCCGAGCGAGCAGCGGATGCCCGAGGCGGCGTCGTGGGCGCCCAGCA
>JANXVA010000415.1 GCA_025351875.1 Myxococcales bacterium | reverse complement strand
CAGATCGGCACCGGCGCAGAATGCCTTCTCACCCCGCGCAGTGATGACGATGGCGCGGACCGAGGGGTTCGACACCGCTTCACGCGCGAGCTTGCCGAACGCGAACAGCAGCGGTCGCGAGAGGCTGTTCATCCGCGCCTCGCGGTCGATCGTCCAGATGACGACGTTGCCGCGCTGCTCGACCTCGATCGGGAAAGACTCGTCCGCCATGCGGGCCGAGTAGCACAACAGAGCGTCGCCTAGAACGGCGCGTTGCGCAGCGCGAGCTTCTTGGCTGCCTTCGGCTTCTTGCCTGCCTTCTTCGCGGGAGCGGCGGCGGGCACGTCAGGCGTGTCGAGGTCGCCGATGACGGTGGAGGGCTCGGCCGCCGGCGCGGCCTGCACGGCGGGCTCGACGGGCTGGACGCCCATCGCCGCCATGTTCGTCGCGGGCGCGACGCCACGTGCATCAGGAGCCGTCTTCGCGGGGATGCCCGTCGTCTCGGCGCTCGCGAGGTGCGCGGCCGAGCCCGGGGGCTTCAGGTCGTCGGTGAGCTCCGCGGCGGTGAGCACGGCGAAGAGGAGCGTGAGCGTCGCGCCGACGACGATGCCCGTCGTCACGCCGAGCTTGCGCCAGTCGATCGACTCGACGGCGACCTGGAGCTCGTCACCGAGGTTGTCGAACGGCTGTCGCAGCGCGACCTTCACGCTCGGGCGCTCGCCCTTGGTGGTGAGCCAAGCGAGAGAGGCGGACGCGAACGCCTTGAGCGCGACATAGGCGCGCTGCCAGTGCAGCGAGGAGCGCGACGACGTCATGTCGAAGTTGACGCGCGAGCCGCGCATCGAGATCGGCGCATCGCTCCGGCGCTCGAGATCGGCCACCGTGTAGACCTTGAAGGAGAGCGAGTCGGGCATGCCGACGGCGCTCAGGTCCGCCGCCGCGGGTCCGGAGTCGCTCATGCGGACGCCCGAGGACGGGGGCGCTTCGATCGAATCCCGCGGCTGGGCGTAGGAGGGCGAGGAGGTCCTGGCGGCCGGGGGGCTCCAGAGCGAGTTCGCGGCTTCCTGCGCGGCGAGCGCCTGTTGCGCACCCTGGTTGAGAACCTCGTTGCGAGCCGGTGCGACGGACGCGTTCTTCTTGTTCAGCTTCTCCTGCAGGACCTCCCACGGCGGGAGGATCTCGCGGACCGTCTTGCACTCGGCTGCGCCAGCGCGGGGGATCGCGGGCGCGGGCGCGGGCGCGGGCGCGGGCGGGGCGACCGAGACCTCGCGAGAAACAGTCTCAGCGGAAACGGGCCGAGCTTCGGACGCCGCCGGCGTCACCAGTGCGCGAGGCGCAGTGGGGGCTCGGGGCTTCAACCCCTTAACAGCCGCGAGCGCAGGACGTCCCATGAAACTTTCCAGGAGCACGGGCCGGGCCAAGCCCAACGGGGTCAGATCGGCCCAGGGAGGCGCGCAATTTCAGCGGTACTGTCGAGGGTGGGTCCCGACGGAGTCGGCTCCGATGGATTAAAGGCGATCCAAGTGATGGATGTCGGTCTCAGCTCACCGTGGCTCCTCGACGTCTCACCCATCCCCCGCGCCTCCGGCTCACCGGATACTCACGGGCGCTTCGGGGCGCGGCTCTTCTTCGCCTTGGTCGGCGCCGAGGGAGCCTTTTTCGAGCGGGTCGCCCCTGGAATTGCGGCGCTCGTGGATTCCTTCAAGCGCGCTTCGAGGCGGCTCAGACGTGACCTCAGATCGAGGTGCTCGGTCTGCAGTTTCTCCACATCCTCTTTCAGCTGATCGGTCTGCTTCCGCTCGCCGCCCAGGTCGCGCACCACTTCGCGGATGCGACGCCGCACGCGCGGATCGAGGTCGACCTCCGAGCGCGTGCGCAGGGCGCCGCGGGACCGTGCGTCGCCGAGATCGGAGAGCGCGCGCACCACGTCGATGCGCAGGATCGGATCGGAGTCGTCGAGGAGCTCCTCGAGATGCTCGCGCGCGCGTCGATCCGTGGAGAGCTTCGGGATCGCGAGCGCCGCGGCACGACGCACGCGCGAAGGATGGCCGTAGCGCGTGCGTGCATAGAGATGAGGAAGCGCACGGTCGTCGCGGAGCGCTGCGAGCCCGTCGATCGACCCGGCCGCGATGACATCGGCCCAGGAGGGCCGGTCCATCACGTCGATCAGGACCTCGTAGGCCGAGGACTGACGCGTCTTTCCGAGGGCACGGGCGGCCTCGGCCTCGACGAGGTAGCTCTCGTCGCGCAGCGCGCGAGGCTTGAGCGCCTCGACGGCCGCGGTCGTCCGGAAACGCCCCAGCGCCTCGACGACCGCGCGACGGACCTTCGGGTGCGCGATGGACGTCGAGCTCGCGAGCACCTCGAAGCACTCGCGCGCGCGAATGCGCCCGAGCGCGTCTGCACATTCGGCGCGAACGCCCCAGAACTCACCCTCGTCACGGAGACGCGTTGCGAGCGCGGCAATCGTGACCGGGTCGTCGCTCTTCGCGAGCGCACCCGCCGCCAGCCATCGGCCACGCCCGGATTTCGCCTCGGCGAGCTGGACGCGGAGCATGTCCGGCGGAGCCTTCACCGTCACGTCGCCGAGGATCCGCATGTCGGGGTCGACCACCACGAAACGCGGTCGCTCCGCGCACGGGAGCGCAAACGTGTCGGCGCGCGCCTTGAGCTGAATGCGCTCGATGCGCTCGCCCTTCGCGTCCACGATCGCGACCGCGAGCGGCACGTGAAAGATGCTCGGAACGCCGTCATTCGGGCTCTGCGTCTGCTTCACCGCGCAGCTGAGGACGCCGTCCTCCCAGGAGACGTCGACCTCGAGCTCGGGGTGGCCGGGCCGCATGACCATCTCTTCGAAGCGCCGACCGAGGCTGCGTCCGGAGACCTCCTCGAGCGCGCGCAGGAGGTCGCGCGTCTCGACGATGCCGCGCGCATGACGCGCGAGATAGGTCGCGACGCCCTTCCAGAAGAGCGTGTCGCCGAGCTCGGTGCGGAGCACGTGCAGCACGAGCCCGCCCTTCTCGTAGAGGTGGCGATCGAACAGATCCAGCGGTGCGTCGTAGTCCTGACAGACGATCGGACGCCGGTAACGACCGTGCGCCTCGGAGAGATACGAGGAGAGGTCGTGCTTGATGCCGAGCTCGTATTCGTCGCGACCGAGCGCCTTCTCGCGCCAGACGTGCTCCATGAACGTGGCGAAGCCCTCGTTCAGCCAGCCCTCCGACCAGTCACGGCACGTCACGTAGTCGCCGAACCACTGGTGCGCGAGCTCGTGGGCGATGAGGTCCTCGCTCGTCACGTCGATCGCCGCGCGCGCATCGAGCAGGATGTGCTCGTACATCGTGGTGGCCGTCGTGTTCTCCATGCCGCCGAAGATGAAGTCAGCCACGACGACCTGAGCGTACTTGTTCCACGGGTACGGCACGCCCGTGAGCTCCGAGAAGTACGTGACCATCTCCGGCGTACGCCCGAAGGTGCGGCGGCCGTCCTCCTCACGCCCCTTCGGCACGAGGTAGGTCAGCGGCACCTCGCGTGACGCCGTCGAGCCCGGCGCCGGCGCGAGCATGACACGGTCGCCGAAGACGAAGAACTCGCCGGCGACGATCGTGACCAGGTAGCTCGGATGCGGGTCGTTCATCCGCCAGTGGAACGTCTCGGTGGCCGTCGCCTTGTTCTTCTCGGTGCCCGCGAGCTCGCCGTTCGAGAGCACGGAGAAGCCGTCTGGCACCTCGATGCGCACCTCGGTCGTCATCTTCACGTGCGGCTTGTCGTGGCACGGGAAGATGTGGCGCGCGTCCTCCTCCTGGCACTGCGTCCACGCCTGGCGCGGCCGGCCGGGCACGTGCTCGTCCGGCTCCAGGAAATAAAGACCTTTGCGCGGTGTCGCCGCGTAGCGAACAACGAGCGTCCCGCGCTCCATGGCCTTCGGCACCTCGGCGACCAGGAGCCTCCCGTCATACGTGTACTTTGCAGGTTTTCCGTCGACGGTGATCGCCTCGATGGTGAACGCGACCGCATCGAGCTCGACGGCGACGGCGTCCGGGTCGATGCGCCGGAGCGTCAGTGACGCCGAGCCACGGAGGCTCTTCTTGGGGAAATCCAGCGCTAGATCGAGCGCGATGTGCTCGATCGCGAACGGGCGGTCACGCTCGAAATGGCGCGGGCTCGACGCGAAGGCGAACGGACGACCGGCGCTCCCCGCGGTGGTCCCTTCGTAAACGTGATCGTGAGCGGAGCCCTGCGCGCGTCCGCAGCAGGCGTGATCATGACGAAAACTGACGGCCATCGGGGCGGCCAGGTTACCGCCGATTTGCAGTTCTCAAGGGCCGTTTTGCGAGCACCGAGGACTACGGACAGCAGCAGCCCTACGGACAGCAGCAACCGTACGGACAGCCGAACCTCGGAGGCGCCCCGCGCGGGACGCTCATGAAGCGCGGCGGCGCGGGATGCGGGGTCGCCGTCGTCCTCATGTTCATCGGCTTCGTGCTCCTCGGGGTCGGCGCGACGAACCGCAGGCTCCGCGAGGCCACGCCGCTGGGCGCCTTCGTCCTCCTCCTGTCGGCCGTCCCGGGCCTGGTGGGCGGCGGGTTCCTCATCGCCGGTGCGATGAAGAAATAACAAACGACGAAGGCGACCTGCCGCCGGAGCGGAGGTCGCCTACGTCTCGAGGTCGCCTAGGTCGCTCAGCGGCCGAGCGCTTCGGCCCGGTTCACGATGCGCGGAGTGAGGAAGATCACGAGCTCGTTGCGCGTGTCCGACGCCCTGCGACGCTGGAAGAGGATGCCGAGGATCGGGATGTCACCGAAGAACGGCACCTGATCGAGGTTTCTACCGGTGTTACGCGTGTAGATTCCACCGATGACCGCGGTGTGACCGTCCATCACGAGCAGATCGGTCTCCGCTTCGCGCTTGAGGATCGTGGGATCGCCTCGCGCCGAGGTCTGGTTGAAGTCGGGCTCGTCTCGGTTGATCTTGACGTGCATCGAGACCGAGCCGTCGGCCGTGACGTGCGGCCGGACCAGGAGCTGTAGCTTCGCTTCCTGGAAGGTCGTCTGGACGCCCTGCGCAGAGATCTGCGAGAACGGGATGAGCGTGCCCTGGCTGATGCGCGCGTCGCGGTTGTCGAGCGTGAGGATACGCGGGCTCGACACGATGCGCAGGAGGCCGCTCGCCTCTGCCGCCGAGAGGCGAAGGCCGACGTTGAAGTTGTTGTCGACCGAGCCGAGGGAGAAGCCGATGGCACCGCCCTGTCCGGTACCGGTCGCGGCCGGGAGGTTGACGGCGAAGTTCGGCTGCGGGACGTTGCCCTGGAAGGGCGAGAGACCGCGCGAGTTCGTGTTCTGGTCGTAGTTACCGCCGGCGATGCCGACCTTCGACGGGAACGCGATGCCCGTGGGGTTACCGGTCGCTTCCGAGAAGGTGGCGTCGCCACCCCACTGGATACCGATGTCGCGGATGTACCGGCTCGTCGCCTCGACGATTCGCGCTTCGACGAGCACCTGCGGGGTCTGCGTATCGAGAGAGCGAACGAGCTCTTCGA
>JANXVA010000397.1 GCA_025351875.1 Myxococcales bacterium | reverse complement strand
TGCGTCGCACGAGGTGCATTGGCGTGTGTTCTTCGGCGCGCTCTTGCGGCCCGGCTTCCGCGCCGACGAGGCGGCGAGCCTCACGATGGCGGACGTGGACGTGGAGCGCGGGATCGTGAAGCTGAAAACAAGACGGACGACCCGCGGTCTCCCGGCTACGGGGCGAAGCTGCTCGGCCGCGAGTGGTACGGGCCGTGTTCACGAAGACGGCGAAGCGCATGAAGACGCGCGCGCACGACCTCCGCGGCGCGTTCGTGACGTACGCGCTCGCGAACGGGATGACGGAGACGTGGGTTGCCGATCGCACGGGTCACAAGTCATCCACGATGATCAACGGCTACCGCCGCACCGCACGCACCGCGCACGAGGCGAGGTTGGGGGACGTGGCGCCGCTCGACGTGGCCATTCCGGAGAACGCAGCCGCTTCGGCGGCTGCGGAAGCGGCTGTAAGCGCGTGCGGTACCGTCGTGGTCGACCGCTCTCCCGGCTCCGAAGTGTCGGAGATGATTCTGGTAGCCCCTGCGGGACTCGAACCCGCACGCTGTTCCCAGCCAGAGATTTTAAATCTCCTGCGTATGCCATTCCGCCAAGGGGCCGTGTTTCGCCTACGGAGCGTAGCGGATCTCAATGACACGCACTGGCAAGGCGGCTTGCCAGGGGATGAGTGTAGAATGCACGAAAAAGGCGCCCAGGCTCGGCCGGGAGGTGGCGCGTTCGGGTGACACGAAAATCGAGTGGCGGGCCGTGCGCGCGCGTGGGCGGTGGCTATGCTCTTAAGCGTTGGATTCCCACGTTCGCCCGCCGCAGCGCATCCGTCACAACAACGCCACCGAACGCCTGACGGGGCTCCAGCCCGGGGGGGCCGTCGATCTCCGGCAGGCCTACGGCTTTGCCCGCGGAATCGCGCGGATCCAGCCGCAGCACGGGCTGGCTCGACCCGGTCACCGCCTGGTCTGGGTGCGCGGGACCGCGTTCGCCTGCACCTCTCTCGTCTCGAACGAGGACGCCTTCGCCGTCGTCGGCCGCCACACCCAGTGCGGCGTCGTCTTGCCGGACGACCCGTTCGTCGCGCTGCGTCATGTCCTGGTCCGGTCGATCGCGCTCCCCGCCGGCGGCGTCGCGCTGCGGATGGTCGATCTCCAGACCGGCATCGGGTTCGTCCTGCCGGACGGGTCGCGCCACACCTCGATCTTCGCCGAGGGCCCCGTCGCCGTCGCGCTCGGTGAGTATGCGCTCGTCGCCCTGCCGACCGAGTCGAAGGGAGACGAGCTGCCGGGGGAGCTGCCCGCGCCCGTCGTCGACATGCCCTCGGCGGTGCGCGAGGAGCTCCGGGTGGTCGCCGCCGCGATGTCGCCGTATCGAGTCAACGCGCGGCCGGTGAACCGGTCCTCGCGCATCACGCTCATGTCATGCCCGGTGATGGTCGGCGAGCCGCTCCCGCCGAGCCTCGGGCGCCTTGCCAACGGCGGTCGCTACGCGCTCACGCTCGTCCGCGGCGGTCGCTCTGCCACTGTGATGGTCGCCGAGGAAGATCTGGTGCGCGGCGTCGTGATCGGGCGCTCCGAGAAGTGCCACACCGAGCTGCTCCGTCGCATCACCGACGAGAGCACGTCGCGCGTCCATGTCCTCGTCATGCGCGAGGGGCCCGTCGTCTACGCGTACGATCTCGCATCGACCCAGGGAACCTACGTGAACGGGATGCCGGCGCGTCGCGTCGTTCTCTCCGACGGCGGTACCTCGATCACGCTCGGGCGCGGCGAGAACGCGGTGTGTATGGTCTGGCAAGTCCAAGGCTGAGCGGACCGACGCCTCAGGACGCGCGCGGGACCTCGTCGCCGGCTCTCGGCTTCGCGCCTCTCGGCTTCGCGCCTCTCGGCCTCGCGCCGCTTACTTCTTCGGCCTCTTCCCGCCCGCGCTCGCTGCGCCCGCGCCCGCGCCGCCCGCGCCTGCCCCTGCGCCGTTCAGCAACTCCCGCGTCAGCGGCGCCGCGCCGTGTGCGCGCAGCTCCGCGCACAGCGATGCCGCCTCGAGCGCCTCCGCGAGCGGGCGCGCTGCGCCCTCGATGTCCGCCGCACGCGGGCCGTAGAACGCCGCGCGCTCCGCCTGCTCGGCCTTCGTGCATGCGATGCCTGCGGCGTTCACGAGGCCGGCGCTCAGCGAACCCGGAAGCTTCTTCCGCAGATCCTCCCAGCGCGCACGCACCCACGCCTCCACGACCGGTCGCGACAGCCGCCGCGCGAACGCCGCGCCCAGCACGTAGCGCATCTCGTGCGGCCGTATCTCCTCGGCGAGCGAGGCATCCAGGCCGCGTCGCAGGAGCGCCGGATCGTCGAAGCCTCCCAGCGCCTTCAGCGCGAAGATCCGATCCTCACGCGTCTTCGCCGTCCGCGCGAATACGAGGAGCTGCGCGAGCCGGTCGGCTCCCGCGTGCCGCGTCGCGACGTCGACCGCCACCGCCGCCGCGTCCGAGGGCACGCTCATCGGGTCGGCCAGCCACTTCGCCGCCAGCTCGTCGGCCTCACGCAACGTCGTGTCGTCCTCGGCGAGATCCGCCATCGCCGTGAGGACCGTTCGCCGCAGGATCGCCTCGTCGCCGCTTCCGGCCGCCTCGTTCGGCTTCGGCAACCAGCCAAGGTCCCTCTTCCGCTTCGCGAGTCGCGCGCTCACGAACTTGCGGAACGCCGGTCGCGCTTCGTCCTCGACGAGCACCACGCTCATGCCCGAGAGGATCCCCGCGACTTGATCGACGACCTGCCTCGCTGGCTCGTCGTCGAAGAGGGGGAGCACCTTGAGCATCACCCCCGCCTTCAGCTTGCCGGCGCGCACGCCCGCCCACGCATTCGAGAGCAGCGAGATGCGACCCGCCACGTCGAGCTGGGCGCGCGCCCGTGCGACCTTCATCACCTCGGTCTCGGAGATCGCGAAGCGGTAGTAGCTCCCCTCCGAGTTCGGATGAACCCACGCCGGACAGTTCCGGCCGGCCACGATCGACGGCGCCCCGTACGCGAGGTCCGCGCACTGCGGCTTCTTCTCGCCCTGCGCCTGCACGCACACGGGGATGGTCCACGCACGGTCCAGGTCCTCCGGCACCTTCGAGCCGAGCGGACGCCACGGCTCCTGGCCGAGCTCGATGTGCCAGCGCGCGCCGCGGTCGCACTCGATGCGCGCCGTCACCTCGGGAACGCCTGCGCGATCGAGGTACGTCGCGGCCATGTGCGTGACGTCCTTGCCGGACGCTCGATCGAGCTCGAAAAATAGGCGATCGGCGTGCACGCTCTTCCACGCGTTGCCCGTCAGGTACGCGCGCACGCCACGCTGGAAGGCCTCCTCGCCGATCCACTTCTCGATCGTCGACAGCACCGCGGCGCCCTTCTCGTAGGTGATTCCGTCGAAGGCCTCCTGCGCCTCGCTCGTCGAGACGACGGGCTGGCGGACGGCGCGCGCGGACGCGAGGGCATCGAGATCCATGACGCCGAGCTGGTCGACGACCGCGTCGGCCTTCGCGCCGAACGACGGCTTCCACTGATCGACGATGCGCCACTCCATCCACGTCGCGAAGCCCTCGTTGAGCCAGAGGTCGTCCCACCACGCGGCGGTCACGAGATCGCCGAACCAGTGGTGGGCCAGCTCGTGCGCGATGACGAGCGCCTGCGAGCGACGCGCACGAACCGAGGCGCGCGCGGGATCGAGGAGGAGGAGCTCTTCGCGGAACGTGATGAGGCCCGCGTTCTCCATCGCGCCGGCCGCGAAATCGGGCACGGCGACGATGTCGAGCTTCTCGTACGGGTAGGGGATGCCGAACCAGCCCGCGAGCGCGTCGACGAGCCCGCTCGTCGCCTCGAGCGCGAGCGCGCCCTGGCCGCTCTTGCCCTTCACGGTGACGAGGCGGATCGGCGGCTTCGTTCGGCCCGCGAGCTCCTTGATCTCGAGGTCGCCGATGGCGAACGCCACGAGGTAGGTCGGGAGTGGCTGCGTCTTCGCGAAGCGGAAGGTCGTCTTCTCCGCGGCGTCCTCGTGCGCGGTCTCGGGCGCGTTGCCGACCGCGCGCATGCCCTTCGGGACCGTGACGCTCACGTCGAACGGGACCTTGAATCCGGGCTCGTCGAAGCAGGGAAATGCGCGGCGCGCATCGGTCGCCTCGAACTGCGTGAACGCGTACCAGTTGCCGCCGTCCGCCACGCGATAGAGCCCCGCGAGCTCCGAATCGAACGGCGCCGCGTACGCGATCGAGAGCGTCGCCTTGCCCGGCTCGAGCGGAGGATCGAACGTGAGGACGAGCTCCTCGGGCACGTCTGGGCGTGCGCCGAAGGCCGGGCGCCACGAGACGCGTGCCGGGTGCAGGTTGTCGCCGACCATCGCGCGCGCATCCGTGACCGTCAGCGCGTGACCGTGCAGGACGACGTGCGAGGTCTTCGCCGGGAGCTCGACGTCGATCCGCGTCGTACCGGTGAACGTCGTGCCGCGCGGGTCGACGTCGAACGCGAGCGAATAGCGGAGCGGCGTCGCGAGGGGAGGGAGCCGGCCGTCATCGCGCGGAGGCGGCGGCAGCACAGTGGCTGGCTCGCTCGCCACGACCGGCAAGCGCGGCGTCGGCGGCGAAGCCGCAGGCCCGCAGCTCGAGGCGATCGCGACGAGGCCCGCCGCGACCAAGCGCGAGCGCCGCGTCAGGCGCGAGAGAGGCTGCTGGACCGGAGAGCGCCGCATCGAGAGGAAACACGCTCGTCCACCGCTGCGGTGCGGTCAATAGGGCGTTACGACCGACGGAATCGCGTTGTGGATGCGGGTCGTCGACGCCGGAAGCGGCCGGCGGATCTTGATGTTCACCGACCGCGCGGCCGTCGGAGCGCGCTCCTCGATCGTGAGCTCACGCGTGGGCGACGTCAGCAGGAACGACTGCTCGTCCGTCTCGCCGGGCTGCCACAGGACGGCATGTGCGCCCTCACGCCAGCGCGGAGACAGCGACCACAGCCCGCCTTCGTCATGGAGGAAGCCGATCAGGCGGAGCGCACGCATCGCCTTCGGGCACTCGAACGTGCGCGCATTCTTGCGAGCGCGACCCTGGAAGACTCCGTTCTTGAAGCGGTAGACCGTGTTCGTGGTCGCGAGGCTCAGCTCGCCCGGGAAGATCTGCGCGCCGAGCGCGTGCCAGCCGCCGGCGGCCATCGGCGCGAGCTTGGCGAGAAACGATTGGGGCGCGGACGCGGGCGAGGCCGAGGACATGGGGAGTGTTTCCACGAGAGGTTGCCTACATCGACCTACCTTTGCAGCTCCCGTGCCGACGCCTCGAGCGGCGTGGGCTGCGCGAAACACCCGTGATGGCGGCCGCGATTGCGTGGTGGTGACGCGAGGGATCACCTCCCATGTGTCTCGGAAACGAGCCTGTGGCGCTGGATCCTGATCCAGGTCACCTGGCCGACCGGGCGAGCGCCCGCTTGCGCAAGACAGTCAGGATGTCGCCGGCCTCAGTACCGTCGCGTGCAGATCGCGACCGCGGCCGTCGACGAGCGTGAACGTCATGATCCGCGAGTGTCCGTCGATCCGCACCACGCCGAAGAACCGCACCACGCCGAAGAACCGCGCGCCGGTGGCGGGTGAGCCGAACGTGTCCCACCCTGCCGACGCGTAGACGAGCTCCGGCCCGAACGTGTCATCGAAGCGCTTCCTCGGAACCGACGTCGCGTGCATCGGCCCCGCGACGAACTCCCAGAACGGATCGATGTCGCGCAGGCCCGAGCGCGCGGGCGTGCAGCGATGCGCAGCGGCATAGTGCACGTCGGCCGTGAGCCACACCACGTTGCGGACGCCGCGCGCGCGGAGCAACGTGAGCAGCCTGGCGAGCTCGACCTCGCGGCCCGAGGGCGCCCCGCTCGTGTTCGCGAAGCCGTCGAATGCATCGAGCCCCGGCCCCTCCGGCGCCGGGTCGGACACCACGAGGCCGATCGGCATGTCGCAGGCGATCACCTTCCGCGTCGCCGTGGACGCCGCGAGCGCACCCTCGAGCCACGCGAGCTGAGCCGCGCCGAGGAAGGCCTCCACCTCCGGCACTGGATGGTTCGGCGTGCGGAATCGACGACCACCTCGCCGGGGAACCGGTTGTTACCTCGTGGTCGTCCCAGAGGTTGAACGCGGGAACGGCCGCCGACAGCGCACGGACCTCGCGCGAGAGCCGCGGATCGAGCTGCGGGGGGATCGGATTGTCGGCGTAGATCGCGTCGCCGCACGAGATGAAGAAGGCGGGCGCTCGATCGAGCAGCGCGGTGAACGCCGGCATGCCGCCGCGCGACGGGTCGATCCCCCAGCCCTGCCCGTTGGTGTCGCCCGACCACGCGAAGACGACGTCGTTCGGGGACGAGGCATGCACGGTGTCGTCGAGCGCGTCGGGCGTCGAGAGGGCGCCCGCCAGCCATTCCGACGCGCGCTCCGCTTCGAAACGAACGCGGTAGTGGATGCGGGTCGACGAAGGGAGGCCGTCGAGCGCCACCTTCGCGATGAGATCGCCGCGCTCCGTGGCGGTCGGTCCGAGCACACGCCGCGGTGAGGCGAACGACGGGGAGGTCGACCATTCGACGACCGTGCGTGAGGGGCGATCCGACCGGCACCACATCACCGCGCGGGAGGAGTCGACGTCGCCGCTCTGCACGCCCCAGGTCAGCTCGGGGGCTCCGCGCGCGGCCGGCGCCCCTGGGAATGTCGGCGCCGGCTGTCGGCGCCGGCCCGGTTGAGGGCGACTGCCTGCAAGAGAGGAGGGCGGTTGCTGTACCGACGACGAGATCGCGCCGACCGAGCGTGTGGTATCCTCGTGAACCGCGCATGAGGCGCCCTTACCATGTCTCTCGTGCGATGGACGTTCGCCGCACGGCGTTGGCGGCGCTGCTCGCCTTGCTTGCGTTCCTCCTCGGGGTCGCGCGTTCGACAAACGCGTCCGCGCAGGAGGCGGAGCCCGCGCCTGCCGCTTCGCCGGCGCCCGCGCCGAGCGGGCGTCCTGTGCTGCCGCCCGCGGTCGTCGCCTCCACGTCGCCGT
>JANXVA010000335.1 GCA_025351875.1 Myxococcales bacterium | reverse complement strand
GGCTTCATGAAGCCGCCGGCGACGGCGGCGAGGAAGAGCCCAGGGATCACGACCGCACGCGTCGGGAACGCGAGAATGCACGAGTACGCGGTCGCGTAGAGGAGGAACGCGACGATGAGCGAACGCTTGAACGTGATGCGGTCCGCGATGGCGCCACACGGGATCGGCGCGAGCGATGCCGCGAGCCGCCAGTTGCCGAGGACGATGCCGACCTCGATGTCGGTCATCTTCACGATGTTGGTCAGGTAGAGCGACAGCCCGATGTAGAAGCCGTAGTGCGCGAGCCGCTCGAAGAGCTCGATCGCGTTCGCGTAGTAGAACGTGCGCGGAAACGGCGTCGCGACCGTCTTCTCGTCACCGTCGCTGCTCACGTCAGCGCGACTCGTACACCTTCATCGCGGGCAGCTCGAGGACGGTGAGGAAGCCGCCTTTGCCGCAGCCGGTGTCGATGACGACGACGTTCTCGCCGACCCACATGTCGAGCGGATCCTCGGGCGTGAAGCTCGAGAGCTCGGGCGGGAGGTTCTCGGTCGCCGTGTGACCGCAGACGACGCGCTTGCCGCGGTACCCCTGGAAGAAGCGCATCGTGCGCACCCAGAGGAGCTGCGTCGGGTTCTCGGTCTCCGAGGGGTGCACCCACTTGCCGTCCTTCTCGACGAGACCGGCGTGCACGTAGATCGCGTGCTCGTCCTCGTAGAAGTAGGGGAGGGCGTTCATCCAGTCGACGACGTCGTCGGGGAGAAAATCGCCGCTCTGCATCGAGGTGAGCTCCTCCTTGGTGGGGATCTCGCCTTCGGTGCACGGCTGGCCGCGGTACGAGCGGAGCGTCGCCAGGCAGCCGTTCGCGATCGGGATGACGAACTCGGGCCAGCCGCCCGAGGCGACGCGGAGCCAGCCGTCCTCGTGGTTCCCGCGCAGGCAGACGAGCTTGCCGGGCACGAGCTTGGGTAGCTCCTTGCGGACCCACTCGATCACCTGCGCGCTCTCGGCGCCGCGATCGAGGTAGTCCCCCATGAGGACCATCGTGTCCTTGTCGTCGAGCGTGGGGATTTTCGCGACGGCCTTCTTGAGAGCCTCGAGGTCGCCGTGGATGTCGCCGACCGCGAACGTGCGATTCGCCATAGGACGGAGAGGATACACCAGGAAGAAATGCCGGAAACGGCGAAGAAAAGGCGAGCAACACGTGGTGCGTTGCCGCGTTGGAACGGCCGACTGTCTGAACGAGTGGTGGCGTCTCCGCGCGCCCCGCGACATGAACCGGCCCATGAATTCCTCCCGCCGCGAGCTCCTCCGGTCCACCGCCCTCCTCGGCGGCGCGCTTCTTTTCTCTCACGTTCTCGCGGCCTGCGCGGTCGAGAGCAACGCGGAGGAGGAGCCCGTCGACGAGGCTTCGGACGCGCTCGTCACCTGCAACCCGCCGGTCATCAGCGCCAACCACGGGCACTCCCTGGTGGTGTCGCCGGCGGACGTCGCGGCGGCTAGCGCGAAGACCTACTCCATCCAGGGAGCCGCCGGGCATGCCCACAGCATCACCATCAGCTCGGCGCAGTTCTCGCAACTCGCAGCCGGTCACGCGATCGTCATCAGCTCCACGGTCGGCGCCGGACACGCCCACTCCGTGACCGTCACGTGCGCCGTCAGCGCACCGACGACGTGTGGCAATGGCGCTAGCGCCAGCGCCATCACCGCGAATCACGGCCACTCCCTCGTGGTGTCGAAGGCCGATGTCGCCGCCGCCACGCCCAAGACTTATTCGATCCAGGGCAGCGCTTCTCACGCCCATCAGGTCTCCATCAGCGCCGCCCAGTTCGCTTCGCTGAAGTCGGGCCGGAAGATCTCGGTCACGTCGAGCGCCGCCCTCGCTCACTCCCACACGGTGACCGTCGCCTGCGCCTGAGGCAGCTACCGAAGGCGCGGCGCTGAACCGCGCGACCTCTCCGTCTCGCTTGGGCGTACGATGTCGTCGATGTCCGCGGCACGTAGCGAGAGTCACGCGAAGGAGATGACACTGCGCGAGCACTTGAAAGAAGGGCCGTTCGCGCTCGCGATGTCGTCGGGGTTCTTCTCGTTCTTCGCGCATACCGGGTTCATGACCGTGCTCGAGGACGAGGGGCTCTTGCCGACGCGCGCCTCCGGCTCCAGCGCCGGCGCACTCGTGATGGGCACCTGGGCCGCCGGGCTCGACGCTCCCGTCCTCGCGCGCGAGCTCGACCAGCTCGAACGGCGCGACTTCTGGGATCCCGGGATGGGCGTCGGGCTCCTCCGCGGTCGGCTCTTCCGCGACCGACTCGAGCGCCTGCTGCCCAGCCGCAGCTTCGAGACGTGTCGCATCCCCGTCGCCGTCTCCGTGTTCGAGGTGAGAACACGACGAACACGCGTCCTCACGAGCGGCGACCTCGGCGCCGCCATCCAGGCGTCGTGCGCCGTGCCGCTCCTGTTCCAACCCGTCGCCATCGACGGTCGCTCCTACTTCGACGGCGGCATCCTCGACCGCCCCGGCCTCGCGGGCATGCCCCAGAGCGAGCCGCGTGTCCTCTTCCATCACATCGGGTCGAAGTCGGCGTGGCGCACCAAGCTCGAGGTGCCGAGGCGTCCCGGGATGGTCACTGTCGTTCTCCAGGATCTCCCGCGCTCCGGGCCATTCAGGCTCGAGGCCGGCCGAGAGGCGTTCCGCGTCGCCCGCGCCGCGATGAGGCGCGCGCTCGACGAGAAGATCGAGGACGGCCTCGTCATCGCCGCCTGACCGGCGCTACCCGAACACTTCGTCGCGCGCTCAGCCGCGCATCGCCGCGCCGACGACGCGAAGAAAGCCCCCCCACGAGGGCTTCGCCTCGAACGCGACGAGCCGCTGGCCTAGCTCGCGGAGGTTCTTGTGATCGCTGAACCACGCCGGCGTGGGGCGGATCCGGAACGGCGCGCGCACCACGGATTTCTCCGGATGATCGAAGAGGAACGTGTTGTGAACAACGCCCGTCCCCGACCGGATGTCCTCCGCCGGGTTGCCGGGGAATGCGCCCCAGCTCGGCGTTGTCAGCGCGTAGATGAGCCCGGGGAACGTGTTGATGCCGATGCCTCCGTAGCGCAGCTCGGAGATCGCGCGCGAGACCTCGTCGCCGTGCTCTTCCTCCGTCACCGGATGCACGAGCATGCAGCACGAGAGCGTGCCCCAGCACCGCTCGTTCGCGAACGCGACGGCTTGCTCGAGGAACCGCGTCGGCGAAGGACCGCCATGGCCCCTCTCGCGGAGCATTCCGCCCTCGGTCTCCGCGATGTCGAGCGTGACCTCGGCGATCACCCCGCAGAACGCCTCGTTCGTCAGCGCATAGCCGCCCGCGTCGGCCGGCACGTCGGGGATGGCCGTCCACGGTACGACCTCATCGAGCGCGTCGGTCGGGACTCCGCCCAGCACGATCGCCTGCGGGTACTGCTCGAGGAACGCGCGGTGCCGATCACGGGCGCCCGGGTAATACGCCTTGCGCGCGCGCGTCTTCTTCAGCTCGTCGTGCAGCGCATCGAGGAAGGCCTCGCGCTGGAGCCAGCCGCGCGCCGTCACGAGCACCTTCGCCGCGTTGCAGTTGAAGCTCGCGTTCTGCGTGACCATCGATGCGACGTGCCGCGCCTGGAACCGGATGTCCGACGCCGACCACGGGCCCGGCACGACGAGCACCGGCGTCACGCAGCCGAGCTCCGCCGAGAAGGGCCGCTCGTTCACGCGCTCGCCGCTCTTCTTCCGCCGCGCGCGATCCTCGGGATCGGCACCCCAGACGATCGCGTCGTACGTGCGGTCCGAGCCGGTGACGTGGAGCGAGCCGACCTTCGGATGGTTGGCGGCATGGCTGCCGATCTCCGCGCCGCCCGTCACGATCGCGAGAAAATCGCCCTCCACGAGCGGCTTCAGCGCCTCCTCGAGGATCGGGGCGAGCGCCTCGTTGACCGGGTTCATCTTCAGGAGCACGACCTCGTCCTCGGCGAAGAGCTTGTAGAGTACATCCATCGGCGGAATCGAAGAGACGTTGCCGCCGCCGAGCACCAGGCACACCTGGCCCTCGGACTTCTTGCCATCGGGTCGGTAGATGGCGCCTTGCGTCGGCTGTTTTCCCTTCTCGATCCACACGTCGGCGCTCACGCCCGTGAACATCAAGCGCTCCATCAGCGACGCCGGATGCACGCGCGCGACGACCTGGCCGTCGGGACGTGACCGGACGAGCGGAGGCTTCCGCGCTCCGCCGGCCCGCAACGCCTCCGCGAGCAGCCGCGCGTTGCGCACGGTCGGCAGTACGCCGGCGACCCATTCTTCACCGGCGAGCACGTCGTTCGGCTCGAGGCCCTTGATGCGTGCGCCGACCTCGGCCCACTCCTCGGCGACGGCGACGATCGCGTCGATGCATCGCTCGAGCAACGTCACGCGGGCCGCGAGCGAGACGAGGAGCCACGAGTCCTTCTTCGCGTGGAGGCGCTCGATCGC
>JANXVA010000318.1 GCA_025351875.1 Myxococcales bacterium | reverse complement strand
ATCTGGGTCGGCAGATCGAACGCGACGGAGAGGCCCGTCTGACCTTGCGCGAGGAGGTAGTGGTAACGCTCGTTCGACTCGGCCGCCGTGCCGAAGCCAGCGTACTGCCGCATCGTCCAGTAGCGGCCGCGGTACATGTTGGGCTGGACGCCGCGCGTGAAGGGCGGCGCCCCGGGGAGGCCGAGGTCCGTCGCTGGGTCGAGCTTCGCGACGTCGTCGGGGCCGTAGAGCGGCGCGACGTCGGCGTGGCCGGCGAGGTTCGGGACGCGCGGGCGCGGCTTGTCCTTCGCCTCGATCGCCTCGAGCCGCTTCTGCCAGGCGCGCTTCTGCTCGTCGTACGTCGTCATGGGCCGGACCATAGCCGACCGCGCGGCGGGGCGGGAGACGTCAGAAGTGGGGAATGGCCAGTTCGAGTTGCTGGCGTGAGAAGGTGCCGACCTCATCGACCGAGTAGTTGTCCTTCTCGATCTTGAACGTGCGCGTCGCCGTGACGTCGGCGGTGCCCACGACGCGGAAGGGGACCGTCGGTGACGTGAACGACTCGCGAAGGAGCCGCAAACCGAGGTCGATCGGGATGGTGACCGGGACGCGGATGGTCGTCGTCGCGTTCGACGCAAGCCACACGCCCTCGCCGCCGGGCTGCCACTGGACGGGCAGCGTGTACCTGTCGGCGAGCGTGGCGGTGCCGCGCATCGCGCGGACGGCCACGTCGTAGGAGTTGGGGTTGTAGACGTCGAGCACGATGGTCATGACGACGCCGACCGTCGGAGGGAAGCCGAGCTGCACGCCGCTGAGCTCTGCGTGGTTCAGCTTCATCGTCGGCTTCGAAGCGCAGCCCGCGGACGATATGCCGCACGCGGTTACCGCCAGAACGAGGAGGAAAGAGCGAAGTGCGGAGAGGCGAAGGGAAGTCGACGTCACACCTCGAATCTTACACGCAGGAGCGTGGTAGTTTCGAGTGATGTCGCGTCGGTTGTTCTTCAGCATTCCGTCGTACGCGTATCTCGAGCCGGGGTTCCTGGCGCTCGGCGATTTCGAGCACGGCAAGACCGAGCGAAAGTACTTCCCGGACGGCGAGCGCTACCTCCGGATCGAGTCCGATCTCTGGATGCGCGACGTCGTGGTCCTCGGCGGAACCCCCACCGATGTCGACTGGCTGGAGGTCTTCGATCTCGCGTGCGGCATTGCGCGCGGCGGCGCTCGCTCGCTCGCGATCGTGATCCCCTACTTCGGCTACCAGACGATGGAGCGCGCCGTGAGGCCGGGCGAGGTGGTGGTCGCGAAGACGCGCGCGCGCCTGCTCTCCTCGATCCCCGCGCCCGAGGGCGGCACCCGCGTGTTCTTGTTCGACCTCCACACGGACGGCATCGAGTTCTATCTCGACGACCGCGTGCTCACGCGCCACATCTACGGCGCGCCGATCGTCACGAAGAAGATCCAGGAGCGGATGGCGGGTCGGCCCTTCGTCCTCGGCGCGTGCGACGCGGGTCGCGCGAAGTGGGTGCAGAGCCTGGCGCGCGATCTCCACGTCGAGCCGGCGTTCGTCTACAAGAGCCGTGACTCCAAGACTGGCGGGCTAGCCGTGACGGGCGTGAACGCCGACGTTCGGGGCAAGGAGGTCGTCCTCTATGACGACATGATCCGCACCGGCGCGTCGCTCGTCCAGGCCGCGAAGGCGTACCTCGGCGCAGGCGCGACGAAGGTACACGCGATCGCGAGCCATCTCGTGCTCCCGGGCGATGCGCTCGCGAAGCTCCAGGCATCCGGCGTGTTCGCCTCGATCATGGGCACCGACTCGCATCCGGGGAGCCAGCAACTCCCGAAGGACGACATCGTGTCGATCGCGCCGCGCCTCGTGGAGTGCCTGGAGGCCGGCCTGGTCTGAGCCTTCCAGGTCGGGCTCCGCCTGCTCCGCCCCTCGCTTCGCCCTCGCTTCGGTTGCTCCCCGTGATGCGACCTGGCCGGCGTGATTCGCCTGCGGCGGCGAACGGCGGCGAACGGCGGCGAACGGCGGCGCAGCGGCGCCGATTTTCACGCCTAGGATGCGCGAGGCCGTCAGCTTCCGCCTGTCAGGTCTCGCGAGCGCTCAAGAGAAACGGCGTGCGCCGCGCACGCCGGTCGGCGCGCAGCGCCGAATCTCCC
The DNA here is from genome assembly GCA_025351875.1 of Myxococcales bacterium. Lineage (GTDB taxonomy): Bacteria > Myxococcota_A > Polyangia > Polyangiales > Polyangiaceae > Labilithrix. The sequence continues at coordinate 8,460 of JANXVA010000318.1, read as the reverse complement.
GGGGGGCGGCTCGCCGCGAAGCGGCGAGGGGGACCGGAGGTCCCCTACAAGAAGCGACCGATGTCGACCGTGCCGAGCGAGGCTTGCGTGTCGTCCTTGCCGCCGACAGAGAACATGGTGCTCTTCCAGATCGGCGTCTGGTGGACGTGGCCGCGAGCACCGGGGAGCCTGGTCGCGAGCGTCGCGAAGGCGCCGAGCGTCCCGTCGTCGTTGAACGTGGCGCGCCGGATCTTGTCGGTGAAGCCGTCGCCCTCGAGCCCACCGACCGTGTACACGGCGTCCTTGTAGAGCGCCGCCGAGCTCACGCCGAGCGCGGTCGGGAGCTTGCCCGCCGGCGACCAGGCGCCGAGCGCGCCGTCGTCGCCGATGCCGGCCATGAGGACGTCGGCGCGGTCCGTGTACGCGCTTGTCGGGTCGCCCGTGAGGCCGCCCATTACGTAGATGCGCTTTTCCCGGATGAACGACGCATGGTGGCTGCGGTCCGGCGACAGCGGCGTCTGCGCCTCGAAGGCGCCCAGCGTGCCGTCCGCGTTGATGCGTGCGCGCGCGCTGAGTGTCGTGCTCTTGCTGTTCGCGCCGCGGCCGCCGAGCGCGTAGACGTAGTCGCCTTGCACCTCGCAGGAGAGGTGCATCACGCCCTTCGGAAGCTCCGGCCCAGGGACGGCATCGGTGATCTTGCCGTCGGCGCCGATGCGCACGAGCACGGAGCTCGCGCTCACGCCCATCGAGCCGCCCGCGGGGACGATGCCGCCAGCGAGGAGCAGTCGGTCCTTGACCTTCACCATGCAGTGACCCGCGCGAGGGGCGGGGAGCTTGCCGGCGTTCTCGAAGGAGCCGAGCGTACCGTCGTCGTTGATTCGCGCGCGCTGGGCGTCGTCGTGGAGGACGCGCCAGTCGTCCGTGCCGCCGAGGACGTAGAGGTACGGACCCGTCGACGTCTCGATCACGGTCGTCGCGTGATGATCGCGGATGGGCGCGATCACGCTCGTGGCGCGCGCCATCGTGAGCGTCGGGAAGCTCTCGCAGGCGCGCTGGGCGGTCTTGTAGGCCCCGTCGGCGCAGTCGACGGCGGCGGGCGGGCTCTCCCCGGGGGGCGCTGTCGTGTCGGTCGGGACATTCGAGGAGGTCACGGGCTCCGAGCTGCTCGAGCAGGCCAGCTGGAAGAGGCCGTAGGCGAGGGAAGCCATCCAAGGTCGCGCGCGCATCGGGTTCTCTTTCGGGATGAAGGGCAGGAGTGAGCTCGCATGCCTTCGCACGCCGCGTGCCACCGCGAACGAGTCCGAAATCCCTGCACGAAGCCGCCGTGGCCGTCCGCGTCGTCACTGGACTGACGCGCCATCGTCCCGCTCGTGCACGGGCCGCGGACGTTCGCTATCGTCGTTGCTGATGCGTTCCTCGTCGTCGCTCCTCGCCCTTCTCGCTCTCTTGCTCGTGAGCGCATGCACGCGCCCATCCCCGTCGCCCGCCTCGTCCTCCCCCTCCGCCGCATCCTCTCTCGACGTGCCCGTGCCCGTGCCCGTGCCCGTGCCCGCTCTCTCTCGCTCCGACTCTGCCTCCCCCGCGCTCCCAGCCGGCGCCGCCTCGTGCGCAACGACCTCCCCCGCGACGCTCACCTGCACCCGCTTTCCCTCCAACGAGGAGGCCTTCCGCTACATCCTCGCCCACGACCCCGCGATCCTCGCGATCGGCGAAGCGCACGCCCAAAAGGGAACCGAGGCGATCACCTCCGCAACCAAGCGCTTCACCGACTCGATGGTGTCGCTGCTCGAGAATCGCGCCAGCGACCTCCTCGTCGAGGCCTGGGCCGGCGATCCGAAGTGTCAGAAGGAGGTGAAGCAGGTCGCGAGCGCGCAGAAGCCCGTCCAGCAGGCGCAGGCGCAGCAGAACCCCAACGAGTACGTCGCCCTCGGGACGCGCGCGAAGGCGCTCGGCGTCCAGCCGCATCTCCTCCGTCCGAGCTGCGATGACTACGCGAGCCTCGCCGACGCCGGCGCGGACATCGTGACGCAGTCGCTCGGCCTCATCAAACGCCTGACGCAGTCCGACGCAACGGCGCTCTTCCAGCGCAATGTGGCGGCGAAGAACGGCAAGGTGGTCGTCACCTATGGAGGCGCGATGCACAACGACCTCGCGCCGGCCGAGAGCCTTCGCCAGTACAGCTTCGGGCCCGAGCTCTCGGCCGCGACGGCCGGACGTTACGTGGAGCTCGACCTCATCGTCCCCGAGTACGTGAAGGCGACCGAGATCTGGCAGAAGCTCCCGTGGTACGCGGCGTTTTCCGCGGACACGGGGCCGAAGGACAAGCCGAGGCTCTACCGGCTCGCGGGCCGTTCGTTCGTGCTGATCTTCGCGAGCTCCGGAGCCTCTCCCGCAGCGCCTGCCGCAGTGGGTACGCCCTGAGGCACGACCGGACCGCCGATTGGAGTTGAAACTACACCCCCCGATCATGGAGGCTCTCTTCCATGAGCAGAACGGACGCGCAGAGCAACGATCCCCCGGTAGCTGCGGGAGACCCGCTCGAGGTGCGCACGGCCTCCCCCCGCGTCGAGGACGACCGCACCGGGATGGCCGACGCGACCCTGAAGCGCGCGTTCCTCGACCACCTCTCGTACTCGCTCGGCAAGGGCGCGGTGAACTCGACCGACCTCGACCGCTTCGTCGCGCTGGCGCTGACCGTGCGCGATCGACTGACCTATCGCTGGGCGCAGACGCAGGAGACGTACTCGAAGATCGACGCCAAGCGGATCTACTACCTGTCCGCGGAGTTCCTCCTCGGCCGCGCGCTCGCCAACAACCTCCACGCGCTCGGCATCTACGACAAGTCGAAGGAGCTCCTCCGCGGGGCGGGCCTCGAGCTCGCCGACGTCCTCGAGGACGAGCCGGAGCCCGGCCTCGGCAACGGCGGCCTTGGTCGCCTCGCCGCGTGCTTCCTCGACTCGTTGGCGACGCTGGGCTACGCCGGGTACGGCTACGGCATCCGTTACGAGTTCGGCATCTTCGAGCAGGAGATCCGTGACGGCTGGCAGGTCGAGCGCCCCGACGAGTGGCTGCGTTTCGGCAACCCGTGGGAGTACGTCCGGCCGGAGTACGCGGTCAGCGTGAACTTCGGCGGGCGCGTCGCCGCCGTCACCGACGACACCGGCGACCTCTCCGCCCGCTGGGTGGACACCCACCAGGTCCTCGGCGTCCCGTTCGATACCCCGATCGCGGGCTTCCGGAACGACACCGTGAATACGCTGCGCCTCTGGCAGGCGCGGGCCGGCAACGAGTTCGACCTCAAGGTGTTCAACGACGGCGACTACGTCCGCGCGGTCGAGGACAAGAACTCGAGCGAGGTCATCTCGAAGGTCCTCTACCCGAACGACCACAACCAGGCTGGCCGCGATCTCCGCCTCAAGCAGGAGTACTTCTTCGTCGCCTGCGCGATCGCGGACATCGTCCGCCGGTACAAGAAGAGCCACAAGAACTTCGACGAGTTCGCGGCGAAGAACGCGATCCAGCTCAACGATACGCACCCGGCGATCGCCATCACCGAGCTGATGCGCGTCTTCGTCGACCTCGAGCGCATGCCCTGGGACCGCGCCTGGGAGACCACGGTCGCCACGTGCGGCTACACGAACCACACGCTGCTCTCCGAGGCCCTCGAGCGCTGGCCGGTCGCGATGTTCGAGCGGCTCTTGCCGCGCCATCTCCAGATCATCTACGAGATCAACCGACGCTTCGTGCGCTCGGTGATGGCCCGCTTCCCGGGTGACGACGCGCGCATCCGCCGCATGTCGATCATCGAGGAGGGCGCGGAGAAGAAGGTCGCGATGGCCCACCTCGCCGTCGTCGGCTCGCACGCCGTCAACGGGGTCGCCGCGCTCCACACCGATCTCCTGAAGCGCGACGTCCTCCGCGACTTCGCGGAGATGACCCCGGCGAAGTTCTCGAACAAGACGAACGGCGTCACGCCGCGCCGCTGGCTGCACCAGTGCAACCCGCGCCTCTCGGCGCTGATCACCGAGGCCATCGGCCCCGGGTGGGTCACCGACCTCGACCAGCTCGAGAAGCTCACGAAGTTCGCCGACGATGCATCGTTCGTCGAGCGCGTCTCTGCCATCAAGCGCGCGAACAAGGTCGATTTCGCCCAGTACTCCAGCGACACGTGGAAGTTCCGCTTCGACCCGGACTCGCTCTTCGACGTCCAGATCAAGCGCCTCCACGAGTACAAGCGGCAGCTCCTCAACGCTCTGCACGTCGTGCGGCTCTACCTCGATGCCAAGCGCGATCCCTCCGCCCTCGCAGCGCCGCGCACCGTGCTCTTCGGCGCAAAGGCCGCGCCGGGCTATCGCATCGCCAAGCTCATCATCAAGCTGATCAACGGCATCGCCGACGTCGTGAACAGTGATGTCGATCTCGAGGGCCGCCTCCGCGTCGCATTCCTGCCGAACTACCGTGTCTCGCTCGCCGAGCGCATCATCCCCGCCGCCGACCTCTCCGAGCAAATCTCGACGGCTGGCAAGGAGGCCTCCGGCACCGGGAACATGAAGCTCTCGATGAACGGCGCACTCACGATCGGCACGCTCGACGGCGCCAACGTCGAGATCCGCGAGGCCGTCGGCGAGGACAACTTCTTCCTCTTCGGCCTGACGACGCCCGAGGTCCTCGATCTCCAGCGCACGGGCTATCGGCCGCGCGCGGTGTACGACCGCAACGAGCGACTCCGCGAGGTCATCGACCTGATCGCCAACGGCTTCTTCAGCGGCGACGACCCCACGCTGTTCCGCCCGCTGACCGACAGCCTCCTCGATCACGACACGTACATGATCCTCGAGGACTTCGACGCCTACGTCGCCTGCCAGAAGCGCGTGAGCGACGCGTTCCTCGACAAGAAGGCTTGGCACGCGATGGCAGTCCGCAACATCGCAAAGATGGGCATGTTCTCCTCGGATCGAACGATCCGCGAGTATGCCAACGAGATCTGGGGCGCCACCCCAGTGAAGATCGATCTCAGCCCCTACGAACCAACCTGAGGGAGCAGCTCGTCGAGCAAGTCGAAGAGCGCCATCTCCTGCGGGAGCACCCGCCCGTCCGACGCGATCGCGCGCAGCGCGACGTTGCGGACCGTCATGGCGAGCGCAGGGGAGACGCGCGTAGGGTCGACGTCCTCGGGCGCGGGCGGCGACGACAACAGCGCCGCGACCGACGGGAGTGAGCCGTCCGGTACGCCGAGCTCGGTCGCGAGGTCGAGGAAGAACGCGTGCTCGGCCAGGTCCAGCTCGAGGTCGGCCCAGAGGAACGAGGCGGCGAAGCGGAGGACGCAGAGGCGATCAGCGGACAGGTCGAGCGGAGGGATGAGCATCTCCTGCCCTCGAGCAGTCGCCGTGCCGCGTTCGCCAGGCCAGCTGCCCCGAAGGATCCGCGAATGACCCTATGTCCCGGACAGCGCGCCGGGTGTCCCCGGCCACCTGAGAGTCAGCGGCGGAGGCGGAGGATTCGCGCGAAGGCCTCGCCGGCCGCGTGCGCCAGCTCCTCGAGGCGTCGCGTCGCGATCATCGTGTCGCCGAGGTCGTCGGCGACGAGGACGACGGCCGTCTTGCCACTCACGCGGACCGGAACGACCGCCACGTCACGGGATGCGCCGCGCATCACGTGGAGCAGCGGCGCGTGGGCCTCGTCGTTGCGGATCGGCCCGAGGTAGAGGCCCTCCCGAACGGCCTCGTCGAACACGCTCGCGCTCTCGAGCGGCACGAGGATCGATTGGAGCGAGCCGCGCTCCGCGAACTCGGGCGTGCAGGCCCACCCGAGGTAGCCGCCGCGCTTCACCACGAAGAGCGCCACGCGGTGCGCCACGATACGTGCGCCGGTGAGGACGAGCTCGAGCACTTCGTCGCGCGAGGCCGCGGCCCGGAGCGCGGCGAGGACCCCGCCGATGTCGGCCACCGGCATCTGCGGCGCGTAGGCGGCGAACACTCCGCCGCCCGGCATCGGGGGCGGCCCTGGAAGGAAGGAGGCCTGAGGAGACTCTCGGAGGCTCCGCGGCCCAGCGGCCTCCGGAGGCGCGGGCGAGCGTTCGTTGACCTCCACGATCTGCCGGAAATGCGCGGGATCGACGGGCATGCCCTCGCCGAGGCCGGCGCTGCTCGGATCGACGAGCGGCGGAGGCCGCTGCGTGCCGCCACTCACCGCGTTGAACGTGCGTCGCGTGAGCGGGATCGGGATCTCCGAGCCGAGCCCGCTGTTCGGCTGGTCGGAGGCCGGGGCCGCCGACACGTTGTGGAGCTGGGTGCCCCAGGGCGGCGTGGGCCGATACCGGCGCTGGCCCGAGGCGTCGACGCGCGGCGGCGCCACCGGGGCATGACCTTGCGCTGCGGGCGAGGTCGGAACCACGTGGGCTTGACGCTCCCCGGCCGGCAGGCGACTCGGTCGGAGCGCCTCGGACGACATCATGTCGAGGCCGTCCTGAGAAACGTAGCCGAACCTCGGTGCGGCGGCGGGCGGCGGAAGCGTCCCGCCCTTGAAGGGGCTCGGGGGCCCGACAGGCGGCATCGTCCCGCCCTTGAAGGGGCTGGGGGTCGATTCCGCCGCGCGCGGGCGCGAATCGTAGAGCCGGTCGTCGTCGGGTAGACGGGGAGGCTCGCGGTTCGTCGGCGGCGCGATCGAAGCCGAGAGCGCCCGCGCCGCCGGGGGCATCAGCGAGCGTGACCGCATGCGCCGAACGGCGTCGTCGATCGCGGGGATCGACGCGCGGACCAGTCGTACCGGCGCGCCGAGGTGGAAGGCGATCTCGTTGCCCGGATGCGGGTCGCTCGTGTCGGCGACGACGACGTCGATCGTCCCCGTGATCGCATCCCGCCGAACCGGAATCGCGAACAGGCGGGCGCAGAGCTCCACGGGCAACCGGTCGACGAGCTCCAGGAGCGGGACCACCTGCCTCAGGTAGGGCGCCTCGGTCCGGGCAAGGTAGCGACCGAGCACCTCGAGCGTCACAGCGCGCGACTCGGCGAGCGCGAGGACGAGCGGCACTCCGCTCGTCACCGAAGCAAACAGGGCCTCGGCGATCGCAGCCTCGGAGGCCGCCTCCTCGAGAAGGAGTGCCTTCGTGAGCTCGTCCGGCACCCCCCTAGCCTAGCCGACCTTCGGGACGCTGTCCGAGGGGGTCACTTCCGCTCGAACTGGAAGACGACCTCGCTCCGGCGGACGAGGCCCAGCTGCTCGCGGGCTATGCGCTCGACCGCGGTGGGGTTCTCGCGAAGCTCCTTCACCTCGGTGCGGAGCTTGCCGACGTCGCGGCGGAGCTCGGCGTTCTCGGCCTGCACGCCGCCGAGCTCGGTCTCGAGCGATCGCATCCGGGGGAGCCCTTGTGGCTCGAGGAGCAGGATCGGGACGGAGATCAGCGAGACCGCGAGGACGGCGAGCGGCAAGCCGCGGAGGAGGGTCTCGGGAGGCATCGAGGGCTTTCACCCTACTCACGGGTGGTGCCGATGGACCAGTTCGCGGCGAAAAACGCTAACGTGGACGCCTCATGCAGCCCGGCAAGCACCCCGGTTGGGAGACCGTCATCGGCCTCGAGGTCCACTGCCAGCTGCTCACCGAGAGCAAGCTGTTCTGCCCTTGTCGGACGACGTTCGGGGCCCCACCCAACACCCACGTGTGCCCGACCTGCCTCGGTTTGCCTGGCGCTTTGCCCGTCCTGAACGCCGAGGCCGCGCGCATGGCCCTCAAGGCCGCGCTCGCCCTCGACTGCACGGTGCGGCCGAAGAGCCGCTTTGCCCGGAAGAATTACTTCTATCCCGACCTGCCCAAGGGCTACCAGATCAGCCAGTTCGACGAGCCGTTCAGCGACAACGGCTACCTCGACATCGCGCTCCCGGGCGAGGGGGAGGGGGAGGCCGACCCGGACCTGCGCGTGATGAAGCGCGCGCGGATCCTCCGGATCCACATGGAGGAGGACGCGGGCAAGAACATCCACGGGCTCGGCGCGGACTCGGTGGTCGATCTGAACCGCGCCGGGGTCCCGCTCGTCGAGATCGTCGGCGAGCCGGACCTGTCGAGCCCAGCGGAAGCGGCCGAGTACCTGCGGACGCTTCGTGACGTGCTCGTATTCCTGGGGATCAACGACGGCAACCTGGAGGAAGGCTCGTTCCGTTGCGACGCGAACGTGTCCATCAAGCCCGTCGGCGAGACCAAGCTCGGTACACGCGTCGAGCTCAAGAACATCAACTCGTTCAAGTTCGTCGAGAGGGCGATCGCCGGGGAGGTCGAGCGCCAGAAGGAGGTGCTCGAGAGCGGCGGCCGCATCGTTCAGGAGACGCGCGGCTGGGACGAGAAGACCGGCACGACGTACTCGCTGCGCATCAAGGAGACCGCCCAGGACTACCGCTATTTTCCGGAGCCGGATCTCCCGCCCGTGGTGCTCGACGAGGTCTTCGTGGCCCGCGCCCGCGCGGAGCTCCCGGAGCTGCCGCGCGTGAAGCG
>JANXVA010000274.1 GCA_025351875.1 Myxococcales bacterium | reverse complement strand
CAACGCGGGCGACGGGAAGACCGCGTTCTTGCAGAAATTCGAGCAGCGCGCCGAGGACGAAGGCGCAACGGTTGACCGCTCGCTTGCGAACGGCACGCGTTTTGTCATCCGTGGCCACACGTATCTGTCGAACTACGACGGGAGCCAGGACGAGGGCGACCAGAAGAATGACGACGTGCTTCGCTCGTTCTTGGCGCCGTTTGCGGGCGCCGAGGTCGCGTGGTCAGCGAAAGAGACTCGCCTGATAGCGATCAACGAAGGCCGACTCGTAGACTTTCTCGAGGCCCACCACGCGGAGTTCGCCGCGCTAGCAGCCATCGTGAAGCAGGGGCTCCAGACCGGCGAGCCCGCGCACGGCATTGCCGTGGTGAACTTGAATTTGCGCAGCGTCGTCACGGACCCCCAGGGCTTCGATGGCTCGATCCTGGAGCGGCTCATACGGCGCATGACCCACGAGAAGTTCTGGGAGCCGTGCCACGGCTGCGACCTGAAAGACCGCTGCTACGCATTCCACAACGCGCAGACATTCCAGGACGAGACCGCTGGACCGCGGGTCATTGAGCGCCTCAAGAGCCTCTACGCCGTGACGCACCTGCGCGGGCGTCTCCACATCACTCTCCGTGATCTACGGTCTGCGCTTGCCTTCACGCTTGTCGGCACGAAGGACTGCGACGAGATTCATGAGCTTTACAAGTCCGGGCGCCGCGACGAGATCGTTCAGGGCTTCTACTTCAACAGCTGGAAGGGCGGTGACGCGCCGAACCCCGATCGGCTGCTGACGTTGCTCGGCGACGTGGACGTCGCTGGTGGCGACGATCCGCGCCTCGATCGGATGCTCGACTTCGTCTCTCCGGATGACGACCGATCGTTGTTCCGGTTGGAGCGTCGAGGGAGCTACGACCGCGACGTCCTTCGCCGCCTGTACGAGGAGCTTCCCCGCGACTTCTCGGGTCGCGCCTCTGCTCACCGCGCCGATGCACATCGGCGTTTCATCGCGATGGCTCGGAGACGTGGCTTCTTCGAGCGTCGCGACAGCTCCTGGCGCTCGATGCTCCCCTACAAGACGGCCGAGGAGATGCTCGCCGTCGTGCGCGGCGACCACGGGCCCGAGGGCCTCCTCGAACGCTTGCTCCACGCGATCAACCGCGGCGAGGGACTGAGCCGGCCGGAGCGCTTGGGGAACAACCTGGCGCTTGAAGTTCGTCGTGTCGAAGGTGGCAGCGTGCGGAGCTACCGCCTCTACCCGCGAGAGCGATTCTCGTTGTCCCTCAAGGATCAAGGAGCGCGTTCGCGTTTCGTCGAGCATATGCCGTCGGGGCTCGTGCTCCGCTACCGCGGCGACGCGGGGCTGGAGGCGGAGCTGCTCGTCACGCTCGATGTCTTCGAGATGCTCCAGCGCCTGAACGACGGCTATAGCCCCAGCGTCGAGGAGGAGCAGGGGTATTACCTGAGCCTCGCCGTCTTCAAGAACATGCTCGGCTCGGCTCCGTACCAGGAGGTCCTGCTCAGCACCTCTGGGCACGACTTCTACCGCGTTGCTCGGCAGGTGGACGGCAGGCTCGAGATGAGTCGCGTCCGGGAGGGAGTGGTCTGATGTCCTTGTCCCAGCGCGACAGGGAGTTCCGCCTCCCGAAGATCAGCTACCTCGACTTCAAGCATCTGGAGATGGACCGCGTGCTGACCGCTCTCTTCGCGAGGCTGGCTCACAACGGCTTCCCAAGTCGACTGCGACGCAAGGTGGAGCTGTCCGTCGAGATGTTCGTCGAGGAGTTCATGGAGCACCCGGAGTGGTTCACCGGGTTCCAGGGCCACCGGGATGTGCTCGAGCGCTGGGTCGAGACGCACCTCCTCGACGTCGTCAACCGTGGCAAGTCAAACCAAGCCGTCGCCGCCCCGCGACCGTTGCACGGCTTCACCTACCGATTCAGGAACCCCAAACACTCGCGCGACTACGGGGCCGCGCAGCATCTGTTCGAGACGCTTTACGGCGCTCGAAATGGGGCCGGGCAGAAGGCCATCGAGCACCTGAATCACTTCTTCTTCCAGGGGCATGACAAGGTCACGGGCAAGGCTGACGCCACGATGGTCCTCGA
>JANXVA010000271.1 GCA_025351875.1 Myxococcales bacterium | reverse complement strand
TGCGCGCCGGCAATGTCGTGGCCGTCCGGATCGAGGCCGGGGCGCTGGCGGAGGGGGGCGGCGTCGGCTGACCGGGGAGCGCCGAGCCGATGGGCGCGGTGGCGAGCAGGCTCGGCGCCTGCCGGAAGTCGACGACCGAGTGAATCGAGAGGCGCGTCTCGCGCTTGTAGCCTTTGACGATACCGACGGCGTAGATCGAGAACACCTTGCTCTCGGCAGAGATGCTCTTGGCGAACTCGCTCTCGGAGAGGAACTTCACCGGCTTGATGCCCATTCCCGTGAGCATCGGGCCGATCATGCCGGAGCCCTTCATCATCGCGATGAAGTCCGCCGGAGACCCGAACATCGGCGCGCCCATCGAGATTCCCCGCGCCATGATCATCGCCGTCAGGAACATCTGCATCTGGTTGATGTCGGTGCACAGCTCCGCTTGCGGCGCGCCAGCGCACACCACCGCAAGGAGCGTCTGCGCACCCGCGGTGTTGACGTTGATGGCCCCCTGCCCCCACACCGTGACGACGCGCTTCTTCGGGTTCGTCGGATCGGGATCGATGAACGTCGACCAGAAGTCCTCGCTGACGCCACGCACCATGTGGATCTCGTCGAGCGAGTCGTACGGCGCGTTCTTGCGGCGATACGGCTTCGGGAGCAGCTGGTACCACGCGTCCTCGACGCCGGCGTTCTGCGCGGCGGAGAGCTGGCTGAGATCGCAGTTGAACGCGAGCTCGTCGACGTCGGCCCAGTCGATGAGGGCCTGGCACACCGAGACGCGATCGTGGAACTGCCCGGCGCCGTCCTTCTGCTCGAAGATCGTCGAGTACTGCGGCGGGCCGATCAGGCTCATGACCTCCTGCGCGAGGCGGATGTGAGCGATGTCGTTGGCGGCGCCGAGGTTGACGTTGATCTTCGAGTCCTCGTCGACGATGACGAGCTCGTACTTCCCTCCCTTCATCCCGAGGTTCTTGCCCTGCGAGATGTCGAGGCCGACGGTGGCGGCGAAGTCCTTGCTCGACTCCTCGTCGTTGAAGGCGCCGAGCAGCCGGTCCGAGAACTCCCAGACCGGGAGCTGCGGGGGCGTCCGCTTCATGAGCTGGAACATCGGAGCTATCGCCTTGCGCATCGTCGGCTCGCTCGCGATGAGGAGGCGCGAGAGGTTCACGGCGCTCTTCGCCATGTACTCGGCCTGGAGGCCGTCGCGCTCCGCGGTCGCCGCCGCGAGCTCGGCGCTCGTCTCGTCCTGGAACTCGGCGAGCATGACGGTCAGGATCGCGATCGCGCCCATGACCATGACGAGCGCGATGCCCGCTTCCTTCTTTCGCTTCTTGGCGCGTGCGCGTGCACGTGCGGAGCTCGACTTCGTGGAGGTGGGCTTCGTCATCGTGGGATACCGAAGCTGAGGGCCTGCTGCATGGGGAGCATGAACTTCGTGACGAAGCGATAGGGCGGGCTGTTCTTGACGGGCTTGAGGACGAGCGTGACCTTCACCTCGAGCGGCAAGCGATTGAGCTGCCCGGTGAGCTGGGTCGTGTCCCAGGAGTCCTGCCAGAGGCCTGTGAGCGGGTCGAGGTAACGGACGTCGAAGAGCTCGACGTCCTCGGCGAGGATGTTGACGACTCCGCCCTTCTTCGGGTCGAAGTCCGGCGGGGCCTGCTCACGGCGGACGAGATCCATCTTCTCGTCCTTGTCAGGGTCCTTGACGACGAAGTAACCGATCTCGCACTGGTCCGATTCCTTCGCCTCCTTCTCCACGCGACGATGCGCAAACGAGGCAAAATCCAGCCGATCGAACGTCGATCCGTTGGTGGCGATGAAGGCGGTCTGACGGGTGACGAGGGAGACGCTCGCCGGATTGTGCAGCGAGAGGAACGCGCCCTGCATCTCGTGCGTGATGCGGTCGATCGCGTCGCGACCTTGCCGCGCGCGGTCGACGCGCAGGGCCTCGCCCTTACGACCGCGCGAGAGCGAGTCGAACGCGCCGTAAATGAGGAGCGAGATCATCGCGAGCACGCCGAGCGAGACGAGCAC
>JANXVA010000253.1 GCA_025351875.1 Myxococcales bacterium | reverse complement strand
CGCGCGGCGACGGGATCCTGCGCGAGCTTGAGCTGCCACTCGGCCAGTCGATGCAACGCCACCGCCATCTGCGACGCCGTGACCGTGGGTTGCTCGCACAACTCGATGATGGTTCGCTCCGCTTCGCCGAGGTCGCCGCGGCTCGCGGTGCAAACCTCGTCGCGCTCGACATGTCCTCAGCCGTGGAGGCCGCCAAGCAAACGTTGACGCGCTTTCCCAACATCGACGTCGTTCAAGGCAGCGTTCTCGAACCGCCCATCCGGCGCGGGAGCATGGACTTCGCATATTGCATCGGCGTCGCGCAGCACACGCCTGCTCCGCGCGCGGCCGTGCGCGAGGTCGTCCAGACCGTGAAGGAAGGCGGGGAGTTCTGCTTCTCGATCTATGCACGGAGACCGTGGACGAAGCTGAACGCAAAATACCTCATACGCCCGCTGACCAAACGGCTTCCGAAGACGGTCCTGCTCAGCGCCATCGAACGCCTGATGCCGTTTGCCTTTCCTGTTGCCGAGCGTCTCTTCGCCCTCCCACGCGTGGGTCGCATAGCGCAGTTCGCTATCCCGATCGCAGTGTATCCCGAGGCCCGCGAGGGCTGGGGCCGCGAGCAGCGCTTCCAAGAGGCGATTCTCGATACGTTCGACATGCTCTCGCCGCAGTTCGACGGCCCGATGACATGGCGTGAAGTGCAGGGCGTACTGCGCGAGGTGGGCGTCCGGCGCGTCGACTTCAAGTCACGTGTGCCGATCAATGTGGTCGGCGTCCGCTGAGGCCGCGCCGATCTTGCTTCGCGCCGACGTTGCCTCAACGGCGACCACGGCCACAACGCCCCCCCCGTATTCTCTGGATTCAGAGCGAAGGAGCGAGTCGCCGTCGGGGCCGACGGTAGACCTTCATGGTAACCCATCGGCCAAGGGCGTCTTTGTCGTGAGCGCAGTCCCGCGTATGCGTGCGCGTAGGCGGAGGTCGCACGATGGCACGCAGGTCACAGACGTCAGAGGGTCGTCGTCGTTGGAGGCAGTGGAGTGAAGCCGAAGCTCGCGCGGCGCTCGCCGAGTTCGCGGCTTCGGGCGAGAGCGCTGCTCGGTTCGCGCATCGCACGGGTGTCTCGAGTCGGCGGCTAGCCTACTGGAAGACGCGGCTGGGAACGGTGGCTGCTGCGTTCGTGGCGGTCCAGCTGCCGAGCAACGCACTCGTGCGCGACACGATCGAGATCTGCGTGGATGGGGTCGCGGTTCGCGTTCGCGAAGATCTCGACGTGGCGCACATTGCACGCTTGGTCGACGCGCTGGCGAGACCTGCGCGAGGATGTTGACGCTACCGCCCGGGGCGCGCGTGTTCGTGGCGACGGCGCGCGTCGACGGGCGCAAGGGGATCGACGGTCTGTCGGTGTTGGTCCGGTCGCAGTTCGCCGAAGACCCGCTCTGCGGCACGATGTACGTCTTCTTTTCGCGCCGCGCCGACCGTGTCCGCATCCTCTACTGGGATCGCGACGGCTACGTGCTGATCATGAAGCGACTCGAGAAAGGAAATTTCAAGACGCCGTGGCGTGCTGACCTTGGGCGCGTGATCATCGAAGGCGCGGAGCTGCTGCTCGTACTCGAGGGCATTGATCTCGAAGGAGCGAGCCGGCGAGCGCGTTGGTCGCCACGCGCTCGCGTGGCGTGATCTCGACGATCGAAACGATCGTTGAGATCCGATGGAGACGCGCGTCGTGATCGCGTTCGTCTTACAACACGGGTCGTGACGCGGGCAGCATCGAGCGAGAAGGACGACGGCGGCGGAGCGGCGACTCCCGCGGCGGTGCCGATGACCAGCGCGTTCGCGCCCGACCTCGAAGCCGTTCGGCGCTTCATCACCAGCATGCTCGCTCGGGGCGCAATCGCCGAGTTGATCGCGTCGATTCTTTCGCTTCTCGCTCGGATGCGCGAGCTGAACACGGAGCTGATGGCCAAGGTGGCGAGCCATTCTCGCAAGCGTCCGCCGAGCGAGACGATGCATCGGCTTCAGCTCGAGCTGCCGCTTCTGCTCGGCCCCGCGGCGAACGATGACGCGGCTTCCGTGCCACCGCCCGCGCCGAAGGATGAGAAGAAGAAGCGCGGGCCGAAGAATCGACACCGTCATGGTCGACCGATTCTGCCGGCGCACTTGCCTCGCGTCGAAGAGATCCATGCGGTGCCTTCCGCGTTACGGACGTGCCCGACCTGCGAGGTCGAGGCTCAGCCGATCGGCTACAAGATCGCCAGCAAGCTCGATGTCGTGCCCGCGCACTACGTGGTCCGATGCGTGAAGCACGAGACCGTGGCCTGTCAGGAGTGTCACGACTACGTCGTTACGGCGCCGAAGGGAGACGAGGTGCTCGACCGCGGCATCCTCGGCAACGAGCTCCTCGTGCAGGCGCTCGTCGATCACTACGACGACGCCGTCCCGTGGGAGCGTATGGAGAGGAACGCCCGCGCAGAGGACGTGCCGCTTTCGGCCAACACGCTCGCGTCGAGCGTTGGGCGCGTCATCGATCTCTTCGAGCCGGTCGTCGAGCACATCAAAGAGGCGTGCCTCTCCTCCGCCTTCACCGCGCTCGATGCCACGCGGATGCCGGTGCTCGACAGCGAGCATCCCCTCGGCATCCGTAGCGGCTCGCTCTGGCTCATCGAGGGCGATCATCGGTACTCGTACTTCGTGTACGCGAGGACCGGGCACGCGAAGCACATCGACGATCTGCTTGCCGGTCGGACGCTCGCGAGCGTGATGTGTGACGGCTCTCCGACCAACAACTGCGTGGAACGGGCAGGCGGTGCTCGTGGTGGTTGTAACGCGCACGGGCGTCGAGGACTTGTCTTCGCGCTGCGCGGCGGCGATGCCCGCGCGACGCGTGGCCTCGATCTCTTCGGTGCGATCTTCCACGTCGATGCGGAGTCCAAGCGCCTCGGCGAGAGTCTCGATGCGCGCTTTGCTCGCCGCCAGAGCGACAGTGCTCCCTTGGTCGAGGAGCTCCGGCTCTGGGTTGCGGAGCGTCGCGAAGACGTCGAGCCGAAGAGCGCGCTCGGGAAGGCGCTCGGCTACATCCACCGGCAGTGGACGCGGCTCACCGCGTTCCTTCGGGACCCACGGATGGAGATGACGAACAACGAGGTCGAGAGCGGCCTGCGAAGATGGGTTCTCGATCGGAAGACGTGGCTCTTCGTCGGTCACGACCTGTCCGCGCGGCGTGCCGCTGACGCGCTCACGCTCCTCAGGACATGCAGGAAGATGGGCATCGAGCCGCGCCGCTACCTGCGCGAGACACTCGCGAAGATCCTCGCGGGCGAGAAAGACCTCGTCGCTCTCTTGCCGGAGACGCACGCGAAGCGGCTCGCGGCGGCGAAGCTCGCAGCGCCATCCGTCGTGGCCACGGCGGCATAGCGCGCCTCAGGAACGGCTTGCCGCGGGGAGCGCCCTGGGCCCGTCGCTCTCGTCGGCCTCGCTGACGTCCCCGTGGATCGCCTCGCGGACCACGCGCTTGGTGAGCTCGTCGAAATGCTTCTCGAGCTCCTTCGCCAGCGCGAGGTACTCGGGCCACAGCGTCTTCCTTTGGAAGGTCTCCGGAGCGACGACCTGCACCGTGCTGTAGCGCTGGCGGTACCGCCGGAACGGCGTCAACCCGTACCGACGGCACAGCGCCAAGAAGAGCTTGCGCGTCCATGGGTCCGGCAGCGTGTACACGAC
>JANXVA010000215.1 GCA_025351875.1 Myxococcales bacterium | reverse complement strand
CGCGCGGCGATGTGGGGTGAGACGTCCTTCCGGAAATCTCCGGCGTCCTGACCGTCGTGGACGATCCGCGCGATGGCGTCGAGGTACGCGAGGAACTTCGGCGCAGCGAACTCCTTCATGAGGCGCGTCGACTGGCGGATGATGACCGTGACGACCTCGGCGAGGTCGCGCTCACCTTCGAGGAGCCCGAGCTGCATGTCGATGACCGCGCGCAGCCGCTCGGGCGCGCTCGGCAGCTTCGGCAGCTCGCCCTCCATGAACGCGAGCAGCTTGCTCACGCGATCCTCGAACAGCGAGACGAGGAGCTCGTCCTTCGACTTGAAGTAGAGGTAGATCGTCCCGTCGGCGACGCCCGCGGCCTTGGCGACCTCGCTCACGCGGGTCGCGTGGAAGCCGTTGCGGGCGAACACCTTGACGGCCGCCTTGAGGATCCGCTCGCGCTTGTCACGGGAGCGTCGCTTCTTCGCGGCGTCGCGGTCCTCGCGGACTTCGGGCGCGCGCACCACGGGCGGCGACTGCGGCGCGTGCGCGGAATCTTTAGGCTTCCGGCTCGCCGCCCGCCCCGAGCGCTTCGAACTGAGTGAGGATTCACTCATTCTTGGCGAGGTACCAAAGCCTCGCCCGTGGGTCAATCGGGAGGCCCTCGCCACGCCCCGCAGCGACTCAGTGGGCGGCGGCGAGCATGAGCATCCGCTCGGCAAAAACGCCGATCTGGGACCCCATCCACGGCCCGACGATGACGAGCGCGGCCACCACGGCGAGGAGCCGCGGAAGGTGCGCGATGGTCGGGTCCTGGATCTGCGAGGCGGCCTGGAACGCGGCAACGACGAGCCCGACCACCGCCGCGACGGCGAGCACCGGGAGAACGATCGCCAGCGAGAGCATCAGCGCCCCCTGCGCATGCTCGACGAGGGCGCTCGGTGCGAGCGCCGGACCACCCACCGCCCAGCCGCCCAACTCAGCCGCCTTCGGCCGCGTCCGCCGCGTCCGCCGCGTCCAGGCCGGCTTCGGGGACGATGCCCGTGTCGGTCGACGAGTCGATCGTCGCGTCGGGCGTGGGGCCGGTGTTCGCGTCGGGCGGAGCCGCGTCCGTCGTGATCGGGGTCGTGAGGATGACGCACGCGGGGTGCGTGGCCGTCGCACGGTTGACGGGGCAGCAGCGATCGCTGCTGTCGTACGGCGTGTTGATCTGCGCCTTCGGCGTGCACTGCAGGCCGTCCTTGCAGTCCTCGTTGCCGTTGAGGGTCTCGCAGCGCTCGCCCTCTTCGTAGTTCGAGCACGCCGTGAGCGCGACGAACGCGCTCAACGCCGTGCAGAGCACGATGCCTACGATCCGGTAGCGGAAAGCCCTCTGCATGCCGCCCCTTGATGGCATGGATCTTCTACCGCTGGCAAGCGCCATCCTCGGAAATCACGGCAAAGTCCCGCTCTTGTCACGTTCGCCATGCTCGGCCCGGTCCTTTTCCTGGAGCTTCTCTTCCTTGGCCTCGACGGCCTGGGAGAACAGCCGGACGTACTGCGCCGCGCTCGCGACGGAGAACACGAGCGAGAGGTAGACGAGCGCTCGCCCGACCTTGACGCAGTCGACCACGCCAAGGTCGAGGCCGAGGTAACTGAGGTGGTACGGGTAGCCGACGAGAAGCGCGATGATTCCGATCATCTGGAGCGCCGTCTTGGTCTTGCCCTCGCTGCCCGCCGAGATGATGACGCCCTCGCTCGCCGCGACGCTGCGCAGCGCCGTGACGCTGAACTCGCGCGCGAGCAGCGCGATGACCGCCCACGCGGGCATACGATCCATCGGGACGAGCCATACGAGCGTCGCCATGACGATGAGCTTGTCGGCCAGCGGATCGATGAGCTTGCCGAGCACGCTCACTACGCCCAGCTTGCGTGCCAGGTAGCCGTCGAGGAGATCGGTGATCGCCGCGAGCGTGAACACGATCGCCGACCAGAATCCGGCGCGCGGCGTGTCCTGATCGAGGAACCAGAGGCAGAGCGGGATCATCACGATCCGCGCGAACGTCAGCATGTTCGGCAGATTGACCGCGTCTTGCGCGAGGGATCGCCGCACCTCTTTGCGTCGCGTCTTCAGCGATTCGCGCGGGTTCGTCCCGGGACTCGCGTCGAGCTGCGACTGCGACTGCGGCGGCTCCTGCACGACGATCGATGTAACCCTTCGCGGGCCGGGCGTCACGCGCTCGCGACGAGGACGCGGCCTTCGCCCGCGAAGCTCACCAGACCGCGCTGTCCGCACGGGGCTTCGCTCGGCGCGAGCGCGCGGGGCACGAGGCGCCCGAACCAGCCGAGGACGACCTCGCGCCTCACGCTGAGGCCTCGGCTGCCCTGGACCTCCAGCGTGAGCGTCTCGCCGATGACCTCGAGGATCACGGTGCCTCGGCCGCGAAGCTGGACCACCGCCACGAACTCGCCCTCGCCGGTTCCGAGGCGGCCGTTCTCGTAGGCGAGGTTGCCGTCGAAGCCGAGCAGGACCTCCTCGCGCACGAAGCACATGTCGTCCTCGAGCGTGAACGAGGAGAGCTTTCGACCAGGCCGAGGGCCGAGGACGAGCTGCCCTTCGCCGGTCGCGTGGGCGATCGGGCTCGATGCTCCGCCGAACGATTCGCCGGTCGTCTTGCCCTTCACCTGGCGCTCGAGGAGCTTCATGGAGAGCGCGTTCGAGGACGCGCGGAGCGCCTCGAGGCGTGCCGTAAAGCCCGCCACAGCCGAGGTGCGCACGAGCGCGACACCCGACGGATGGATGACGACGTTGCCGGATTCGGGGAACGCGACGACCGAGTCGCGCGTCAGCTCGGCGGCCGGAGGCGGGACCGTCCGTGGCCTCACGACGGGC
The DNA here is from genome assembly GCA_025351875.1 of Myxococcales bacterium. Lineage (GTDB taxonomy): Bacteria > Myxococcota_A > Polyangia > Polyangiales > Polyangiaceae > Labilithrix. Next base: position 4,739 of record JANXVA010000215.1, on the reverse strand, counting down.
GGTGGCGGGAGCGTTCGCTTGCCGCTCGGCCCGCTCACCTCGGGCAGGTCCGACATGCCGCCGACACGGACCGCCGGCACGCGGTTGGCGACCCTTCGGGGCGAAAGGGAGGGAGAGCCGGCGTCGTCGAGGACGAACTCGGGCGGCACCACCGACGGGATGCGGCTGAGGGCGTTCATCTCGGAGAGCTCGTGCGGCGGCGCGACGCCAACCATCAGCGTGTGGCGGTGGCTGGACGCGGGCAGGTCGCCCAGTCGAGGAAGCGGTACGACCGGAGGAGGTCCGTCCTTCGTGTCCGGCTTCTGCGACTCGGTGGCCGCCGCGAGGAGATCGCTGCCGCGCATCGAGCGCGGCGCGCCGTCCGATGCGGGGCCCGCCATCTGTCCGAGCTCCACGGGGCGCCAGCTGTCCGCCGAGCCGTCGTGGGGCTCTCGCGCGGGCTCCGCGAGCGCAAAGCTCAGCTCGCCCGCGTCGAGCTCCTCGAAGGCGGCGGCGACGACGTCACGTACCTCGCGCGATGGGCTCGACTCTGTGGGCGCCATCGGAGGCGGGTTCTGCGAGGCGCGACGCTCGGCCATGCGCCGCGCCATCTGCCCGTGGCCGCCTTGGTCGAACGCGCGCTGCGCCTCGCCGAGCGCGCCGAGTCGCTCGCAGGCGAGGCCGAGATAGCCCCACGCGCGCGAGTGGTTCGGGTTCAGCGTGAGGAGCTGCTCCAGATCGCGCCGCGCGAGGCCGGCCTGCCCCGTCTTCAGGTAGCAGAGTGCGAGGTTCAGCAAGACCGCGGGGTCGCGCGGGCTCGTGCGCCGTAGCTGCTCGTAGATCGAGATCGCGCGCGGGTAGAGACCGAGCCGGAAGTAGACCACCGCGAGGAGATCCTGGCCCTTGGTGTCGTGCGGCTGGAGATGGAGCGCGCGCTCGAGCTCTTCCTTCGCCTCGTGCGCGCGATTGTCCTGGAGAAGCTCGCTTCCACGATAGAGGTGGAAGAGAAAATCCTCGTTCGCCGCCTCGTTCGTCGGGCCGTCGCTGTCCGGAGCGAGGCCGATCGACGGGGTCAGACGGCGTGAGGGCGCCGGGGCATCGCCTGCGTCCCGCATTGAAGAAGGAGCGTACACGACGCAGCCACGCCCGGGCGAGTTCAAGCCATTTCGGCGAGCCGGAACGTCTGCGGGTGCGCGAAACCGTACTAGGTACCGTGTTTCCCGACACTCGTTGCAAAGCTCAGGCAGAGCGCCGGGAGCGCACGCTGCCCGCAAGTGCGCCTGCGGCGAGGGGAACGAGGGCGATCACCGCCGCCATGCCCCCCAGCGGGCCGGCGTCTGCGCCGCCCCAGGGAGTCGACGCGACCCGCGCCTCGAAGACGCCGCCCTGCATGAGGAACCCCGTTCCGAACAGCCAGGCCGTATGCGCTCCCCACGCTGGCCACGCGCCGCGATCGCGCACCCAGAGGGACCCGAACACGAGGCCGAGGAGGCCTTGCGCAGCAATCGCCATCGGGAAGGCCCCTCCTAGCTCGCCGTAGGCCGAAGCCGCCGACGTGAGCCCGCACGCGAGAACCTTGAGAAGCGGGGCCTCCACGCTGACGAGCGAGCGCATGACGAGCCCGTGGAGCAGGAGCTCGTCCCGCATGGCGTAGAGGCCGGCCGTGACGAGCCCGACGACGAGCATGCTCGCTGACGGTGAGGAGCGCTCCAGCAGGACGGCTCGCGTGGTCGCGAGGAAGCCGACGACGACGGCCGCCGCGCCGAAGCCGACCGCCGCGCCGAGCCCCGCGCGACGAGCGATGGCCCCGGTCGTGGGAACAGGCTGCGTCGGGTCGCTCCAGGCCACGCCCAGGCGACCGGCCCCCCATTCGGCGATGACCGCCTGCGCCACGGCCGCCGGCAGCGACAGGCTCTGGAGCAGGAGGGCGGCGATGCGACCTCCGGCGTAGATCGCCACGCCCCAGAACGCGATCTTCCACGCGGACGAAGCGGCGGCTCGCGACTCGGCAGGGGAGAGGGGCTTCGGGGCCATCGGGGATGCGGGCACGCGTTACACTACCACCGCCACCGCGCCGGGCTCCGTCGCTCCTGCCTCGGCCGCCGACGCGACGCGCCGACGCGCACCGCTCAGCCGAGCGCCTCGCGCAGCTCCTCGCCCTGGGCAAGGAGACCGGGGAGGCCTCCGGTATGAAGGAAGAGGACCTGTGCGTCGCGTGCGATCTCGCCGCGCTCCACCGCCTTCGCGAGGCCGAAGAGAGCCTTGCCCGTGTAGACGGGATCGACCACGAGCCCCGTCGCGCGCGACACACGCACCAGGAACCGCTTCTGCTCGTCGCTCATCGTGCCGTAGGCCGGCCCCTTCGCGCGGTCGTCGACGACGAGCCGCGCCGCGGCGGCGTTGCCGAACGCGCCGGCTTCTCGACGCCCGGGCTCGGCGAACGCGAGCTCCGGAAGCGAGGGCATGAAGCCACGCGCTTCGACGGCGATGCGGCCGATGGTGCGCGTGAAGTACGCGCTGTCGTCGCATACCGCGAAGGCCCAGGTCTCGTGCGCCACGCCGAAGTGAGCCGCGCCGAGCGCGACACCGGCAGCGGTTCCGCCCGAGCCGCACGCGTGCGCGACGACGTCGAACGGTCGTCCGTCGCCGGCGAGGCCGAGGCGCATCTGCTCCGCGACCTCGCGCATCGCCTCCACGTAGCCGAGCGAGCCGAGGCCGTTCGAGCCGCCCTCGGGCACGATGTACGCGCGGACGCCGCGATGCTCGGAGTCGGCGCGCGCCTGCTCGAGCATCGCGCCACGCTCCCGGTACTCCGCGGGGGACACGAAGCGGATCTCGGCACCGGCAAGCCGGTCGAGGAGGACGTTTCCGCCGAGCTCGAGCGGAGCCGCGCGAGCGCGCTCGGGATCGGGCACGCGGAGCAACAGGATCGAGCGGAGCCCGACGCGTGCGCACATGAGCGCGGTCGCGCGGGCGTGGTTCGACTGGAGACCACCGCACGTGATGACGACGCGCGCGCCGCGCGCCTGCGCGTCGGCGAGGAGGAACTCGAGCTTGCGGATCTTGTTGCCTGACTCGGCGCCCGAGGTGGCGTCGTCGCGCTTCACCCACACCGAGGTGCCGATGATCTCGTCGAGCGCAGAAAGACGGAGGATCGGCGTCGGCCCGTGGACCAGAAAGAGACGCGGGAGGCTCGCCTCCGGTGCCGCCGACCTGGCGCTCATGCGAGCGTGAAGAGCTTGCCGTTGGCCTCGACGGTCGCACCCTCGACGACGTGCACGGCGGCGACCACGCCGGGCGCCTTCGCCTTCACCTCGTTCTCCATCTTCATCGCCTCGATCACGCAGAGCGTCTGTCCGGCGGTGACCTCGTCCTTCACGGCGACGAGCATGCGGATGACGCGGCCCGGCATGGGCGACTTGACGAGCTTGTCGCTCGTGGCCGGTCCTCCCTTCTTCGCGGCAGCCGCGGCGCGCTGACGCTCGCTCTCGACGCGCACGTAGGAGCGGTGCCCGCTCGCGATCGCGCCGAGCTCGGGCGGCTGGCCCTCCGTGGTGAGGTCGACCATCTGCCCAGCGACGCGGACGGAGAGGGTCCGAGAGGTGTCTGTCCCGAGGGAGACGACGTCGACGTCGACGCGCTTGCCGCCGACGGACACGTCGAGCGCACCGGTCGGGAGCTCGGTGAGGTCGACGACGATGGGCTCTGCGCCCGGGGTCGGATCGAGGTTCACGAAATAGCGCATGAGGTGTCCACCTTCTTCGGCTGGATCGCGCGTTTCGTCAAGGCTGCGTCGCCGGGATGGCGAAGGCCACGTCGAACGCGCGCTCCTCCCGGCCCTCGAAGGCAACGTGGCCGGTGCTCCCGACATCGAGACCGAACACGATCGTCTCTCGTGCGGCGCCTGCGTCGAGCGCGATCTCGAGGAGGACGCGGCGATAGCAGTTCGCGGCTCCCGGGACGAACGCATCGACCCACCCGATCGCGCGCCTCAGACGCGCGCGGCCGATCGGGCCGCGACACGCGGCGCCGACGCCTCGAGCGCGCATCCTTTCGAGCACGCGCGCCGGGGTCTCCGAGGCGCGTCGCTCGTCGACCTCGCGGACGAGCGCGACGACGCGCGCCATCTCCGACGCCACCGACTCGGCCGCCTCGCGCGAGGGCTGCCCACGGCGCAGCGTGAAGGTGAAGCCGCTCCGCCGCGCGAGGACGAGCCGCGCGCGGTCGAGCTCCTCGAGGAGCGCCTCTTCGTCGAAGAAGCAGTGGGCGAACCGTTCGGGGCCGATCCGGTCGCCGGGCTCCGCGGCAGGCAGACCGACGGCGCGCATCGCCACGCGGGGTGCGTCGATGGCGAGCCGCCCGACATGGCTCTTCTCGTCGGTGACCGTCACGTGCATGATCACCTCGTCGCGGGCGGCGCGGCGCGCTTGCTCGAGCAGCCGCACCCGACCTTCGCGCGTCGGGATGGATGCGTAGACTCCGCGCTCGAGCTGCACAGTCGAGACGCAGTCGTCGGTGAGCGAAGAGACGTCGTCGCCGTCGCCCTCGTCGATCGTGGCGGAGTCGCCCGCCCGTCGCACGCGCAGTCTCGCGATCGCCTCGCGCGCCTCACGCTCCCCCGGCGTCGCGCGGAGCTCCGCGAACCATCGCCGGAGCGGCGCCTTCATCTCAGTAGATGGGGCACGTCTCGCGCTCGAGGCAGCGATGCGTGCTCGGGTGGCTGAGGACGTAGAGATCCTTTCCCTGCGTCGCGAGGAAAC
>JANXVA010000503.1 GCA_025351875.1 Myxococcales bacterium | reverse complement strand
CGAGAGCATGAAGCTCCGCACGCACGCGCAGACCGCGGGCGTGTCCCTGACGGCGCAGCAGCCCTACAACAACGTGGTGCGCGTGGCGTTGCAGGCGCTCGCCGCGGTGCTCGGCGGAACGCAGTCGCTCCACACCAACTCGCTCGACGAGACGTACGCGCTGCCCACCGAGGAGGCGGTGAAGATCGCGCTCCGCACCCAGCAGATCATCGCCGAGGAGAGCGGCGTCGCCCAGACGATCGACCCGCTCGGCGGCAGCTGGTTCATCGAGGAGCTCACGACGCGCCTGGAGAACGAGGCGATCGGCTACATCAAGCGCATCGACGAGATGGGCGGCATGGTCGCGGCGATCGAGAAGGGCTACCCGCAGCGCGAGATCGCGGCGAGCGCCTACAAGTTCCAGCGTCAGCTCGAGGCCGGCGAGCGCGTGATGGTCGGCGTGAACAAGTACGGCGACGGCACCGAGAGGGACGCGAACATCCCGCTGCTGCGCATCGACGAGACCGTTCAGAAGCTCCAGATCGACAACCTCGCGAAGGTGAAGGCCTCGCGTGACGGTGCGAAGGTCGCGAGCTGTCTCACCGCCGTGCGGGATGCGGCGCAACACAAGACCAACCTCATGCCTCCGATCATCGAGGCGGCGAAGGCCTACGCGACGCAGCAGGAGATCTGCGACGTGCTCCGCGAAGTGTTCGGGACCTACACCGACCCGGCCGAGTTCTGACCGTCGCTGCTCGGACTCCTCCTCTTCGGTGGAGGCCGCAGGTCCGGGCCGCGTTCGGGCGCCCCGGATCCTCAGCGTGCGGGGGCCGCTCGCGACGCGAGCAATCCGCCAGCGGTGATCCGCTCCGAGCCGTCGAGACTCACGCGCGTGTGCGCGATGCGAGCGGCGATCTCCTCGCCCTGCTTGATCGCGTCCGGAATCCCCGTCCCGACGAACCCATTGCCGCCGACGTACAGGCCGGGCCAGGTCGCGACGCGGTCGAGGAGCCGACGCATGCGTCCGAGGTGGCCGACCGTCGGCTGAGGACTGGCGCGGTTGAAGCGGAAGACACGCGTGAACACGGGCCCTCGCTCGATCCCCATGAGATCCTGGAGCTGCTCCCGTGCGATGCGCACCAGCCCGTCGTCGTCGTGCCCGAGCACGTGCTCGGCACCGGCGCCGCCGATGAACACGCGCATCAGCGCCTGGCCAGACGGCGCGCGATGCTCCCATTTACTCGAGACGAAAGTGCACGCGAGGATCGGGCGATTCTCGCCCTTCGGAACGAGGAAGCCCACCGCGTCGAGTGGATGGCGGATGTCGTACGAGCGGTACGCGAGGAAGACCGTCGCGGTCGAGACGTACCCGACCGTGCCGAGCATGCTCGAGAGCGTCGGGTCGAGGTCGCTCACCATCCGTGACGACGCGTGCGCGGGCAGCGTCAGCGCCACGTGGTCCGCGTAGAGCGTTCCCTTCGATGTCTCGACGGCCCAGCACCCACGAGGATCGTCCGGGGCGAGCCGAGAGACCTTCTGAGCGGCTCGGCCGGTCGAGATCTCGGCGTCGCGAAGGCGATGCGCGAGGTACGTGACGAGATCGCCGATCCCTCGCTTCAGCGAGATGAACGTGCTCGCCTCGCGCTCGCCGCTCGTCGCTTGCTCCTTGCGCGCAGCGCGGAGCGCGCGCATCGCCATGACGATCGAGCCGTACTTGGCCTCCGCCTCGACGAGCTGCGGGACGCACGCCCGCACCGACAGCGACTCGGGGTCGCCGGCGAAGATGCCGCCCAGCAGCGGGCCGGCGATGCGCTCGCAGATGTCCGGACCGAGGCGGCGACCGAGGAACGAGGCAATGCTCTCGTCCTCGTCGCCCGCGAAGTTCTTCTTGGGGATGAAGGGCTCGAGCAGTGCCCGGAGCTTCGTGTCGAGACCGAAGAGCTCCGTCTGGGCGAAGGGCTTCCATTCGGTCGGGATGCCGAGCACCAGCCCCTCGGGCACCGCGTGGAGCTGCTTCTTCCAGACGATGTAGACCTTGCGCGTGTCGGGGCGCGTGCCGATCAGCTCGTCCCCTAGGCCGACGGCCTTCGCGAGGCGCGTGGCATGCGGCTTGGTGGCGACCCACGAGTCGGGGCCGCCGTCGATCGTGAAGCCGTTGTGATTGATGGTGACGAGGTTGCCGCCGAGCCGAGGCGCCGCCTCGACGACTTGCACCTCACAGGCCTCGCTGGACTTCTCCAGGGCATACGCGGTCGCGAGCCCTGTGATGCCGCCGCCGACGATGACAACCCGCTTCATGCCCCCTCGGAGGAGGTCACGCTTCGGACGACGGCGGCGAGCGCATCGACGAGGCCCTCGCTCGCGTTGAGCGACGGTGCTCGCCGGAGCGTGATCCCCAGCTCCTCGGCCCAGCCATGCGCCTCGATGTCGAGGTCATAGAGGATCTCGACGTGATCGGCCAAGAAGCCGATCGGCGCGATGACGATCTGCGTGCGCGCAGGCTGGCGCGCGGCGAGCTCGGCGAAGCACGAGCGCAGGTCGGGCCCCAGCCAGGTGATGGGGCGCCCGCCGGGCCCCGAGGACATCCCCTGGCTCTGGAACGCGACGACGTGCTCGGCGAAGACGCCACCGAGCTCGCGGACCTTCGCCGCCACGGCCTCGGCGCTCGCGCGAAGCTCGACCTCGTAGGTGTCGCCGGCCTGGATGACGCTCATCGGCAGGCTGTGAGCCGTGAGGAGGAGCGTCGTCCGGTCGCGCTCGGTCCCGGGAACCGCCGCGAGCGTAGCGGCGATCGAGCGCGCAAAGGCGAGCGTCAGCTCGGGAATGCGACCCCAGTTCGGCGCGGCGTCGATCCGGAGATCGAGACCGGCCTCCTTCGCGGCCTCCTTCACGGCGTCGCCGTAGATCTGCGCCGAATGCTGGGCGAGCGGGACGACGACGACGCGTTTCGCGCCCGCGCTGACGAGCTCGGCGAGGACGTCCTTCGGATACGGGGAAAACAGGCGATTCGACGCGCGAACGGGCACGCCGAGGCGCGCCTCGAGGCGCTTCGCGACCTCCCGGTTGATGGCGTTGAGCGGAGACTGCCCGCCGATGGCCTCGTAGCGACGACGCACCTCGGCGAGCAGCTCGGGCGGTGCGTCGTGGCCACGACGGATGTTCTTCAGGAACGCAGGAAGGTCGTCGAGCGAGTCGACCGTCCCGTGGGCGATCAAGAGGACCGAGTCACCCTTCGTTCCGTCGGCGCTCATGGGCGTGCGGAGGCCTTGTGGACGAGCTCGATGACGGCCTGGACGTTCTCGACGGGCGTCTCCGGCAGGATGCCGTGGCCGAGGTTGAAGATGTGACCCGGCGCGCCGCCGGCGGACTCGAGGACGCGGGCGGCGTGCTTCTCGGCGAGCTCGCGCGGCGCGAGGAGCGTGATCGGGTCCAGGTTGCCCTGGACAGCGCGGGTCGGGCCCACCTTCTGCCGGCCGACAGGGATGGGCGTGCGCCAGTCGAGACCGATGACTGTTCCGCCGGCCTCTGCCATCGATTCGAGCAGGTGATACGTGCCCGTCCCGAAGTGGATGACGGGGACGCCGCGCTTCTCGATGTCCTTCAAGATGTGCTGCACGTGGGGCATCACGTAGGTGCGGTAGTCGTCGGCGGACAGCTGCCCGACCCAGGAATCGAAGAGCTGAACCGCGTCGACGCCAGCATCGATCTGCTTGTGCAGGAAGCGCCGGACGACCTCTGCGAGCTTCGCCATGAGCGCGCTGAACGTCTCCGGCTCCGCGTACATGAAGCGCTTCGCCTTCGCGAACGCCGAGCTCTTGCCGCCCTCGATGAGGTAACTCGCGAGGGTGAAGGGCGCACCGGCGAAGCCGATGAGCGGCACCTTCAGCTCCTTCTTGAGGAGCTTGATCGCCTCGAGGCAGTAGCCGAGGCCCTCCTCGATCTCGAAGTCGTGGAGCTTGTCGACGTCCGCCTTGTTCGCGACCGGCGAGAAGATGACCGGTCCTTCCCCCTTCTGGAAATCGAAGGGCGCGCCCATCGGCTCGAGCGGGAGGAGGATGTCGGCGAAGAGGATCGCCGCGTCCATCCCGAACTTGAGGGGCTGGAGCGTGACCTCGAGGGCCAGCTCGGGCGTCTTGCAAACCTCGAGCATCGTGTGCTTCGCGCGGAGGGCGCGGTATTCGGGCATGTAGCGGCCGGCCTGACGCATCATCCAGACGGGCGTGCAATCCACGGGCTCGCGGCGGCAGGCGCGAAGAAACCGGTCATTCATCGCGCCCAGCGTAGCACCCAACCGAAAGCGAGAATCGTCGGGAAACGTCCCGTGATCGCGGGTTTATTTCACCTGGCAGAAGCTCATGCCGCTGCACTTGGTGGTGAAGACAGGATCGGAGCATTCGGCCGCGGGGGTGACGCCGGGCGTGGAGCAGAAGACGGTGCAGAACGTTCCCGCCGTGCCCCCGGCTCCGCCACCGCCGGTGCCTTGCGACTTGCAGTGGCCGCTGACGCAGTCGCCGTCCGCCCCGCAGAGCGCGCCGTCGGCGAGCTTGGTGGGCGGCGGAGACGCCTGGCCGCACAGGGGCGAGGGCGTGAGATCGCAGCCGGACGCGGGGATGCACACGCCGGCGTCGTGGCACGCGTCGGGGGGCGGGCAGACGAGG
>JANXVA010000154.1 GCA_025351875.1 Myxococcales bacterium | reverse complement strand
GCCGACGTCCTTCGTCGTCACGAACGGGTCGAAGATGCGGTCGCGCATGTCCGCCGGCACGCCCGAGCCGTTGTCCTCCACCTCGATGCGCGCGCGACCCTCCACGAACGTTGCGCGCACCGTGACCGTCCGCGTCGCGTTGCTCGGTTTCTCGTGGAGCACTGCGCCCGCGTTGAGCAGAAGGTTCAGGAGTACCTGCGTGAGGCGCTGCGGCGAGAGACGCACGTGGAGGCCGTCCGCGATGTCGACGGCGACGTCGACCCCCTTCCACTCCTTCTGCGGGCGGACGAGCGCGAGGGCATCTGCCGCCACCTCGGCGACGTCTGCGAGCGCCTGTCGCCCCGACGGGGGGCCGCTCTCCGGACGCGCGTAGTCGAGCAGATCGCGAACGACGACGTTGATGCGCTCGGTCTCCTTTCGCATTCGCTTGAGGAAGTCTGCGCGGGTCTCCTCGGGCGTCTCGGTGTCCTCGATGATGTCGTGCATGCCCATGATCGCAGCAATCGGATTGCCGATCTCGTGAGCGACACCCGCCGCGAGTCGACCGACGCTCGCCATGTGCTCGCTGCCGGCAAGCTGCTCGCGCGTCTCTCCGAGGTGCCTCGTCGTGGTCGTCAGCTCGTCGACCTTCGTTCGCAGGGCCTTCTCGTCTGCGATGAACCGTGAGGCCATCGACCGGACGCTCGACCCCAGCTCGGCGATCTCTCTTGCCCCCGCGGTGGGCATGTCGAAGGCACGCGCGCCGCTCGCGACGCGGTCGGCTGCGCGCGCGAGCTTCTCGATCGGGCGGACGATCGCGCGCGTGAGCACGATGTACGCGAAGACGAGGAGCGCGAGAGCGAAGACGCCCATGTAGAGAGCGATGCTGCGCACGACGTCTGCGGTGCGTGCGGCGTCCTCGTCGGTGCGCACCCGCACGAGTACGGCGCGCTCTCCCGCGGGCAGGACCACGTCGAGGCCTCGTGCGCCGCTACGCGTAGCGATCCGCGTGGCTGCCTCGCCGTACGGATGCACGGGTGTTCGAAGCGCCGCGACCTCGCTCGGAGGACCGGCGCTGGCCTCGACGGCGCCCGAGGCCCCGTACACGGCGACGGCGAGCGCACCTCCTTCACCGACGTGGGACTCGAGCCTCCTGCCGATCGATCCGGGATCGCGCTCCGCCACGTCACCGACGTGCGCCGCCACGGCCCGTCCGAGCGCTCGCGCGGACTCTTCGCGATACGCGAACGATTGAGCGCGTGTCACCTGGGCGATCGCGAAGAACAGCGGCACATACGCGACGAGGATGACGCCCGCGAGTGCGAGGAGGATCTGCACGCGCAGTCCGGGCCCGACGCGCGAGTTGCGCGGCGCGCTCTCACGCTCGCTCGTCGCGGTCTCATGCTCGGTCTTCGGCTCGGCACCCGCGCGACGCAGCACGCCTTCAGACTATCCCGAAGACGGCGCTGACCTGATAAACCAGCACGGCTGCGACGTAGGCCAGCGCATACGTGTAGGCCATCACGAACGCGGGCCAGCGCCAGCTCCCCGTCTCGCGCTTGATCGCGGCGATCGTGCTCATGCACTGGCAGGCGAGGACGAAGAACGCGAGGAGGGCGAGGCCAGTCCTGGTCGTGTACACGGGGCTGCCATCCGGCCTCCTGGTCTCGCGGAGGCGGGTGGTCAGCGGTGCGGGGTCGTCGGCCGCGTTCTCGACCCCGAAGATGACTCCCATCGTCCCGACCATGACCTCGCGCGCGCCGAACGACCCGATCAGGCCCACGTTGATTCGCCAGTCGAAGCCCGCCGGGCGAGTGGCCGGCTCGATGGCGCGCCCGACGCTCGCTGCCACGCTGCGCTCGATACCCGGCGCGGCAGTGCTTCCCGGCATCGGTACGGTCAGAAGCACCCAGAGCACCGCCGCAACCGCGACGATGACGGTTCCCACGTCACGCAGGAAGCGCCGCGCGGCCTGGCCCGCCTTCCGGAGAACGACCCTCGGCTGCGGCACGCGGTAGGACGGGATCTCGAGGACGAGCGGCAGGCCCTTACCCTTCGTCGCCGTTCTCCGAAGGACCCACGACGCCACCAGCGCCGTCAGGATGCCTGCAAAGTACAACCCCACGAAGATGAACGCGCGAAACAGCGCCGACCGATGCCCGAAGAACGTGGCGAGGACGAGCCCGTAGGTCGGCAGCCGCGCCGAGCACGTCATGAGCGGAAGCACGAGGATGGTCGTGAGGCGCTCGCGTGGGTCTCGCACGATACGCGTCGCTGCGATCGCGGGGACCGCGCAGGCGTGGCCCATGAGAAGCGGTAGGAAGCTGCGGCCGCTCAAGCCGAGGAGGCGCAGCAGGCGATCGACGAGGAATGCGCCACGCGCGAGATAGCCGCTCGCCTCGAGCAGCTCGAGCGCGACGGTCAGGATCACGATCTGCGGCATGAAGGCGAGCACGGTGCCTGCGCCGCCGAGCAGGCCGTCGGCGATGAACGACGTGACGAGGTTCTTTCCGAAGGCGCTTGCGAGCCACGCCCGCGCCAGCCCCACGAGCCTGTCCATGAGGTTCGAGGCGGGATCGGCGATGAGGAACACCGCCGCGAAGAGGAGCGCCATGATCCCGACGAACAGCACCGGCCCCACGAGCGGATGAAGCAGGACCGAGTCGAGCCGCTCGGTCATGCGCCGTCGGCGCAGCTCGGTGGCACTGCCGACGTCCTTGACGACCGCCTTCGCGATGCGCGCGGCGTCGAGCCTGCCCGAGCCCTGCGCTTCGCTACCCTCGCGGCGGTGATCCTCGACCGCCGCGAGGACCACGGCCTTCGTGGCGACGTCGCGCGCGTTGACCAGCACGACGGGCGCACCGATCGCATCGGACAGCGCCGCCACATCGACGGTGTGCCCTTCGCGCGTGAGGACGTCCCCGTGGGTGAGGACGACGACGAGCGGAAGCTTCGCGCGGAGGAGCTCCGCGGTGAGGCGGAGCCCGAGCGCGAGGCGCGTGGGGTCGAGCACTTGCACGACGACGAGCGCTCGCCCGCTCTGCTTCATTGCCTCGAGGAATGCGCGGGCGATCCCCTCGTCGGTCGCGGCGTCGACCGTCGCTTCGACGGAGTAGAAGCCCGGCAAGTCTGCGACAATCGCATTCGCGCCAGAGGGCAGCGTGACGTTGCCCTCGAGGATCTCGACGGTGATGCCCGGATAATTTCCGACGTGGGCGTCGCCGCCGGTGAGCACATTGTAGAGGGACGACTTGCCGGAGTTGGGCCTGCCCGCGAGCGCGATCGTGAGCGCCCCTTCGAGCGGCGTGCGGCCGCTCGGGCGCGCGGGCTCGGTGTGACACGACGGCTCCGCGCTCAAGGCTCGTCGCTCCGGTCGAGCGGAACGACCGCGATCTTTCCGGCGACCTCGCGCGCGACCGCGAACTCGCCACCGCCGCCGGTGCGGACATGCAGCGGACCACCGAGCACAGCCCGGCGCAGCACGACCAGCTCCTCGCCCTCGTGAAGGCCCACTGCCCCGATCCACGCCGCCGCCTCGCCCTCGAGCTCGATCGCGGTGATGCGCACGGCAAGGCCGTCGTGAGCATCGGCGAGCATCATTCAAACCACTCTAGCAGCCCGATGCGATATTGAAAGTCATTGTCAATAAAGCGCCTGCTCTCTCGAGCCAGGAAACTCAGCGCGGTCCCGCGTCTCGTGGCTACTTGCCGCGACCGAACGCGCGCTCGATCGCCTCGGCGATCCCGCCGCCGGTCTCGATCCCGCATTCGAGCACGTCGGTCGCGGCCTTCTTCACCTCGGCGGGCGCCTGGCCCATCGCGAAGGAGCGGCCGCCCCGCTCGAGCATCGGCAGGTCGTTGAGCCAGTCGCCGACGCAGACGGTCTCCTCGACGGTGATGCCGTAGTGGGCGGCCATCCACGCGAGCGCGGTTCCCTTCGTACCTCCCGCGGCGCGCGCGACCATGCCCCAGTGACTCGCCTCGCGCGACTTGTCGGGGTCGCGGCGGAAGGGGAACATCGATACCTGCATCGACTCGCTCTTGTCGCGCTGGATGTCTGCCACCGTGCGACCGATGTTGGCCTCGCGCCCAAGCGCGACGACAGCCGTCATCCCCTCGGGAGAATCCCAGAGCGCGTGCTCAGTCACGCGATGGGCGTAGCGGAGGTCCGTCGACCACGTGCGCACGTACGGCAGGTAGTCGGCACCCCGCTCGTCGTGGACGATCGCGTCCTCTGCGAACAAGAACGCGACGAGGTCATTGCGCTCGAGGCTGTCGCGCAGCCGATCGGCCGCACGACCCCGGATACCGTGGTGCAGGAGCGTCTTCTGCCCCTTGACCTGCACGACGTGGCTCCCGTCCGCGCACCCGACCGGCCCGTCGATGCCGAGGAGCTCGGCAGATGGACGGGTGCCCGAGAAGAGCCGGCCCGTCAGGATCGTCACCTTGATCCCGCGGGCCTTCAGCTTCTTGATGGCCTGGACATCGACTGCCTTCGCCTCGCCGTTGCGATCGAGGAGTGTGCCGTCGAGATCGATCGCGAGGAGCTTGTACGGCACGGCCTCGCGCACGCGCTTGCGCTGCGTGCTCGCCGTCGTGCTGGAGTCTCGCGCGTGAGTCGACCGCGCAGCCGACGCGACTGCGCCGGCCTTCGGCCTCTCGCTCCCCCGTCGTACTGCCATGCGAGTTGCTCGAGCTCGTACGAATCCGAATCAGGACCGATCAGGCTGAGGGATAGACCGAGACCTGCTTCTTGTCGTTGGTCTTCCACTCGTACTTCACCTGACCGTCGCGGAGCGCGAAGAGCGTGAAGTCCTTGCCCTTGCCGACGCCCTTGCCTGGGGAGATCGTCTCGCCGACCTGGCGAACGATGATGTTCCCCGCGCGAACCGTCTCGCCGCCGTAAACCTTCACGCCACGACGCTGCGAGTTTGAATCGCGGCCGTTACGCGTGCTGCCTGCGCCTTTTTTGTGAGCCATGGTGCTGTCCTATTTCCTTTGGGCGGATCAGCCGGCGATGCCGGTGATCTCCAGCGCGGTGAAGGGCTGACGATGGCCGCTCTTACGGCGGTAGTTCTTTCGGCGACGGAACTTGAAGATGATGATCTTCTCGCCGCGGTCCTGGGCGATGATCTTCGCCTCGACCTTGGCGCCGCCGACCACCGGCTTGCCGATCTTGATTCCGTCACCCGCGCCGACGAGGAGAACCTCGCCGAGGGTCACGGAGTCGCCGACATTGCCGGCGAGCTTTTCGACGCGAAGGCGATCGCCCTGCGCCACTCGATACTGCTTTCCGCCCGTTTTGATGACCGCGTACATGGAACAAGCACCCTCTTTCTCGCGTGGGCCGCGTGAGCCCCACGTAGGTGTGAGGCCGCGTCGGCGGGGTTTCCCGACCCCATGTGAAGGGGGGTCGAGGGACGCGGCACTATATTGATCGCGCCGGTTTTGTAAAGGCGTACGAGGGCGTTCGCTGAAAAGCGGCGCGTCTGGCGAGGGTTTGGAGGCTCGTGCATAATGATTGCACGAGCCGGTCTTCCCCTGTGGCGGGGCCGGTTGCGTGAGTCGCGGAGGAACCATGGATTATCGCGGTGTTCTGCTTGTCGGGCTCCTGAGCGGAGCGGCGATCGTCGGCGCGACGACCTCCTGCAGCGCCCCCGATCCGGGCCAAATCACGTTCACCGAGCGCCCTCGCGGCTCGAGCGGCGAGCTCACCAGCGGCGGAACGACCACCAGCGGTGGGACCGACGGAGGGACGACCAGCGGCGGGACCGACGGAGGCTCGAGCGGCGGGATGGACGCTGGAAGCTCAGGCGTGGTCGGCGATCCCGTCTTCGGGACCACTGCGTTTGCGGCCGGGCCGACTGGCCAGGGCGCGCCGGCGAAGATGGCAAACCCCGCCCACAACGGCGACTCGTCCGGCAAGGACTGCATCGTCGCCGGCTGTCACCTCAACCAGTGGGGCTTCGGCGGGACGCTCTATACGGACGCGGCACGGACGGCCCGCGTGACCGGTGCGGAGGTCCGCATCTCGGGTCCGGATGGCAAGATGTTCCAGAACACGTTCAGCGATGCGGACGGCAACTTCTGGATCCAGGGCCTCGGCATCCCGATCCCGGCCAACAGCCGTGTCGGCGTGCGCACCGCCGCCGGGAAGATGATGAACATGGCTGGGTCCGTCGGCCCGGGCCAGGCCGGCTGCAACCAGGTCGGCACGTGCCACGGCGGCACCGCCGGCGGCGTGTTCGTCAAGTAGCTCGCTCAGTACCGATGCTGGAAGAGCACGTCGAGGATCGACGTGCCGCGGTCGCCGCGCGTTCCGATCAGCGACCACTGCGGAACGAACTGCCACTCGAGGAAGAGGTACGTCGTGTCGGGCTCGCGCTGCGAGATTCCGGCCGCGTAGCCAATCTGCACCTTCAGGTTACGGCGCAGTCGATAGCCGACCTTCGTGCGCGTGCGATTCGCGCCCGTCTTGTCCCGCTCGAGGTCGAAGTCCTCGTCGAGATCGCCGAGCGCCTGGTTGAGCCCCGAAGAGACGACGCCGGTGCCGACGTCGGTCGCGGCTTGTGTATCGCTCGGCCGAGCGTCGCCCGCGCGCCCCTGGTTCGGATCGGCGCGGCCGAAGAGCATGATCGAGAGGATCTCGTTCTTCGAGTACGCCGGCTCGGAGCGCAGCGTGAGCTTGCCGGTCTTGAGGGGACCGTTGAACTCGACCCAGATGCGCGTGCGATCGGGAGCGTCCCAGTAGGCGGCCGCGACCACGATCGGGTCGGCAGGGTCGTCGCCTGGCGCGAACGAGACCGTGCCGCGATCGACCACGAATTTGCGGCCCTGGACGTCGATCGTCCCGCCCTGGCGTAGCGCGATCTGTCCCGTCACCGCGATCTCGGTGCCAAGGTCGACGATCGTCCGGCCCGTGAGGTAGATGCGCACGCCGCGGCCCTCGAGCTGGACATCGTCGCCGAGGAACACCGTGAAGCGAGCGAGGAGATCATCGGTGGGCGCGATTCCGTCGATGCCGTCGATGGCGCCGGCGGCCGACGCTGCGTCCGCCTTCGCGTCGGCTGCGAGCTTTCGCCGCGCCTCGCCCGGACGAAGCGCCGGGGCGGCGAGCCGGCCATCTCTCTGCCGCACGCCGATGTCGATCGCCTTGTCGGGATCGAGCGACTGCAGCTTCTGGGTTCCACGCGTCGGGACCGTGACCTTCGCGCGCGGGACCGTGACGTTCACGGCGAGCGAGCCCCGGTTGGGCGCCATCTTCGCCGTGAGGCGTACCTCGCCGTTCGCTTGCGCGAACGTCGCGCCCTCCGAGCTCAGCGGAATTCCCGCCTTCGACGGCACGACGGCGACGAGGTCGACCGACTCGAAGCGGAGCCCGTTCATCCGGCCCGAGGCCGAGGCCTTGACCTCGCCCGAGCCGATCTTCGCGGTGGCGTCCTGGATGCGGAACGCGCCGTCGCGTTCGAATCGCGCGACGGCGCTCACATCCGTCACTTCTTCGCCGATTGCATTGACGTAGAGGCGGCCGCCGCTCAGCGTGACGCCGCCCTCGAAGACGTGCGACGTGGCGTCGACCGTGGCGCTTCCGCGGCCGTCGACGACGCCGTCGATCTCCGGGATCGCCTGGCGTACGAAGGGCCTGAGGATCGCGAGGCGCAGGCGGTCGAGCGCGTATTCGATGCGCGTCGGTTGCGCGTCGTCCCAGTCGACATCCGTGCCGCTCCATTTCAGCGAGCTCGACGTGATGTTCACGCGGCCGTTGCCGCCATCCTCCTGGTTGATGCGCGCGCTTGCCGCGAGCGAGCCGTTCTTCGCCTCGACGCTCATGTCGGCGCGCAGGACGCGCACGCCAGCGATCCCGAAATCGTCGATGCGCGCACGAGCATCGAGGACGGGCGCCGACGTGAGGTCGCGCAACTTCACCCGGCCCGTGAGCGCGCCGTGCAGGTTCATCGGGAGCGGCAGCGGCGAGAGCTCGAGGTCCGCGACGTCGAGCTCGCCGGAAGCGTTCCACGCGAGGGGTCGTCCAGTGAGGAGATCCGCGAGGGGGACCTTCGCGAGCAGGAGCCCGCGCACGTGCCCGGTCTTGTGGTCCTTCTTCCGTGCAGCGCTCGGCGCGCTCTCGTCCTCGTCGACCCTGAGCGTGGCGACGACGTCACGACCGTCCCAGCGCGCCTCGAGCACTCCGTCGACCGGCGCGTAGTGGTGCTGCCGCTTGGCCGCAGTCTTGTGCACCGCGAGGTCCTCGGCGTGCGCGACGAGTGTGACGCTGGGGCGTTCGAGCGAGCCCGCCATCGTCGCGTGGAGCGACAGCACTCCGCGCAAGTCTGGGCGCGCGAAGACGCCCGGGAGCTGGCTCACGTCACGCGGCGCGACGTCGACGACCCCGCCGATCTCGATCGCGTTGAGCATGTTGCGATCGAACGGCTTCGCTCTCGTCATCCACGCGATGAGCGGCACCTGCGCCTTGGCGCCGGCGCTGGCGAGGATGCCGCTCTCGTCCCACGTGAGCACGGCGACCTCGGCCGCGTCCGTAGAGCCGTCGTAACCCACGTTGATCGCGCCATCGATCCCGCCCACGTGGGTCGACTTGCCCTCGCGGTTGAACGTCACGTCGAGGTCGCGCGTCCGCGCCGTCGCGTACACGGTGGGCTGCCTGTGCGCGTCGAAGCGCTCGACGCGTGCCGAGAGAAATGCGCGGCCGCTGATCTTCTCGATGCTCTCGCCGCCGAAGAGCGCGGCGCCCTGGGAGAGATCCACCTCGCCGCGCAAGTCCAGCGCTCCCGTTGCACGCTTCAGCGTGCCGAGGCTCATGGGGCCCGGGAGCTCGAGGTTGGTCCCTTCCATCTCGACCCACCCGACGGCCCCGACGGCGACTCGCGCCCGAGCGCTCGCGCGGTGGCCGTCGAACCTCGCGTGGAGCTCGGCGGCGGTCCCGTCCTTCGCGCCGGCGATGGTCACGTCGACGTGACCGTCGGTGCGAGCGGCGGTCGCCTTCACATCGACGTCGAAGCTCGCGCGCGAGCCGTCGGGGAACATGCTCAGCTCCCGGATGCCCGTCATTGCGGCGACGCGCTGCACTTCGACGTCGGTACCCTTTGCGCGTACCGAGGTGGCGCCGTTGCGAGAGCGAACGTCGAACTCGAGCGGCGCGCCGAGACCGGTGACGCGACCGCCGCGCACGTCGACGCCGCCCGGGCCGAAGAGCACCTCGGTCGCCGTCGCGTCGATCGCGTTCCCGCCGCCCACGCCTTCGATGTGGACCTCGGCGCCGAGGATGCGCGGCGTCGGGACGAGCTCGATTCGCGCGTGTGCGGTCGCGCTCGGATAGATGAGCGGCTCGTTCTTCTCGCGCGTTGGGTCGCCCGCGCGCGGGGCCGCGGTGAGGCGCACGTTCTTCGCCTGTGTCGTGACGTCGATGACGGGGCTCGCGAGCGGTCCCGTCACCGTCGCGTCGGCGTGGACGCTCGCGGCCGACGCCGGAGCGCGCGCGATGCCGGTGCCGTCGGCCGTCACGTGGGCGTCGATCGTACTGCGCGCGAGATCGACAGTGCCCTTGCCGTGCGCCGTCCCCGAGCCCGAGAGCATGCCGGGTGCACGCGCGAGGCTCTGGAGCGATCGCGAGCGCGCGTTCACGTCGAAGGCGAGGCTCTGGTCGGGGATGCTCAGTCGAAGGGTACCGTCGACGTCGACGCCGGGCTCGCTCGCGCGAAACGTCGCAAGGACAGTCTTGGCGTCGAAGGTTCCCTCGGCGCTCACCGCGGGAGCCTGCTGCGACAGGACCGTGGAGGGCTTCGTCGTGACGCTGAACTTGCCGGTAGGCGCACCGCCGGCAATGGCTCCGTCGACGTGCACGTGGCCCGACACGTCGCTCGCGGGCCCTCCAAACGCGGCTCCGTCGACCGCACCGAGGTCGGCGTCGAAGTGGAAGGGCTGGCTCTCGCGAAGCCCGATCGCGCCAGTGCCAGTGATCGAGCTCGTGCCCACCCGCCCCGTCACGGTGAGGTTGAGCGTGGGAAGTGCGCCGTGAGCCTGGGCGTGGAGCTCGAGGGGGCGCGAGATCGGAAGGAGCGGGAACGCACGACGCACCACGTCCGGCTCCACGGCGGCGATGTCCGCGGACGCATCGAGCACATCACCGTCGAGGCCGACATGCGCCGTCAGCGGAATGCCAGCGGCGTCGCCCACGAGCTCCCAGTGCATCGTCACGCCGCCCGTCGTGCTTCCCGCCGCACCGCCCTCGACCGCCGTCACGGCGCGCGCCGCAGCGGAGAGCGGCACGGTGATGCCGCCGGTGGTGCGCGCGTGCGCGTCGGCGGACTGGCCCGGCCCGCGCGGGGAGCGCACGGTGGCAGTCGCCTGATCGACCTCGACGTTCAGGCGGTTCTCGCTGATGAAGACACGCGCGTGGACGTCGTCGGCATCGGCGTCGAGCTTGGGCGGCACCACGTTGCCGTGCACCCATGCATGGCGGAGCTTTGCGTCCGGAATCGCGAGGCGTACGTCCTCGCCCGCCGCCGGCTTCGCGCTCGGTTTCGTCGGCTTCGCGCTCGGCCGCGGGAAGAACGCGCGAGCGATGCCGAGGTCACCCTTCGCATCGACGTCGACCAGGACATCGGCATCGTCGATCCGCGCCTCGGCGAGCGACACCTCCGGCGTGCCGCTCTTCACGAGCGACGTGATGAGCTTCGCGAGATCGATCCGCCCGGTCACGCCCTTTGCGTACAGAACGCGGTTCCCTTCGGGATCGAAGATCTCGACCTCCGAGACGCGCACGTGCCCCCACGGTCCGAGGCGGAGCTCCTGCACCTCGCCGACGACCAGCTTCCCGAGGAAGAGCTTCGCGAGGGCGTCGTTGGTGACCGACCGAGCGAAGCGGCGTGTCACGTCGCTGTTCGCGTGGAGCATGGCGCCACCCGAGACGGCCAACACGAACACCGCGCCCAGGCCGAGCGCCTGCGCTCCGCGAGCGAGCGTTCTGAGCGCGCGCGCACGCATCAGAACGCCTCACCGATCCCGAACGCGAGGGCGATCGGGATGCCGAAGAGCGTGTCGGGCGGACGTTCGAACGAGCTCGCGGAGGCCAGGAACTGCGCGCCCGGGACGCGATAGCCGATATCGAGCCGGATCGGACCCACGGGAGTGTCGTAGCGCGCGCCCGCTCCGCAGGAGAGGTGAGGGCGGTCGGGCCTGATGTCGAGGCTGAACGGCGACACGTCGGCCATGTCGCAGAACAGCGCCGTCGAGAAGGCGCCGGCCAGAGCGATGCGCACCTCGGAGCTCAGCTCCCAGAGCGTGAGACCGCCCGTCGGCAGGGTGCATCCCCTGTCGCTCGGGTTGCACCCCGACGCACTGATCGATTGGCCTGCTGGGCTCAGGTACGGAATGACGTCGTACGGGCCGATTCCACGCAATGGGTAGCCCCGGTTCGAGGACGGGCCGCCCGAGTAGAAGCCCCGAAAGAAGAGGATCTGGTAGTCGCGCGCGCTGCCTTCGATGCGCGACGGCCCAGGATGCCTGAAGTTCTGCTCGGCGTAGGTGCCGTAGTCCATCGGGAAGAGAAACCCGACCGACGCGCGCGACGCCCAGACGAAGCGCTTCTTCATGAACGGCACGAAGACGCGCACCTCCGGCTGCACGCGCACGTCGGTCGCGTCACCCTGGAGGAGCCCGCCGGCGACCTGCAGCTGATTGCCGATGTAGAGCCCCTTCTTCGTGTGGAGCGGATCGTCCCTGAAGTCGAGGTAGCTGAAGACGTCGACGTACGAGATGATCAGCGTCTGCGTGTCTTGCGTCTTGCCGATGTAGTCGAACGGGAAGTTGCCCTGCGCGCCGTACTGCGGGTTGACGAAGAGGCGGCCGAAGAACGTGCGCTCCACGCCGACCGTGCCGCGTACCTCGTGATAGCCGAGCACGTCCTGGCTCGTGCTCCCGGGCAGGAGCACCGGGTAGATGTTGTAGTCTGCATGTAGTACGCCCGTCGTGCGGGCCTCGAGGAACGCCGGCTGGCGCAGCGTGAGGTTGAGCCGCTCCTCGACGAGGAGCTTCTTTGGCGTCTGGATCTCGGGGAAGCGTGTCGGATAGAGGACCAGGCCCGGCTTGAAGCGCACGTCGAAGCGGCGCAGCCCGCCGAGAAAATTCGAATTCTGCCAGCCGATGAGGCCGTGTACGTCGGTCTTGAGGGAGTCGAACTCGAGGCCGCCGCCGGCGAGGACCGCGCGCAGCTTCGTGACCTCGCACGTGACGGTCAGCGGGACGACCTTCGTAGCTTCGAGGTCCTTCGTGTTCATCGCGATCGTCACCGATGCGAACACGCCGAGGTCGAGGAGCGCCTGCCGGCCGTCGTCGAGATCATCGCTCGAGTAGACGTCGCCCTCCTTCACGCCGAAGACGGCGCGGACCTTCTCCTCGGGAAGCTCCTCGGCGCCCTTCCACTGGATGGCCCCCACGCGCGCTACCGGGCCGGGCGTGACGGTGAAGGTGACGCGCGCGGTGGCCGACGCGAGATCGACCTCGGCGTGGCGCTCGACCCGTGCGCCGGCGTGACCGCTTGACGCGAGGACCTTCACTGCGGCCTTCTCGGCCTCGGAGAGCTGGTCCTCGTCGAGCCGTGCGCCCTTCGGGAGCGCGGCCCCGATCGCCCTGCGCATGCGCTCTCGGGCGAGACCCTCGACGGCCTCATCGCCGACGATCACGGGCTCGGTGACGAGGACCGGCTTGCCCTCCTCGACCTCGATCGTGACGCGTACCTTGTCGCCGTCCATGACGACGCGTGCGATGCGGACGACCGCATCGTAGAAGCCGCGCGCACGCATGTACCGCTCCACGCGGGCGAGGTCGTGGCGGAGCGCGTACCGGTCGAACGGCTCGGCGTCGTAGACGAACCCGAAGATGGTCTTCGCCTCGCGGGTGGCGATGTGCTCGGCGATGTCCTCGGCGTCGACCTCTTTCGTGCCCTCGATGGCGACGGAGGAGATCACGTTGCCGCCGGTCGGGACCTTGTAGCATCCAGTCGATGCCGCGAGCAGGACGAGGAGCCCCAGGCGCGAGATGTGCGAGACGCGCATGAAGACGCGCGCGGCAATCGATCGCGTGCGACCACCGTGCAGGGCGACCCGATGAGGTTCGTCTCCGCCGGTCACAGCCATCGCGCGCACAGTAGCATCACGGGCGCCTTCGCGATCGCGGCGCTCGCGTTCGGATGTGGCAGCGGAAGCTTGCCGACCCCGCGCCACGTGCAGGTGCGAGCCGAGGACTACGTGCCCGTTCCGTACCACCCCCGTTCGCCTCCGATCGAGGTGGTTCCCACTCGTCCCACGGCCCCGTCCGGGCTCGTGTGGGCCGACGGCGGCTGGGAGTGGGACGCGGAGCGTTTTCGCTGGGTGCCGGGCTCGTGGGTCGCGCCTCCCGTGGGCGCGGTCAGGGCGAGGTGGGTGATCGTCCGTCGCCCGCAGGACGGACAGCTCTTCTTCGCACCCTCGACCTGGCGTGACGCTTCCGGAAAATCGATGTCCCCACCTCCGCCGCTGGCACGCGCGCAGACCCGTCCTGGAGGGCCCGCGGGCGCCGCCGATACCGGCCCCGTCCCGGGCGCCCGGACCGACCTGGACGATTGAGGACATCGCTGATGTACTGAGATCGTGGGCGACGAGCCAGGCAACGCGAAGAAAGATCTGCTCGAGCTCGACGATCCCGCCGTCGATCCCGAAGCCTTCGTTCACGGAGTCGCGGCCTCGCCGGGGGCGACCGTCCGCCCCGCGTTCAGTCCCGAACAGTACGCGGAGCAGACCGAGTTCCGCGAGCGCATGCCGACGCTCACGGACGACTCGCTGCTCGAGGAGGCGCGCCTCCAGTCGATGCACAGCAACGCTCCGCCGGCGCGCGCGTCGATGCCGTCGGGTCCAGCGTCCGCCGCGGTGACCGCGCGGCCTGGGCCGATCACCGCGACGTCACGTGACTCCTCGGTCGAGATCGACACGAGCGAGGCCGATCTCGAGGCCCTCGAGGTCGATGATCAGGTCGCCATCCTCACCGTTCGCCTCGCGCCACTCACACGCGTGCCGGTGCTAGCGAAGGCGCTGACCGAGCTAGGGGCCGCGGTCGAGGATCCGAAGACGGCCTATGTGCTCGGGTTCATCGACGGGCTCCTCCCGCTCGAGACGATCATCGAGGTGACGGGCTTGCCCGAGCTCGAGACGCTGCGTGTGCTCGATCGCCTGGTCACGCTGGCCGTCGTTACGTTCAAGCCTTCTCGAGGCTAGCGAACAGCTAAAAGCGTCGATCGAGGAGCTCGCTCGTCACGTCTTCGAGCGACCTGACGATCGCGTCGGCGATGACGAAGCGAGCGTCATGGTCGGGGTGGTCGAACGGGACCGCTACGCAGCTCATACGGGCCGCCTTGGCGGCGATGACCCCCGTGAGCGAGTCCTCGAGGACGACGCAGTCGACGGCGGGTACGGAGAGCAGCTCGGCTGTACGCAGGAAGATGCCCGGATGCGGCTTGCCGAGCGGCAGGCTCTGCGCGGACTGCACGACGTCGAACGCCCCCTCGAGGCCGAGCCGCTCCAGCGTCGCGTGGATGATCACGAGCGGCGACGACGAAGCGAGCGCGACGCGGCGCCCGCCATCCCGCGCAACCGCGATCGCGCTCGCGACCCCGGGGAGCGCGCGGCCCTCCTCGCGCACGAGCGAAGCGACGCGCCCGATGAGCCGGGCCTCCACGTCGGCGCGGAGGGCTGGACCCGTCCACGGCCTCCGCGTGTGCCAGTAGGCGATCACGTCGTCGGTCCGGAGGCCCTTCGTCTGCGCGCAGTCGGCCTCGGCGAGGACGACCCCGACCTCGCCGAAGATCTCGATCTCGGCGCGGACCCAGAGCGGCTCGGAGTCGACCAGCAGCCCGTCCATATCGAAGATGACAGCTCGCGGCACGCGCGTCCTCTATCACTCCTTGGAGAAGGCGAGGCGCCCCTTCTTCGGATCGTTCATCGGTGTGACGGAGAAAATCAGTCGGCGCCGGAATCGGCGATCTTCTGCGGACCGAGGAACACGCGGATGAACGAGACGACGTCGCCGGTCTCGACCTTCTGGACGCCGGTGAGCGTCACTCCGTCGTAGTCGATCGGGAACGCGAGCTGTTCGCAGGTGGGCGAGCTCACCACGACCTTGATCGGCACGCCGGGGTCGACGTTCGTGAAGATGGCGGCGAACGTCTCGCCCTTCGACGTGACCGTCGCGGTCTTGCTCGGGAGACCGCCCGCGAAGTACGTGACCTGCGCCGCCCCGGCGGGCTCGATTGCGATCGTCGCGCCCGCCTCGCTCGTGCACGGAGCGAGCGGGTAGATCCGGACCGCGAGGATGCCCTTCGCCGGGTCGCGCGCGGGGAGAAACGTCGCGAGGAGGCCTGCCGTCGAGTTGGAGAGCAGCGACGTGTCGGCACGAGCGAAGAGATCCGACCTCACGATCCATTCCTGCTCGTTGAGCTTGTAGTGGTCGGGCGCCGTGATGCTCATCCTCGTCGGCACGTCCTTCGTGATGCCGATCGCGTACGTCCCGTCGTCCTTCGTGGTGACCGACTTGTCACCGATCGTGACGACAGCCGCCATCACGCCGTCCTTCCCGACTGCGTCGATGACCCTCCCCGTCTGCGTCGGACCCGTGAAGGCAGCGTCGGCTTCGG
>JANXVA010000142.1 GCA_025351875.1 Myxococcales bacterium | reverse complement strand
GTCCTGCCGTTCTCTCTCTCCAAGCCGAGTCCACGGCGAAGTCCTCGAATCCCTTGTTTCCCCGGGTGCTGCCGGATCAGGGCTTCGATCTCTTCACGGCAGCCGAGAGCTACCAGAACCATCTCATCCGGCAGGCGCTCGGGCGCACGGGCGGGAACAAGAACCGCGCGGCGCAGCTGCTCGGTCTGAACCGGACGACGCTCGTGGAAATCATCCGCAGGCGAGGTCTGTAGAACCAGGGAAGTATGTCCTCGAAAGCGGCTCTCGCAGCGATGCTCCTCACGACGGTGAGCGCTCTGCGACAAGCCGAGGCTTTCGAGGTCAAGCACACGCCGGGTGGTCAGCTGGTTCGATGGACGGAGAGCTCCATCGCGTTCACCGTCGCACGCACTGTTCGCCACGTGCCCGGCGGCGAGGACGCCGTGGCCTCCGCGACGAGCGCGTGGTCGAAGCAGGCGGGCGGGCCCGCGCTCACCGTCGCGGCCACGAACGTGAAGCTCGAGCCGGGCCTCGACGGGAAGAGTGGCGTGTTCTTCGAGGCGGACGGCTTCGAGCCCGCGGGCAAGGCGCTCGCGGTCACGATCCTCTCGTTCGATGACGCCACCGGCGCCGTGCTCGAGGCCGACATCGTCCTCAACGGCCGCTACGAGCTCGGTCGCGTCGACCCGTCGGCCAAGCGGCCGAGCACCGACGCGGAGGATGATGCCTCGGTCTACGACGTCGACCGTGTCGTCGCGCACGAGATGGGGCACGCGCTCGGCCTCTCCGACGAGCTCGCGAACGAGGATGCGCTCATGTACCCGTTCGTCCCGCGCGCCGCGGTGCTGCGTGCGACGCCCGACGCGGACGACGTCGCCGGGCTCGAGACGCTCTATGGCGCTGCAGGGAGCGCGGGGGCTGCGAGCGCTAGCGACGGCGCCTCCGCCGCGAGGCCGAGCGGCTGCGGCGGCGTCGTCGCGAGGTCCGGGCCGACCACGGCGCCGTGGACGTCGCTGCTCGCGGTCGGGCTCGTCGTCGGCGCGCTCGTCCTCGCGCGGAGCCGGCGTCGCGGTCGCACCGGCGCGGCAGGAGCGGCGGTCCTCGCGGCCGGCGCGCTGGTGGTCCTCCCTCCGGGAGCGATCCGAAGCCAGCGCGCGCCCGTAGAGGAGGCTCACGGGCCGACGAGCGCCCGCGTCGAGAGCGTTCACACGACGTCGGTGAACGGCGTCTTCCGGTCCGAGGTGGACCTCCGCACGCTCTCTTGCACTTCGAACGACTGTCCGGTGAGCGGGCGCGCCGTGGTGTGGGGCGGAACGCTCGATGGCGTCAGGCAAGTCGTCGGCGGCGTCGACGTTCCACGGGCGGGCGATCGCGTCGTCGTCGTCTTCGAGCGCGGCAGACGATGACTGCGTCGCCCGACGACGAGGCACGCGCGCGCTTCAGCGAGCTGCTCAGCCGGAGCATCCACGATCTCCGCAATCCGCTCTCGGTCGTCCGCTCGAGCCTCGAATGGCTCGAGGCCGAGCTCACGGAGCGCGAGGACGTCGGAGACGCCGTGCGCGACGCGTTGACGGCGACATCAGGGATCCTCACGATCCTGCAAGACCTCGAAAGATTGTCGCGCATCGAAGCGGGCGCCGCGATCTCGCGCGGCGTCGTCGACGTCGGCGCAACCCTCGAGCGGATCGCATCAGCAGCCCGTGCGCGCCTCGCCCGCGGTGACGTCGCCGTCGTGGCCCTCGCGACGGGGCCGATGCACGTGCCGGGTGACGTGCGGCTCGTCGAGCGAGCGCTCGAGGTGCTCGTGGAGGTCAGCGCTCGAGTGGCTCCGCCTGCGAGCTGTGTCGAGATCGACGCCCACGTGCACGAGGACGAGGGAACGGTCGAGATCACGATCGGCCTGCGCGGCACCGCCGCGACCGAGGGGCGCGTCGCTTCGATCGAAGCGCTGGCCAGCGGCGGCATCGGTGTCTACCTCGCGCTCCGCGTGGCCGAAGTGCACGGCGGATCGCTCGTCGTGCGGACGACGACGACCACGCGCGAGTTCTTGGGGACGACGGTGCGCCTCCCGCTCGCCTGAGTGCTCAGGTCTCGTCGTCGGGTGCGGAGCTCGACGGCGACCCGCTCGGAGTCCCGCCGTCGACCGACGTCGTGCGAACGAGCCGGCGGAAGTTCGACCGATCGAGCCCCGAGCGCCGCGCC
>JANXVA010000125.1 GCA_025351875.1 Myxococcales bacterium | reverse complement strand
GTCCTCGTCACGACGATGGTGCCGCTCGCGGCGGCGCTCTACCTCGCGACCTCGATGTTCCGTCAGGCCTCGGCGATCTGGTTCAACCCGGAGATCGGCGAGCAGCTCGATCGCGGCGTCGACGTCTACAAGGACTACGTCCGCGCCATCAAGGACGACCTGAAGCACCAGACGGTCGCCATCGCGGCGGACCCGGTGCTCCGCGAGGCCGCGAAGAAGCACAACGTCGAGACCATCGAGTCCGAGATCGACGCGCTCTTTCCGCACTTTCCGGAGCTCGTCTCGCTCGCCATCGAGGACGCAGCGGGCCAGGTGCTATCGCGCCGCGATCGCGGCCGGCCCGTCGATACGGCGACCGAGCGGAGTCTCGAGGTACGCCGCGCGCTGAGCGACGACGCGGACGCGCCGATGCTCGTCGCGTCGTTCGCGGTGTCGCGCAAGCGGCTCGACGAGCTCGAGAGCGCCGGCGTGGTCGTCGCGCGCTACCACCAGCTCGAGGCGTCCCGCGCCGACCTCTATCAGGGCTACTTGCGCGTGTTCGCGCTGCTCCTCGGCATCACGGCGGCGATCACCACCGTCCTCGGCGCGGCGCTCGCGCGCGGCCTCACGAAGCGCATCAACCGACTCGGCGCCGCCATCACCGTCGTCGCGCAGGGCGACCTCTCCGTCCGCGTCCCTGTGACCGGCACCGACGAGCTGACCGAGCTCGCGCGCACGTTCAACCGGATGATCGCGGAGATGGCCCAGTCTCGCGCGCGCATCGAGTTCCTCCAGCGGGTCGACGCCTGGCAGGACATGGCGCAGCGCCTCGCCCACGAGATCAAGAACCCGCTCACGCCGATCCAGCTCGCCGTCCAGGAGTGCCACAAGAAGTACGCCGGCGACGATCCTCGCTACCGTCAGCTGCTCGACGCGACGCTCGAGATCGTCGAGGAGGAGGTGGGCACGCTCCGGCGGCTCGTCGGCAACTTCTCCAACTTCGCTCGGCTGCCGCACGCGGAGCTCGCGCCGGCGAGCCTCTCGGACTTCCTCCGAGACTGCGAGGCTCACCTCGGACACCTCGAGGATCCGATGCTCGGCGAGGGCTCGAGCGACAACGAGCCCATCCCGGCGAAGAACGTGGAGATCCGGTGGGAAGTGCCGTCCAAGGAGATCACGGTCGCGATCGATCGCCAGATGCTCCGGCGCGTCCTCGTGAACCTCGTGCGCAATGCGGTGCAGGCGATCCGCGATGCACAGAAGCGAAAGTCGTCGCCTGGCGCCGACATCGACGCCGAGATGAACCGGGTCCTGGGCCACGTCGTCGTGAGCGCCGAGCCAGAGGGCGAGGGCGCGCGCATCGTCGTCGAGGACGACGGACCGGGCATCGCCGACTCGGTGCGTGGCCGTATCTTCGACCCTTATTTCACGACGAAGGCAGATGGCACCGGCCTCGGACTCGCGATCGTGAAGAAGGTCGTCGTGGAGCACGGCGGGGAGATCGAGGCGACCACGAGCCGTCGTCTCGGCGGCGCGCGGTTCGTGCTCCGGCTGCCCGGCCTGAAGGTCCTCGCGATCGCGGAGGCGGCCAAGGAAGCGCGCGAGCGAGCGAAAAAACAGGGCGTCGAGACGGTCGATCCCCCCTCCTAGCGATCTGCGCTATGAAATGGACATGGCGGAGTCGGTAGCACCTTCGGGCGGAACGGCGGCTGCCGAGCGCGCGCACACCCTCCGGATGACGCTCGTGATCGTGGCGCTCGCCGCGGGCTTCGCGTTCGTGCCGCGCGCCACGCAGAGCTGCGGCAAGGCGACCGGTACCGAAGAGGCGCCGGACTTCACCGCCAACGTCGTCGCGAACGCCCCCGACCCGACGCAGAAGACGATGACGATGAGCGCGCTCCGCGGCCATCCCGTCGTGCTCGACTTCTGGGCGACGTGGTGCGGCCCCTGTCAGGCCGAGGCACCGATCGTCAACGGGCTCGCCCAGCGCTTCAAGGACAAGGGCCTCGTCGTGATCGGCGTGAACACGAGCGACGCCGAGGGGCTCGCCGCGCGGTACGCGGCCAAGAAGGGCCTCTCGTTCCCCATCGTCTACGACGAGGGGAACGCCATCGCGAACAAGTACCGCGTCGACAACCTCCCCACGCTCATCGTGATCTCGAAGGAGGGGAAGATGGTCGCGATCCGCCACGGCGTGACCAGCGACGCGGACCTCGAGCGCCTCGTCCGTCAGGTGCTCTGAGCTCCGCGGCTTCGAGAGCCCTCGCCGGAGTCACACCGCCTGAGTCGCTCTCGGGGCCCTCATGGGCAGGAAAAAACGGGCTCCAGTGAGCTCGTTGACGCCGCAATAGAGGTCGGCGTCGAAGGTCTCCTTCAGCGTCTTCCAGGTCATGACCTCGTCGACTTTTCCTGCGGCGACGACGCGGCCGTCCTTCATGAGAACGACGCGATCCGCGAACTGAGCGGCGACGTTGAGGTCGTGCATCACCACGAGGCATGCGAGCTCGCGGCCCTTCACCTCGCTCGCGAGTAGCTCGTAGAGATCGAGCTGGTGACGGACGTCGAGGAATGCGCCTGGCTCGTCGAGGAGGAGCACCTTCGGCTCCTGCACCAGCGCGCGCGCGATCGCGACGCGCTTCTGCTCGCCGCCGCTGAGCGCGCGGGCGGGGCGCTTCGCGAGCGAGACGAGGTCGCAGCGCTCGAGGGCCTCGGCGATGATGACCTCGTCGCTCTCTGTCGGACGCATCCATGCGCCCTGATGCGGCGCGCGCCCCATCGCGACCACCTCGCGGACCGTGAAGCCCATCGAGAGCTCCTGCTGCTGCTCGACGACCGCCAGGCCGCGCGCGACCTCGGCCCGCGTCAGCGACGCGACGTCGCGCCCGAGGAGCTGCACGTCACCCGTGGTGACCCCGAGCACCCCGGAGGCGACGCGGACGAGGGTGGTCTTTCCGGCCCCGTTCGGTCCGAGGACGCAGACGAGCTCGCCCGCGGCGACCACCAGGTCGACGTCGTTCAGCTGGCTCTTGGGCGGCGCGTCGGCTGAGCTCGGGACAGGGGAGTAGCCCGCGGTAACCTTGCGGAGCGAAAGGCGATCTCGCACGTTCTAGGCCTCTGGGGCGGCGCGTCGAGAAGGCTGCTCGCCGCGGCGCGTTGATGTATCTTCGAGGGCAGGAGCTCCCGTGGATACTAAGCCCCAATCCGACGCCGCGACGACAGCCGCGCAAGCCGCCGCGGAGAAACCGCGTCGAATCATCAAGCGGTATTCGAACCGGAAGCTCTACGACACCAAGGACAGCCGCTACGTCACGCTGCTCCAGATCGCGGAGATGGTTCGCACCGGTGAAGAGGTGCAGATCATCGACAACAACTCGAAGGAGGACCTCACCGAGGTCACCCTCGCGCAGATCATCTACGAGGAACAGAAGCAGAAGGCGTCGAGCCGCAACGTCCCCCTCCAGACGTTGAAAGAGCTGATCCACCAGCGGACCGAGAAGGTGCTGAGCGACCTGCGAGAAGGCCCGATCGGCCGCCTCATCCCCGGCAGTGGCAAGAGCGAGCCGCCGAAGCCTGGGTCCGAGACCGCCGAGGGGGCGACGTCCGCTGAGCCCGTGCGCACGGACAACGGCACGCCCGCGGACGGTACTTCGAAGCAGAGCCTCGTCGATCAGGCCAAGGGCACGTTCGAGGAGTGGCAGCACAAGATCGACGAGCGCGTGAAGGCCGTCGTCCCGAACATCCTCCCGTGGCAGCAGCTCCAGCACGAAGTGAAGCGGCTCAACACGCGCATCGAGGAGCTCGAGGCGAAGCTCGCATCGATCGCGAGCGACCGCTCGAACGACCACAAGCTGTAGGTCTTTGGGCAGGGGGCTACTCCCCCCGACTGGTTCGCCCAAGTGTGCGAACCGATTGTCAAATTGTCCTGCTAGATCTTCGGAATAGCAGCCTTAACGTCGGTGTTGCACTGACCGAGAAAGGCCCGCTGAACCCCGATGAGCTCGTCCTCGCCCCCTCCCCCCGGTCCGCTGGCCTCCGTTAAACCGAAGCAAATCGATGGGTTCGCTGAGGAAGCCGTCGGGCACCTCGACGCGCTCTACGCGGTGGCCTGCAAGCTCACCCGCAACCCGTCGGAGGCCGAGGACCTCGTCCAGGACACCCTCCTGAAGGCGATGCGGGCGCGGGACCAGTTCCACGCCGGTACGAACCTGAAGGCCTGGCTCTTCCGGATCCTCACCAACACCTTCATCAACAAGTACCGTCGCGGCGGTCTGGAGCGCTCGATCCTCGAGGGACCGGACGCCGATCCGCTGGTCGACGGCTGGGTCAGCGCTTCGACCATGCGCCACCTTCGCGACCCCGAGGCGCAGGCCCTCCAGCCCATCGTCGAAGGCGAGGTCCAGCGGGCGCTCGACGCGCTCCCGACCGACTTCAAGATCGCCGTGATCCTGTGTGACGTCGAGGAGTTCAGCTACGAGGAAATCGCCCAGATCATGGGATGCCCGATCGGCACCGTGATGAGCCGCCTCCACCGCGGGCGGAAGCTCCTCCAGCGATCTCTCTACAATCACGCCCTCGCACTCGGTATCGTGAAGGGCGAGCCGATGTCCGAAGCACGCGAAGTGAAGACACGTGACGAGGTCCCCGCGGACCTCGCGGCGTTCCGTGCAAAGAAGAGGGGAGCCGCCTGAGAATGTCCGCCGTAGCGCAGCAGCCTTGCAAAGAGGTGAGCCTCTTGCTCGGGGCGCACCTCGATGGCCAGCTCGATGCCGTGCGGACGCTCGAGGTGGAGGACCACATCGGGACGTGTGAGATTTGTCGCGAGCGCCTCGCCCTCGACCGCGCACTGCGTGGCTCCCTCAAGAAGGCCGTGAAGACGACCGCACCGGACGACGTCCGGACACGCATGCTCGCCGCGATGGCGGGCGAGAGCGCACGGCAGTCCGTTCGCGAGAGCGGTGCGGACCTCGCACTCGCCGCGGAGACGCACGCCGAGCTCGGGACCGACTCCTCCCTCGATGCGTCGTTCGAGCAGCGCGGCCGTGCGAGCAGCGCAGGTCGTCGGCCGACGATGCTTCGCCACTGGCGCACGATGCTCCCGCTCGCAAGCGCAGCGGCGCTCGTGATGGCGTGGGGTGCGGCGAGCAAGCAGCCCGTCGCGCAAGGCTCGGGCGACACGATGGTCCCCGCCGGCCTGAGTGACGACCTGCTCCGCGGCTTCGTCGCGCAGCACAAGCATCCGCTTCCGCCGGAGCAGCAGGATCCGAAGCAGGTCCGCCAGTTCGAGCGGTACGTGGGCGTGCCGGTTCACGTACCGAATTTCCCGCAGCAGGGCGGGCAGAGCGCCCGGTTCGTCGGCGCTCGTCTCCTGCCCGTTCAGGGCGGTGAGCGTGCAGCGATGCTGCAGTACGAGGTTCAGCAGGGTAACGGCGCCATGCAGCGCGTAACCGTGTTCGTCTACGACCCGGCCAAGGTCCAGATCGGCGGCGCGCACCTCGCGCCGCGCGCCGTGGGCACCTCCGAGGTCCGTACGGGTCGCGCCGATGGTTACTCGATCGCCGTCACCCAGCACGCCGGCGTCGGCTATGCGATGGCGAGCGACATGGACCCGGAGAGCTCTGCGAGCCTCATGGCCATCGTCGATCGCGGCGACTGACGAGCCAAGATCGCGATCCGCCCCTTGGAAGGGCCACGCCTCCGCACTAGGCTGGTCCTCGAGGAAATTCGCACATGCGGTTCGTCTACGTGATGGATCCGATGGAGGGCGTTCTGCCCGACAAGGACACGACTTTTGCGTTCCAGCGCGCGGCGCAGGGACGAGGCCACGAGTCGCTCCACTGCCTGCTCCGCGACCTCTTCGTGAAGAACGGCGACGTCTATGCACGGGTCCGCCCGCTACGGGTTAGCGACACGCCGCCGCACGCCGTCTTCGGCGCCGGAGAGGACGTTCGGCTGGCCGACGTCGAAGCGGTCTTCATCCGCAAGGATCCCCCCTTCGACACGCCCTACCTCTACGCGACGCTGATGCTCGAGCGCGTTCGCGGGCGCACCGTGATCATGAACGATCCGCGCGGCCTCCGCGACGCCAACGAGAAGCTCTACGCGCTCAACTTTGCGAAGCACATGCCGCGCACCGTCGTGACGTCGAGCGAGGAACAGATCCTCGCGTTTGTGAAGGAGGTCGGCGGTCGTGGCGTCATCAAGCCGCTCGATCTCGCCGGCGGCTCGGGCGTGATGATGCTCTCGCCCGACGACAAAAACGCCCGCGCGATCATCCAGATCGTGACGGACGAGGGCAGGCGCCTGGCGATGGTCCAGGAGTTTCTCCCGGACGTCGTGAACGGCGACAAGCGGGTCATCGTGCTCGACGGTGAGGTCCTCGGCGCGATCAACCGCGTGCCGCGGAAGGACGATTTCCGCTCGAACATCCACGTGGGCGGCAGCGTCGAGAAGTACACGCTCTCTCCCCAGGAGCTCGCCATGGTGGCCGACGTCACGCCGCGCTTGAAGCAGGACGGCCTCATCTTCGTGGGCCTCGACGTCATCGGCGGGAAGCTCACCGAGGTGAACGTGACGTCGCCGACGGGTAT
Organism: Myxococcales bacterium; assembly: GCA_025351875.1. Lineage (GTDB taxonomy): Bacteria > Myxococcota_A > Polyangia > Polyangiales > Polyangiaceae > Labilithrix. The sequence goes on along the minus strand of JANXVA010000125.1, from coordinate 10,165 downwards.
CCAACAGCTGAGCCAGCACGAAGGTCGCGATGTCGCGGTCGACGTGATCAAGTGGGTCGAGCGCGCGGCGAACGACTATCGCCCCACGCTCAAGAGCATTCCGGCGACCTAGTGCCCGTAACCGTCGTGGTTCGAACGGTGAGCGGCGCCAGCGGCGGCGCCGAGCCTTCGCTGACGTTCGATGGCTCGCGCATCGTCATCGGTCGCGGCGGTGGTAGCGACGTTCGCCTGCCCGATCCCAGCGTGAGCACGAGGCATGCGACGATTCGCGCGACCGGAAGTGACTACGCGATCGTCGACGAGGCAAGCACCAACGGTACCTGGGTCGGCGGCGTGCGGCTGAATCCGCAGTCGCCACGAGCCGTCAAATCAGGCGATCTCGTGCGCGTCGGCCGCGTTTGGCTCGAGCTCGTCATCGGACAGAAGACCGCCACGCCGGACTTGGGCCTTGCGACGCGAGACCTCGCTTTCGCACTCGTCCAGCGCGCGATGGATGCCGTGGGTGACGACACGGTCGCGAAGGTGCGTGTCGCCGAGGGGCCGGACATCGGCGAGGAGATCCGGCTCTCCGAGGAAGGTCGTGCCTACGTCATCGGTCGCGCCGAGACGTGCGACCTGCCGCTGGCCGATGCCGACTCGTCGCGCGAGCACGCCGTGGTCGCGCGCCGTGGCGGGCAGATCCTCCTCCGCGACATGAGCTCACGAAACGGCGTCTATCTCGGAGAATCGAAGCTCGCTCCCGACCGCGACGTCGTGTGGCGCGCGCCTACCATGGCGCGCATCGGCATCACGGTGCTGGCGCTCGACGAGCCCGTCAGCGCCGCTCTCGCGGAGCTCGAGGCCGCGGCCGACGAGGCGATGCGAGCGGATGACATACCGGCGTCGCCAGTCCGCGAGCCCGACCCCGACCCCGTCGCGCCATCGGCGCCCGCGTCCTCCTCCACGCGCGGCCCATCATCGACACGCGGCCCAGCTTCGGTGACGCCTGGCTCGCTCGCCGGCACCGCGCCGATCGCGGAGATCGCCGCCGATACCTCGCAGATGACGCGCATAGCGCGACCGCGGAAGGGGTGGACGATGACCGACGTGCTCGTCGTCACGCTGGCGGTCGGTGTGATCGCCGCAAGCATCGCCGGCCTGGTGTGGGTCCTTCGCTGAGCGGGGCGCAGGGCGCGTCTGCGCGACCGTCTTGATGGCTCGAGCGAGGCGCTGCGAGCTCAGGGCGCGGGCGGCTTCGGGGGCGGCTCGCTCGTGAGCGCCGGGATCGTGCCTGAGTCCTGGTTGATCGGCGGCGCCGGTTGCGCGCGCTTCGGGCGCGAGGCGTAGCTCGTCGGCAGGCCTTCGAGCGGGATGGCCGCAAGCATCGCCTCGAGCTCCTCGGCGCTCTTCGGGCGGTCGTTGATCCGCTTTTTCAGGCACTTCATGACGACCTGATCGAGCGCGTCGGGGATGTCCAGGTCGGCGCGGCGTTGCCTCATCGGCACGGGGATCTGGCGCTGATGGAGATCGAGCAGCTCGCGACGGCTCTGCGCGATGATGGGCAGCTCACCGGTGAGCGCTTCGTACATGAGCACGCCGAACGCGTAGAGGTCGGTCTGGGCGACGACGTTCGCACCGATGCACTGCTCCGGTGCCATGTACTCGGGGGTGCCGAGCGTGTAGCCAGCCTGGGTGAGCGACTCGGCGCTCGTCAGCTTGCTCATTCCGAAGTCCAGGACCTTCGCGGGCGCATCGTCGCAGAGGAAGACGTTGCCGGGTTTGAGGTCGCGATGAACGACGCCCTTCTTGTGCGCCGCCGCGAGCGCGCGACAGACGCCGATGAACACCGGGATCGCGAAGCCGGGCGCGATGATGTGCTCACGCGAGAGCTTGTCGGCGAGGGAGCGACCATTGAGGCGCTCCATGACGACGTACATGGAGCCGTCGGGCATCTGGTCGAGGTCGTGGACGCGCGCGACGTTCGGATGGTCGATGTGGACCTGGATGTAGGCCTCGCGACGGAGGCGTGCGATCTCGCCCCCGTCCTTTGCGGCAGCGCCGCGGAGCACCTTCACGGCGACCTCGTGGCCGAGCGTGGTGTGCTCGGCCGCGTAGACCACGCCGATGCCGCCTGAGCCGATCTTCTTCCCGATGCGGTACTTGCCGCCGAGGACCGTGCCGGTGAGCTCACCAGGGATCGCCGTGCTCGTGGCCTCGCCCTTGAGATCGAGGCCTCGCTCGAGCGCCGCGATGCGGTTCTTCTCGAACGTGCGCGACGCGCCGTCGCGCTTGCCCGTCTCCCACATGCGCGCGATGCCCGCGCCCAGCGCACCGGCGAGCACGGCGCCGAGACCGCCGGCGATGAGGCCGCCGGGAACGCCGACTGCGAGGCCAGTGACGAGCGCCGCAGAGCCCGCCGCCATCGCCGTCATGCTCTTCGTCGCGGGGAGGTCCCACTCGACGAGGTAGGTGCACGCGTCGTCGCCCTTCGCGAGACAGGTCTCGTGCTTCACGCGTGCGTCGGGGAGGCCCCAGATGCGCGGCAAGCCGGCGAGCTCGCCCTCGCGCGCCGCGCAGAAGAGCACCTCGGTCGGGACGTCCACCTTCTCGGGCTCGTCGTAGCCGTCGGTGCGCGGGCGGTACACGAGCCGAACGGCGCGGACGCGCGCCTTCTCCGCCTTGGTTCGCTTCGACTTGCCATCGATGTCGCGCGAGGGCGGCGCGATCGACGCGGGACCGCTCTTCGTGCTCGAGCCGGAGTCCGCGCCCTTCTTCTCCTTCGCGTCCTTGTCGTCGGGCTCGGAGAGGACGGCGAGCTCCCAGGTGCCGACGCGCGTGACCTCGCGAGCGTTCTCGGCGAGGTATTCGTAAGCGTCGATGGGCTCCTCCGCGGAGCGGAGCATCCGGACGAGCGCGCCCAGCGCTTCGGCGTTCGTGACCCACTCGCCGCGCAGTCGGAGCGCATCCATCCCCAGGAGCTCACCGATGCCGCGCAGAGCCTTCTTCGCCGCGAGGGTGCTGATCCAGCCGGTCTCATTGTCGATCATCGCCGGGTCGATGCCAGCGTTGGCGAGGATGGTACGGACCTCTCGTTCGCCCTTCTCCGATCGGATCCGGAGCAGGTAGGTCTTCAGCAGCGACGCCCGCAGCTCCTCTTTCCCGCCCTGGCGCACTCCGCCCTTCGGCAGCTCGGAACCGCTTTCCATCGCACCAGAGGCTACCCGACGGCGCTACCGTCGAGAAGATGGAACGCCCGGCAGCCGTCAGACGTTGGTGAGAACCTCGATGCTCGGGGCGGCGAGCACGGCGCCTTCCGATGGGCTCGTCCCGCGGCCGAGGGCGCGCAGCTCGGCGAGCATGGCGTCGGGGCCGGCCGCGATGACCAGCGTCCCGTGGGGGACATCGCCGGCCTGGAGGGCCCTCACGAGCGCATTCTGAACGTATCCGGCGACACGGCGCGCGCGCTTGGCGACCTCGGGATGATGGTCGAGCTCGCTGCGCGAGAGACAGAGCACGACACGCACCCCCTGCTCAGCCCAGCGCTCGACCTCGCTCAGGATGGGGACGTCGGTCGGCGCGCGCACGCCGAGAAAGAGATGGGTGCTCGCCGCCACGCCATCGCGAATACGACGGCCGAGGACGGGACGCGCGACGCCGAGCGCACTCCCGACCACCGCGATCACCACATGCCGGGACTCCATTCGCGACGTGGAGAAGCCTGCGCCCAGCGGGCCGATGACCTCGAGCGCGCTACCCAGCGGAAGCGTCACGAGAGCGTCGGCAGCGTCGCCGGCGTTCTTCACGAGGAGCTGCCACGGCGCATCTCCGACTTCGCTCGCAAGGACGAAGTAACCCTTGCCGCTCGCGATCTTCACCTCGACGTACTGCCCGGGCGTCGTGTACGCGCGTGCGACCTCGTCGCCCACGTCGAGCGAGACGAGGAAGAGCTCGCCGCCTGCGTCGTGCCGCGCCGACAGGATCGCGGAAGGCATGCCGAGGCCCCTCGCGAGGAGCCTTAGAAGGAACCGCCCAGCGACATCCCGGCGAAACCGGGCGCGACCTGGGGGCTGAGCTTCGGCTTCAGGCTGCCCGTCTTCTCGACGGGCCCGGTCGGCTCGAGGAAGTGCCAGAGGAGACCGCCGACGACGAGCACGGCGCCGCCGCCGATCGTGATCCCGCCGTAGACGGGCTGGTTCTTGGCTTTTCCAGCGGTGTCCTGTCGCTTCGCGAAGGCTTTTGCATCCTCGCCCGCAAGCCTCGTGCAGATCTCGCTGCTCGCGCTGCAGCCTTCCGGCGCCGTCGGAGCCGTCGCGATGACGACGATGCCGACGATCATCGCGATGCCGCCCGCTCCGACGACGATCCACGGCGGGATGGTGTGCTCGCGAACCTCCGTCGGAGGCGCGGTGACGGGGCCCGCTGCAGGAGGAGGCGGCGGCTGCGCAGCGATCTGCTTCTTCAGCGAGTCGATGCCGTTCCGGTGCGTCATGATGTCGGGCGAGCCAGGGACACGCTCGACGAACGTCTCGAGTGCCCTGAGCGCCTCGACCTTGTCGCCCTTCAGCTCGTACGCGCGCGAGATGATGATCAGCAGATCGTGCTTCGAGCAGTCGCGCTTGTACGCGTCGCGGAACTGGACGATCGCGGCGTCGTAGTTCTTGTCGTCGTACTGGACCTTGCCGGCCTGGTAGATCGTGTGCGCGCGCTCGCTCTCGCTCTGGGTCACCGTGGCTGCATTACAGGCCGCCGGATAGGGCGCCGCGCCTGACGACTGGGCGTGCGCCTCGCGAGCAGGCAGCGCCACGACGGCGAGGGCGAAGAGACTGGAGGCGATGACAAGCTGGTGTGCGCGCATGATGAATCCCGAAGGGGTCGGCTGGGCCGACGCGGACGGCCGTAGCATACGGGATCGCCCAGCTACGTTGCCAGCTTCGTTGCCTTCTCACCGAACAGGTGGACGGCGTTCAGCATCCACGCGAGCCCCTTCTCGTCCGCCGAGAGCGACACGGGAGCGAGCACGAATCCGCCGGGTCGGAACTCGGCGTGGACAGGCACTCGCCATCCGAGCAGGAGCTTGCGAATGCTCGGCGTGAGGGCGCGGCCAAGCTGCTCGGCGCTCTCCGCGAACGAGGCAAAAACGTGGTCGAACGCCGAGTCACCGCTCGGTTGACGGACCATCGACGCGAGCTCCAGCGGCTCGCCGAAGACACCGCCGAAGTCGCTCGTGGTCGCCGCCTTCGCGGTCATCCGAACGTCCTGGACGATCGCAATCCAGGTTCCGACCTCGTTGGGCACCTGGAGCGCGGGCGCCGGAGGAGGCGGCAGCTCGACGACGGCGCGAGCGATGCTGAGGCTCCCGGTGCCGCCCGTCGCGTGGAGCGCATGCTCGTAGCGAATCGGCACCTTCAGCGTCGTGTAGGGCTCCCACGCACGCAGCCATCGCTCGTCGGCATCCGCCTCGTAACGCAGCCCGCGCTGCGCGGCGAACGCTTCGATCCAGTAGACGGGCCCGCTCACGCGGGAAAGCTTATCAGAGAGACGTCGGCGCCGTCCCCGGCCCTGCCACGTTGGCGTGCGGCGCGGCCTCGCCCTTCGAGGCCTTGTCCTTCATCTCGTATTTGCTCGGGCACTTCGCGAGCACCGCGCTCGCCTCGAGGGAGCTGTCGGGCCGGAGCTCGCCCTCCACTGTGACGCCCACATCGACGCCTGGCATGTCGCGGAACGTGTCCGGCACGATGCACTTGGCGTAGCGGACGGGGACCTCGACGCCGTTCTTCTCGATCGTGAAACGGTACTCGCAGGGGGTCTCGCGTTTCACGAGCGACCCGTGGACGAGGCTTCCTTCGACGCGGACGGGCTTGCCGATGAACTTCGCCTTCTCGGCGATGAGGACGTCGACGTCCTTCGAGTAGGTGCCCTTGTCCTGCATGTCGACGAGCACGAGGGCGACGATCGCGGCGGCCGCCATGACGAGCGGAACGAGCAAGAGAAGTCGCTTGCGGGAGGCCTCGGGGTCGTCCTCCTCCTCGTTGCGGTCGCGGCGACGCCCGACCGGCACGGCAAGCGCGCCTTCACTCGGAGAAGGATCGGGGACGGCCTTCGGCTCGTCGTCGTTGTCATCGCTCATGGACCCCACGAGGGTAGCCCCGACGCACGGAGGGTCAAAGTCATCCTTGCTCATCCGTACGAGCAACCCCCGTGGCCCCCCGTTCGTTCCCGTCGAGGAGTGACGGAATATCGTGTTTCGCCTTGGATCTGGGGGGATCCACACCCTCCTCGACGCGGTGCTACACTGACAGAAGGCCGCGGCGAGGCTGCGGACTGTCTCATGAGCGAAGTCCTCTCGAAGCCGGTTCTGATCCTCAATCGCGTGTTCGCGCCCGTCCAGCTGACGACCGCGAAGCGCGCTTTCGTTCTCCTCTATGGCGGCTCGGCACGAGCGCTCGACGAAGCAGGCGAGGAGTATGACTTCGACCTCTGGCGCATGCTGCCCGTTCGCGCCGCCGACGACGCGCTGCCTATCGTCGGAGGCGCGCTCCGTGTGCCGCGCGTCCTGCATCTCGATCGGTACGATCGCACGCCGCGGGTCACCGTCCGTCTCACGCGCCGGAACCTCATGTTTCGCGACGCGCACCAGTGCCAGTACTGCGGGAAGCAGCCGCCGCTCCGCGAGCTCAACATCGACCACGTGATGCCGCGATCGCGCGGAGGCGCCGACACCTGGGAGAACCTCGTGACGGCGTGTCGCGTGTGCAACCTTCGAAAGGGCTGGAAGACGCCCGAGGAGGCGAACATGCGCCTCGCGCGCCGTCCGTTCCGACCGAAGTGGTCGATGACGGCCCAGATCCTCCTCGGCACCGCGACGAAATACCAGGAGTGGGAGCCGTTCCTGAAGGCGGGTTAGGGCCTCACTTGCACGTAGCCCAGTAGCTCCAGCCACCGTTCTCGCAGACGTAGAGGTCCTCGCAGCCGCAGCACCCCGAAGGGCACGCGAGCGCGAACCCCAGCGAGCAGTCGGGCGATTGGAGTGGACCGCAGCCCGGTCCGCCGCTCGCGCCGGGCGGAGCGTCCGCGCTCGCGTCGAAAGGTCGCGATGCATCGACCTCGGCATCCGTCGAGGCCTCGCGCTGTGCGCCGGCCTCGTGAGGGGGACACCTGCGGTCGAGCTCCCAGACGTTGCCGGCGCGGCACGCATAGAGTGCGTCGCAGGTGGGATCCTCGCAGGCGACGCCGTGCGAGAGGGGACATCCGCCCGCCGGGATGTTCGTGCACTTCTCGACCGCCGCGGGGTCCTCGCGGCACGAGGCGACGACCGCCACGAGAAGCGCGACCACCAGACGTGCGGCAACGGGGCGACGACGCATCATCGGAGCTTGGTGAACCCGTCCTTCACGGTGCCGATCGGCTTCGGAGCCTCCGCAGACGCGCTCGCGGCGGCGTCCCGGGCGGCGCGTGAGGCGCCCGAGCGTGGCTTGACCACGCGCTTCACGCCGTTCTTCGTGGGCGGCAGCTCGAGGAGGTTGCCGTCTGCGATTGGCGTGCCCTGCGCCTCGTCCGCATAGGTCTCCAGCGGCTCGATCGTGAACCCCGGCCCCTCGGGACGAGCGACGCCCTCGGCCTCACGCACGTAGGCTTCGGCCTTCGAACCGTCGACGGCGAGCGCGGTGATGCGATGGCGCGCGCCGCTCTCGCGCGGAACGTCGAAGGCGGCGACGTCGGTGGGCGGAGTGAGATCGCGCGACTGGTCGTCGAACGTCACGTGCTTCGCGGAGAACGGAAGTGGGACGATCACGCGCCGGATGATCGGCGCTGCGCTGGTAAGCGGATCGGGCGCCCCGCTGCGCGTGAGGACGCCCACGAGAACGGCGAGCCCCAAGAGCCCGACCGCACCGAGCGCGACGAGGCGCACGCGCGGCGACGCGAAGCGCGCGCCCTTGCGCAGGAGGTTCTCCGAGGCGTTGCCAAATGAGTAACGAGCGCTCGGCGCAGGCGGAGCGATGTTCTGGATCGCGAGCCTGTCGCGCTCGCGCATCGAAGGTGTCGGTTCGGGGCGCCGGTTCAGGCCGGAGACCTCGAGGACGTGCTCGACGTCGCTGCCGTCGTGGAGCGCATCGCGGATGTTCGCGTGACGCACACGGAGCCGCTCGCCGAAGAGCGCCTCCACGAGGCACGCGACCTCGGCCGGAGTCGCGATGTTGGGCCTGCCCCCCGCGGCGTGCTGCAACGCATCGGCGAACTCCGCGGCCGTCTTGTAGCGGGTCTCGAGATCGCGGGAGAGGCCGCGCAGGATGGTGTCGTCGAGCGCCTGCGGGATCGGCGCGCCGATGCGGCGGAGCGACGGAATCGGGCCCGAAATCACCTCCTGGAGCGTCTCGATCGCCTCGTCGCCGCGGAACAGCCGGCGCCCTGCGATGCACTCCCACAGCACGACCGCCATCGAGAAGACGTCGCTCTGTGCCGTGCACAGGCGACGCTTGTCGATGCGCTCAGGCGCCAGGTAGGCGAGCTTTCCCTTCACTTCGTGAGTACGTGTAGTCTGCACACGGTCGGCGGCCTTCGCGATGCCGAAGTCCGTGAGCCTCGCGCTCCCGTCGCAGCCGATGAGGAGGTTGTGGGGCGACACGTCACGGTGGACGATGCCGAGGGGCTTGCCCTTGTCGTCATGGAGGACGTGCGCAGCTTGCAGCCCGGCCAGCGCATCGAGCCCGATGCGAACCGCAAAGCGCGGGTCGATCGCCCGGCCGGCGACCGAGAGCTCCCTCCTGACATCCGCCAGCGAGGCGCCCTCGACGTAGTCCATCACGATGAACGGCTCGCCGTTGTCGAAGCCGAGCTCGCGGACCTTCACCACGTTGTCGTGCTGGATCGAGGACGCGAGCCGCGCCTCGTCGACGAGCATCGTGAGGAACGCCTTTTCGGAGGCGAGATGCCGATGCGGACGCTTGACCGCCACCAGCGGCGCGTCACGCCCCGCGGCCTTGCGCGCCAGGTAGACGGTCGCCATGCCGCCTGCTGCGATCTCGACGAGCAGCTCGTAGCTGCCACACCGACCGAGGCCTGCTTGGGCGTTGCCCGTCGCGGGGCTGGGGCGGTCGTCGGCGGGCACTTACCAGCACACTCCAGGAGAGAACGAAGCACGGCAGCGGTCGGCGCGCCACGCCGGGAGATCCGCGACGTGCCGCGAGGCGTGACCGGAGCCGATGTTACTTCACAAGGCTAGAGATCCCGTTCAAATCGGATACCGTCTGTGGTCATGCGCCCCCTCCAAAGCCGCAAAAAAAGCCTCTTCCTCGCGCTCTCCGTCCTGTCGGCGTCGCTCTGTCTGACGGTTGCATGCGGAGGCGGCAAGCCCGCCGGTGACGCCAAGTCGCCGGGCGAAGGAACCTCGCCGACGGAAGGCGCCGCTTCGAGCGGCGGCGGCAACGCGACGGGCGCGAGCTCGGGGGCCGTGAGCTCCGGCGGAGCGAGCGGCGGGACGACCACGACGACGGCGCTCCCCGATGGCGGTGAGCTCCAGGGCGCGAAGCTCGGCAGCTCGAGCCACACCGAGATCGAGACCAAGGGCGACGCAGGCCCGAAGGCCGGCGCGGGGCACAGCCAGGAGCCCGGGCGGAAGCGCGAGGATATCCAGACGATCGTGATGGCGCGTCGCGACGAGGCGCGCGCTTGCTACGACAAGGGCCTCAAGGATCATCCGGGCATCGAGGGCGACCTCACGGTGAAGTTCGTGATCGACCCCACGGGCGCCGTCAGCGACGCCTCGGTCGACTCCTCGAAGTCGTCGATCAACGAGCCCACCGTGGGCGCGTGCATCGTCGACATCATCAAGAAGATCAAATTCGCCCCGAGCAAGGGCGGCTTCGAGACTCGCGCGAATTACCCGTTCAACTTCCACCCGAAGACGTTCGGCAAGGGCGACGCCGGCGCGAAGTGACGCGCGTGCGGGTGCGGGTCAACGCGCGAGCTCGACGCGGCTGATGAGCCCGAGCGTGGTCCACTGCTGGAACCACGCCCCGACCTGCTCCTGGAAGGCGTCCTCGGTGGCGCCCGAGGAGGCAGCAACGCGTTCGCTTACAACGGCGACGATCTACGAACGCAGAAGGTAGACAGCAGCGGAACGCAGAACTATGTGACGGACGGCAGCAGTCCAGCGAGTGCGGTTCTCAAGGATGGCAACGCCGTCTAC
>JANXVA010000103.1 GCA_025351875.1 Myxococcales bacterium | reverse complement strand
TCGGCAGGAGCGGGAAGTTGGTCGCCCACGTCGTCGACTCGTCGAGCGAGAGTCAACGGCACTGGGTGCTCGCGTGGCGAAGCGCGCGCAATCCCGCGAGGTGAGTCAGGGGACGAGGCGGCTCAGCGGCGTCCAGTCGTCAGGAGCCTATGCCTCCGGGGCTCGGCACCGGATTCACGCGGATCCTCGCCACCGCTAACATCCCATGCCGCCGCCTCCGCCGTTCGAGCCGCTCGAAGACGTCGAGTCGCCCGATTCGCCGCCACCCGACGTCGAGGTCGCGCCCGCGATCGACGTCTTCTCGTCGGTGTGCACGATCCCGTGGGCAACGTGGATGATCCGCGTCCCGCGGCGCTCGACGACGCCCCACCCGAAGTGGCGCGTGCCCGGATCGAGGCCGAGCACCGTGATGCCCGCGCTCGGCGACGTCACGTGATCTTCGCGAGGTCTTCGTCCGAGATATCGAAGTCCGAATAGACGTGCGCCACGTCGTCGTGGTCGTCGAGGATCTCGGCGAGGTTGATCAGGACCTCGGCGTCACGCCCCGAGACGAGCTTCTTGTTCTTCGGGATGAACGCGAGCTGCGACGCCTTCACCGCGAGCTTGCCGGCCTCGAGCGCGTCGAGCACGACTTGCAGCGCCTCGGGCGGCGTGGTGACCGTCCAGGTCTCGCCTTCATCGGTGTAGTCCTCGGCGCCCCCGCCGACCGCGATCTCCATCAGCTGGTCCTCGTTTGCGACCGCCTTTTCGAGCGTGATGAGGCCCTTGCGATCGAAGGCCCACAACGCGACGCCGGCGCCGCCGAGGTTGCCGTTGTTCTTCTCGAAGATCTTCCGGATCTCGGCGACGGTGCGGTTCCGGTTGTCGGTCGCGCCCTCGACGAGGAAGAGGGTGCCGTTGGGGCCGGTGCCCTCGTAGACGACCTCTTCGATCGCCTGGCCTTCCATCTCGCCGGTGCCGCGCTTGACCGCGTTCTTGATCGTGTCGCCAGGCATGGACTTCGCCTTGGCCTCCGAGATGGCCTTGCGCAGGCGCGCATTGTTCGCGGGATCCCCGCCGCCCATCCTCGCCGCGACGTTGAGCTCCTTGATCAGCTTCGTGAAGATCTTGGCGCGCTTGGCGTCAGTCGCCCCCTTCGCGCGCTTGATCGTCGCCCATTTGGAGTGCCCGCTCATACCGCCACCCTAATTTGAGGCCAGCGGCGCGTCCAGCAACGCCGTCGCCGCCTTAGCGTCCCCATTTTTCACGCGGAAGCTCGGAAGTTTGTTTTGTCGGGCAACGGGTGCCGAACCACGGCCGACGGACCATGCGTGAGTCGCATGGCCGAGGGCCCGATCAATGACCTGACGCAGGAAATTCTCGGGGCCTGCATGGAGGTCGATACGCGCCTCGGGCCCGGGTTGCTCGAGAGCACGTATGAGGCGTGCGTTCACCATGAGCTCGTCGAGCGCGGGGTTCCGTGCGAGCGGCAGGTTTTTGTTCCCCTGGTCTACAAAGGGCTGACCATCCCGGAGGCGTACCGACTCGACATCTTCGTCGCGCGCCGCGTCGTGCTCGAGATCAAGGCGATCGACGCTCTCCTCGACGTTCACGTCGCACAGGTCGTCACCTACCTTCGCCTCACCGACGCCGGGGTGTGCCTCCAACAACATTCCGAGTTTCCGAGCTTCCGTGTGAAAAATGGGCTCTCTACGGGGTGGGGGGCTTGATGTGGGTGCTGGCCCTGAAGGCGTCGTCGGTGCGGTGGGTTTCGGTCACGAAGGCGTCGTATTTGTCCTTCGGGATCGTGCCCGTCGTCAGGTCGAGGGTGAAGTCCTCCTCGATCGTGCTGCCCGCCACCGAGATCTTCCGCTGCGCCGCGAGGAGCGGGCCCTTGCCCTCGAACGGGCCCGGGAGGCGCGCGATCGATGCCTTCGGAGGGAGCTCCACGCGGCGGCGCACGTGGAACTGCGTCGCATGGTTGATCGCCAACGCGCTCTCTCGCGCGCCCTGGCTCGCGTAGGCGGCGCTCAGCGTCGTCGCGTACGGACGGGGGAAGACGTAGTGGATGGGGTCGATCCCCGGGAGCACCCATGTGCGTGAGCCGGCCTTCGTGCCCTCGACCTGCGCGTACGCAGGTGCGGTGAGCTCCGCGCGGATCGCGACCTGCCAGCTGCCTTCGGTCGAGGACAGCTCGACCTTCTCGACGGTCGCGAACGGCACCCACGCCAGCGCGATGCCGCGCAGCGCGCGCTGACGCTCGTTCCCGACGAGACGCACGAGCGCCTCCGCGACGTCCTGCGCCGAGCGACCGCGCAGGAGCACCGTCAGGACGCCCTTCGCGTTGCCCTGCTCGTCGACGACCAGGCGCTCGTCGATCTCGTCGCGCTCGCCGCGCGAATCGGAGGTGGCGGGGAGCGGCTTGATCTGGCCGTCGCCGTAGATCGCCGAGCGACCGCGGAGCTCCGGCGAGATGCGACCTGCGGGGAGCGGCGGCCCGGGTACGTCCGCGTCGATCCAGATGTCGTCGGTCGTGCCGGGCTTCGCCGGATCGATGACGTGCGCGATCGCGAGCGGGTGCATGAAGCGCCCGAAGTGCGGCGGGAACATGGCGCTGTCGGAGAACGGCTCGTTCTCGGCGACGACGACGTCGGTGTGGATGCCGAGCTCGCGCAACGCGCGAACGATGAGCCACGTGCGGCTGCCCTCATGCGTGGCGAGCGTCGTGCGCGCCGTCACGACCTGGCCGCCGTTGCGACCGAGGTCGGTGTCGGCGAGGACGACGCCGGAGGCCTCCTTCACGGCCTGACCGGACGCCGCGACGAGCTTCTCGACGAGCGACCGCGACGGCGGGCATGGCGCCACGGCAGCGACGACGCCCGGCGTGTCACCGGAGACGGAACAGCTGGCGACCTGCTTTGCCCACGCGCTGACCTCGGGGCTGTCGGCGTCGAGCGACGCGAGAGTCTCGCGGAGCCCGTGCGCTACGTCGTCCCACGTCGTCGTCGACACGCTGATGCCGACGTTGCGGTCCATCTTCGGTACGCCCCACTCGACGCGGCGAACGGGGTGATCCTTCATCGTCCACACGAGCACGCGCTTGCCTTGCTCGGCGCGCTCCTCGGCCTTGCCGAGCATCGCGTGGCTCCAGAGCGAGACCTTGAGCGCTCGAGGCAGACGCATCTCGATGCGCGCCTCGCGGACGGCGGTGCGCTCGGGGAGGAGATCCGGCGTGTCGATGCCGATGTTGCCCATCTCGCCGGGAACGCCCCATCCCTCGTAGATCGCCTCGACGGCGTCGCCAGCCTCGAGCTGCGAGAGATCCGCGTGCGACTGCGCCGCGCGCGGCGTCGCGTCGGGCAGGAGGATGCGACCGTCCTTCTTGAAGATGCGCCGGCGCAGGATGCGCACCGCGTCGCGGCCGTACAGCGTCGGGGCGCTGGCCTGGGCGTTCGACTCGACATCGGTCGTCCCCATCACGCGGCGCACGTCGAGCATCACGAAGTGGACGAGGCCCGAGGCCTCGACGTCGTAGCGCTCCTGGTGAGCGAGGATCGCGGTCGCGGCGTTGGCGAGCAGCGGGCCCATCTTGTCGTCGGTGGTCACGCGCTCGGCGACGCCTTCGAAGGCCGCCAGCGGATCGTCGCCGGAGGCACGCAGGAGCCCGGGCAGCGCGACCGGCGCGTCGCGCGCGACCGTGGCGAGCCGCAGGATGTCCGGCACCGCTGCCTTGCCCTTGATCGCGTAGAGCGTGGAGATCTGGCGATCTCCCGGGTTCATCGCGCCCTGGAGGCTCTCGGCCTGCGCCAGATCACCGACCTCGATCGCGTTGCGCGTCGAGAGCGAGAGGTAGAGCTGGGGCGTCCCTGCGAGCACACGGAGTCGCTCGAGCTCGCGCTCACCGCCCGTGCGGTCACCGACGGCGATCCGCGAGTGATGACACGCGAGGCTCGTCTTGTCGGAGAGCGCGTTCGCGTCGCATTCGAAGGCCACGTCCTCGCGGCCGGTTCGCTCGAACGCGATGCGCTCGACCTCGCGGAGGAGGGGAGTGCCCGCGAGGCCGGCCTTTGCGCGTTCGTACGAGGCGCGTGCGCGGTCGTACAGGTGCTCGCGTCCGGAGGTCGCGGCTTCATAGGCGTCGACGAGCGCGGCGTTCGACGGCTTCGCCTTGGCGCGAGTCTTCTCGAGGTCCGAGAGGGCCTCGAGGTTGGCCTCGGCGTGACCGCGACGAACGCCGGCGAGGACGGCGTGCTCCGTTACGGCTTCCCACGAGGACGGCCACGTCTCGAGGACGCGATCGATGGCGGCGCGCGCGCGCTCGGTGCTCTTCACCGACGGCAGATCGCGCGCGAGGAGCACGGCTCGTGCGTACGCGAGGAGGAGCTCGGGCGGCGTGTCCGTGCGCAGCGTCTGCGGGTGAAGGAGATTCTCGGCGCTCTTGCTCTCGCGCGCGGCGAGCGCGCCGAGCGCGACCGCGAGGCGCTCCTCGTCCGTGCTCGGCGTCGAAGGTGCGATGCGCGTCATCGGCTTGATCGCGACTGTCGCCTTCTGGCCTGCGGCCGGGGCGTGGGTGCGCAGCGGCTTGCCCGCGTCGTCCCAGGCGTCGAGCTCGAACGTCGCGTAGTCCTGATCCATGCCGATGCGCGTGACGACGCGGAGCGTCCCTGCGCGATCGGCCTCGAGGCGCGCCT
>JANXVA010000064.1 GCA_025351875.1 Myxococcales bacterium | reverse complement strand
AGGTGGACCTTCTCCTCACGGCGCGCCGTGCGGTCGAGGGCGCGGATGAGCAGCTCGCGCTGGCTCTTGATGTCGCCGGCCGCGGCGGCGAGCTGGGCCTGCCTCCGGAGCGTCACCGGGTGAGTCTTGTCGAGCCGCTCGAGCTCGGAGATGAACGGAGACATCTCCTGGCTCCGTCCGAGGACGCGCTCGTACCAGTAGACGATGTGCCCGAGCAGGATGACCTTGAGCTCGAGATCCGCAGTGTGGAGATTCTTGCGCGCGCGGTCGGCGAGCTCACCGACGCGCCCTGCCTCCCTTGCGACGCGATCGAGCGACGCGACGATGTCGTCGTCGCCGGGGCGGAGGTCGAAGGCCTCGACGAGGGAGAGGAAGGCCTCTTCGGGCGCGCGCAGCTTGAATTCGTGCACGCTCGCGATCTTGTGGAGCAGCGCCGCCTTCGTCATCGGCGTATCTGCGTCGGCCGCGCGGAGACGATAGAGGTCGAGCAGTGCGCCGAAGCTCCCCTCGCGCTGGAGCTGATCTTCGTCCTCGTCGGTATCGATCTCGTACGCCGGACCGAGCCCGCGCCCGACCGGTGCGGGGGGCTGGTACGCGGGAGCAGGCGGGGCGACGCTCGCGCGGGGCTTCGGTAGCGCCGCCGGTGCCGCTTCTTGCTCGAAGCGCGGCTCCTTGCGGTTGAAGAGCGTCGCACCACCGTCGTCTTCGTCGTCGTCGTCATACGAGATCTCGTCGGGGGAGATCTCCTCGAGGGCCTCGGAGACGACCGATACGCCCGCGGACGAGGCAGAGACGATATCGACGTCTTGCGCGCTCGGGCTGAGGACGATCTCGGGATCGCTCGCGCGAAGCGACGCGTCGCTGATCGAGGCCATGGAGAAGCGGGGAAGCGAGCCGCTGCCCTCGACGGGTGCCTGCGACGGGAGCGGGGGCCGGGGCGCGACGCCCGAGTCTCCGAGGTCGTCGTTGGTGGTCGACAGCGAGGCGACGTCGTGGTCGCTCTCGAGCTCCACGGAGTCGACCTCGAGGATGTGCGCGTCGCTCTCTGCAGCCGGCGCGGCGACGAGAGGCTCGGGCTCGATCGACGGAGGGGGAGGAGGAGGAGCGTCGCGCGTCTCGGGCTCGTCGAGCAGCGGGCTTCGCAAGATCGCCGTCGCTTCGCGCTCGGCGACCGCGAAGATCGCACGGACCTCGTCCTCGTCGAGACGGCCCATGCGTGTGTCGTCGGGGTCGTCCGCGGGATGAGCGGCCGCGGCGGGAGCAGGAACGGTGGGCTCGGGCAGAGCCTGGGCCTCCGGCCTCGTGATGACGCGCCCGGGAGAGATGCGGGTCACCTCCGCATCGCCCCACGCAGACGGGAAGGCGAGGCGAGTGACCGCCGTCGGCGGGTCCTCGCCGTCGCGTTCGGTCCTGACACCCGAGCGCGTGCGGACGTCGTCGTCGTCGGCGTCGAGGGAGGGGGAGTCTTCGAGCGCGAAGGACGGGAGCGCGGCTTCGTTCTCGTCGGTCCGGTCGAGCCGATCGACGCGCTCCGACCGCGCGCCCATGACCGCAACGAGGGCCTGCGCGAGCTCGTGTGCGGGGACGGTTCCGGGGAGCGAATTGGCGATGTCGAAGCGCGTCGTCGACTCGGCGGCGGTGGCGGCGCCGAGCTCCTCGTCGAGCACGAACAGGTTGCTGACCGCGCGGGCACCCTCATCCGTCGACGCTTGCGAGGTGAACGGCTCCCGGGGAGCGAACGGCTCCGCGGGAGTGAACGGCCGCACGAGGCTCGCGGCGTCGTGTGTATCGTCGCCCGGTCCGAGGGCGTAGGTCAGGTCGACCGTGCGCGGGGCTTCGTCGGGCACGGGTCGATACGGGTTCGCCCCGACGGCTGTGTGCTCGTCGGTCGAGAAGTCGTCCTCGAGCGCCTCCGCCCGCGGCTCCTCGCCGGCCCGCTCGCCGCCGCCCTTCGGCAGCGACTTCCGCAGCGCCGCGATGTCGATCGGCTGCGTCGACTCTTCGTCGGTCGCCACGAGGTGGAGCATATCAGACGCTCCGCAGCGGCTCGGTCCCGCAGGATCTCGCCAATGGTCCTGCTTGCTTACCTACAACTCTGACGTTAACGTAAGAGTTGGTCTTGACCCCGAGCCACTCCTCTCCTATCTACCCGTTTGCGCTTTGCACTCTCACGTTTACGTGAGAGTAGCGGTGCCCGACCGGTTCTCGATCTCGCTCCAAGCCGCCCCATGAGCACAGTCCGCCTCCCCATGTTCAAGCCCGCGCGCGCGGAGCCTGTGCCCTTGTATCGCCGAGATCGCGATCCCGAGAACGCGCAGCTCGATGCGGCGCCGCTCATGCAGGTGGGTGACCTCGCACGCGAATCCGGGAAGACCGTCCGAGCCATCCACCTCTACGAGCAGCTCGACCTCCTGAAGCCAGCCGCCCGGTCGAAGGGACGTTACCGGCTCTACGGCCCGGAGGCGCTCGTCCGCATCCGATGGATCCAGAAGCTCCAGGACCTCGGCTTCAGCCTCACGGACATCAAGGCCATCGTCAAAGACGTCGAGCACAACGGTGCGACGCACTCGGCCTCGTCGGCAATGGTCGGCGTGCGCGAGGTCTACGCGAAGAAGCTCGAGGAGACTCGTTCACAGATCGCAAGGCTGCAGTCCCTCGAGAGCGAGATCCGCGCGAGCCTCCTCTATCTCGAAGCGTGCAACTCGGTCTGTGAGCCCGACCGGCTCCTGCCGACTTGCAGCTGCTGTGATCACCACCCCGCCGAGCAGCTGGTCCCCGACCTCGTTGCCGGATTTCGTAGCTGAACCCGACTTCGCGAACCGAGAGAACGACGATGGCCATCCAGCTCCCGATCTTCATGGACTACCACTCGACGACGCCGGTCGACCCGCGCGTGCTCGAGGAGATGATCCCGTACTTCACGCAGAAGTTCGGCAACGCCGCGAGCCGCAGCCACGCGTTCGGCTGGGCCGCCGAGGAGGCCGTCGACTACGCGCGTGAGCGCATCGCGAAGCTCGTCGGCGCATCCAGCGAGAAGGAGATCGTCTTCACCTCCGGCGCGACCGAGTCGAACAACGTCGCGCTCAAGGGCGTCGCCGAGTTCTACAAGGACAAGGGCAACCACATCATCACGACGGTGATCGAGCACAAGGCCGTGCTCGACACGTGCAAGCGCCTCGAGAAGGAGGGCTTCGTCGTCACGTACCTCCCCGTCGGCAAGGATGGTCGCGTCGATCCCGCTGCCGTCGAAGCCGCCATCACCGACAAGACGATCCTCGTCTCGGTCATGCTCGCGAACAACGAGATTGGCACCGTCCAGCCCCTCGAGCAGATCGGCAAGATCACCCGCGCCAAGGGCGTGCTCCTCCACACCGACGCCGTCCAGGGCATCGGCAAGGTCGACTTCGACGTCCAGAAGATGAACGTCGATCTCGCGAGCATCACCGCGCACAAGATGTACGGCCCGAAGGGCGTCGGCGCGCTCTACGTCCGTCGCAGCAAGCCGCGCGTCCGCATCGTCGCGCAGATGGACGGCGGCGGTCACGAGCGCGGCATGCGTTCGGGCACGCTCAACGTCCCGAGCATCGTCGGCTTCGGCAAGGCTGCCGAGATCATGACGACCGAGGGCAAGGCCGACAACGCGCGGATCCTCCAGCTCCGCGAGCGCCTTCGCAACAAGCTCATGAGCGCTCTCGAGGAGTGCTTCATCAACGGCTCGATGGAGCACCGGCTCCCGGGCAACCTCAACATCTCGTTCGCCTTCGTCGAGGGCGAGGCGATGATGATGGCGATCAAGGACGTCGCGGTCAGCTCCGGCTCGGCGTGCACGTCGGCGAGCCTCGAGCCGAGCTACGTCCTCCGCGCGCTCGGCGTCGGTGACGAGCTCGCGCACTCGAGCATCCGCTTCGGCCTCGGTCGCTTCAACACAGAGGAAGAGGTCGACTACGTGGCCGAGCTCGTCATCGCCAAGGTGAAGCACCTCCGCGACATGTCTCCCTTGTATGAAATGCACAAAGAGGGAATCGACCTCAAGAGCGTGGCTTGGGTCGCTCATTGACCGAGCGCCTCAGGTGATCAGAATTCGCACCCAGGTTCAGGACTGAGGACAAAATGGCATACAGCGACAAGGTTATCGAGCACGCGGAGAACCCCCGCAACGTCGGCACGCTCGACAAGGACGACCCGAACGTCGGCACCGGTCTCGTCGGCGCTCCCGCCTGCGGCGACGTCATGCGCCTGCAGATCAAGGTCGGCGACGACGGCGTCATCCAGGACGCGAAGTTCAAGACCTTCGGCTGCGGCTCGGCCATCGCGTCGTCCTCCCTCGCCACCGAGTGGATCAAGGGCAAGAAGGTCGAAGAGGCCGAGGCCATCAGGAACGTCGACATCGTCAACGAGCTCAATCTTCCCCCGGTGAAGATCCACTGCTCCGTCCTCGCCGAGGACGCGATCAAGAGCGCGATCGCCGACTACCGCGCAAAGCAGGCCGCGAAGCGCGGGGCTGCGGAATAAGAAGCACACAGAGATGGAATCGGTCATGAGCACCACGCCTGCGCAGAACGCCCCGCCCGCCGTGAGTGAAACCACGTCGAAGCTGAACCTCGAGATCACGCAGGCCGCGGTCGACGCGATCGGCCTCCAGATCGCGAAGCGCGGCCGCGCGGAGACGGCCCTGCGCGTCGGCATCCGTGGCGGCGGCTGCTCGGGCTTCTCGTACGTGATCGAGTTCCACGACGGCCCGCCGAACGCGCGCGACGTCGTCTACGACCGCACCGCGACGAACGGCAGCGCCGTCCGCATCGTGGTCGACAAGAAGAGCCTCCTCTACCTCAACGGCTCGATGCTGGAGTGGGAGAAGACGCTGATGCGTCAGGGCTTCAAGTTCGTGAACCCGAACGAGAAGTCGAACTGCGGCTGCGGCACGTCGTTCACCGTCTGACGCCCGGCCTCAGCCGGAGCGCCGCATCTCGCTCTCACGCGAGCGTGAAACGCCATGAATGACCCCTTCGAAATGCTCGGCGTCGAGAGACGCTTCGACCTCGACCTGAAGGTGCTCGAAAAGACGCACCGCGAGCTCTCTCGCGCGCTCCATCCGGACAGGTTCGTGAAGGCCGGCGCGAGCGAGCGCCGTGCGGTGCTCGAGAAGGCCGCCTCGGTGAACGAGGCGTGGCGCACGGTGCGCGATCCGATCGCGCGAGCCGAGGCGCTCTTCCGTCTCGCGGGCATCGAGGTCGGGGAGGACAAGGAGCCCAAGGCTTCGCCGGCGTTCCTCATGGCAGTGATGGATGAGCGCGAGGCGCTCTCCGACGCTCGCGCTGCCAAGGATCTCGTCAAGGTTCACGCGGTCGGCGCGACCATGGGCAAGCGCGCGAGCGAGACCGAGCAGAAGCTCACTGCCGGATTTGCGGCCAGCCGCGGGGACACCGCGGCCACGCAGAAGCTCGTGCCGCTGCTCGGCGAGCTCAGGTTCTACAAGCGCTTCCTCGACGAGGTGAGCGCCATCGA
This sequence comes from Myxococcales bacterium, assembly GCA_025351875.1. Lineage (GTDB taxonomy): Bacteria > Myxococcota_A > Polyangia > Polyangiales > Polyangiaceae > Labilithrix. The sequence continues at coordinate 1,679 of JANXVA010000064.1, read as the reverse complement.
AGAGGAGAACGATTGAGATGACGCTCCTCGAGATTTTCGACCCCAAGGCTCCGCCCCGCGCGATCGGTATCGATCTCGGCACGACGAACTCGCTCGTCGCCTACGTGAAGAACGACCGTCCCACGGCGATCGAGGACTGCAACCAGCGCGCGCTCCTGCCGAGCGCCGTGCACTACGGCGATCGCGGCGAGGTCGTCGTCGGTTCCGACGCGCTGCTCCGCGCCGCCGAACATCCGCGCGAGACGATCGTCAGCGTCAAGCGCTTCATGGGACGTGGCGCAGACGACCCGGAGACGCGCCGGCTCGGCCCGTATGCGTTCACGGCGCCGAAGGAGGGCGACGCGAACGTCGTTCGCTTCAAGGTGCGTGATCGCCTCGTGACGCCCGTGGAGGTCAGCGCCGAGATCCTGCGGGCGCTCAAGCGCCTCGCCGAGGACGAGCTGCGAAGCGTGGGTGGCGCCGTGATCACCGTGCCCGCATACTTCGACGACGCCCAGCGGCAGGCCACGAAGGACGCCGGGCGCCTCGCCGGGCTCGACGTGCTTCGCCTCCTCAACGAGCCGACGGCCGCCGCGCTCGCGTACGGCCTCGAGAAGAAGCAGAACGGGCAGTTTGCGGTCTACGACCTCGGCGGCGGCACGTTCGATGTCACGATCCTCCTGCTCGACGACGGCGTCTTCCAGGTGAAATCGACGGGCGGCGACAGCGCGCTCGGTGGCGACGACATGGATCGCGCGCTCGCGGAGGAGATCTTTCGCCTCGCGAAGCGCGAAGCGGCGTCGGCATCGCCGAGTGAGGTTCGCGTCGTGCTGGACGTCGCGCGTCAGGTGAAGCACGGCCTCACCGATGCGGTCGAGGTCCTGGTCGAGAACCCGCTCGGCAACGAGCCGGCCTCGCTCGTCGTCACGCGCGCTCGCTTCGAAGAGCTCGTGCGGGCGCTCCTCGAGCGCACCGGCGTGGCGTGCAAGCGCGCCCTTCGCGACGCGGGAACGAAGCCCGAGGACCTCGACGGCGTCATCCTCGTCGGCGGCTCGACGCGTGTTCCTGCGGTGCGCGCGTACGTCGCCAAGATGTTCGGCAAGGAGCCCCTCGCGGACATCGACCCGGACGAGGTCGTGGCGCTCGGCGCGGCGCTCCAGGCGAACCTCCTTGCCGGCGACGGCAACACCGATGACGTTCTCCTCCTCGACGTGACGCCCCTGTCGCTCGGCATCGAGGTGGGCGGCGGCGTCGTCGATCGCATCCTCCCGCGCAACACGACGACGCCCGCCGCAGCGCGCGCGAAGTACACGACGCAAGAGGACAAGCAGACGGGGTTCGAGATCCACGTCGTCCAGGGCGAGCGCGAGCTCGCGGCCGACTGCCGGAGCCTCGCGCGCTTCACGCTGAAGGGCATCCCTCCGATGGCCGCCGGCATGGCGCGGCTCGAGGTCACGTTCCGCGTCGACGCGGACGGCCTGCTCTCCGTGCATGCCCGCGAGGACCGCACCGGCATCGAACAGACCGTCGAGGTGAAGCCCTCGTACGGTCTCGACGACGACACCGTCGAGCAGATGCTCATCGACGCGATCGACCACGGCGAGGAGGACCTCCTCGCGCGTCGCGTCGCCGAGGCTCGTCTCGAGGCGCATCGCATCGGGACGTCCACGCGGAAATCGGTCGATGGCGACCCCGCGCTG
>JANXVA010000027.1 GCA_025351875.1 Myxococcales bacterium | reverse complement strand
GCCGCCACCGTGGCGACCGCGACCCTGACGACGACCGGAGCCGCCGTGCAGGTCGCGCCGAACGTCCTGTCGATCGCCCACTGGGACCGCATCCTCGAGGGGGAGCTTTACGCATCGAGCTCCAGGCTCGACTGGCGCACCAGAGTTCGTACCTGGATACTCATGAGATTTGGGATCGGAACCTGAGTCGGCGGTGGAGGGGGTCGCTCGGGAGGGCGAGGTTTGCGCGCGAGAGGATGTCGAGGAGGCGCCCGAAGGCGAGGAGCTCGTTGGCATTTGCCGCAGGGAGTAGCGTGACGGTTATGGTTCGCTTGGCGAGTCGGATGTGACCTGGAGCGGCGAGGAGATTTCGCAGGACGCGCTTGGCCTCTGCGGGTCGCGCGAGGAAGGGAGCGAGCTCGCCGGCGAGGTCGGCCTCGGCGTTGGCGCAGGCGATGCGGATCGTGTCGATGGCGGTCTTGTAGTTCGAGTCGTGCTTGACGAGCTTGCCGGCGAGCTCGGTGTCGACGAGGGCCGCCTTCTTGGGCGTGGAAGGTCGGAGGGCGAGGAGCTGGCGCTGCTCCTCGATGGCGTGGGCGAGAACCTTCTCGAGCCGCGCGCGTCGCGGATGATCCGGAGCAAGAGAGGCGAGCTCGCGCCGTGCGTCGCCGTCACGCGCACGTGCAAGGCGAAGGGCGCGGTCGAGACGTCGGCGCGCGGGGTTGGGGATGATCGTGTCGGGCGGGTACGGATGAACCTTTCGTCCGTCGAGCTGATTGATGCCCCAGCGCTCGACGCCATGCTTGAAGGCGTTCTCTTGCGCCCATCGGCCGCGCATGACGCCGATGAGCCACGGAGCGTCTTGCTCGGAGACGGCGACGAGGTTGACCTGTCGACCGTCGGGCATGCGCAGCGCGATGCGCCGCACGCGCCCGCGCGCCTTGCCGAGGTTGGTGCGAGCGTCGGAGTAATGGATGGTCTCGCCGTCGAGCGTGACTGTGTCGTGGAAGGCCGCCGCGGACAGCAGCGAGAAGGGCTTTCTCTCGTAGGTGACGAACTCGAATCCCTCCTCACGGAGAGAGGCCATCTGCTCGGGGAACGCTCCGGCGCGATCGAACGCGAGGAGGATCTTCACGTCGGGTCCGAGCGCGTCGCGCAGCCGTCGGGCGAGAGGCGAGAGCCAGGAGGTGAGCGAGTCGTGACTCGGCACATCGATGCGCAGCACCGGCCGTCCATCCTCGTCGTGAACGTAGTACTCGCTGATTCCGGGGCGCACGCGCTTGTCCTGCATGCGCCATCCGCGGCGGACCGTGTGCGCGCCGGTGTACGGCCTCATGTGGTTGTCGATGTAGAAGACGACGGGTCGGTCGCCGGCCCTCACGCGCGCCGCTTCGATGTACTCGCTGCTCATGCCGAGGTGGAGGCACACGGCGCCGAGAGAGTCGGCGAAGCGACCGAGCACGCGGCGTGTCCACGTCGCCGACGGCGCGCGCTCGGCGCGCAAGAGCGTGGGTGCGCTCGGCGTCGCGAGCCGACGGACGCCTTCGACGCAGCCCTCGCCAACCGACAGCGCGCACACGACACTGTCGATGGCGATCCGCAGCGCGTCGTCCTCGACGCGCTCACCGCGAACCTCGTCGGCTCGCCGATGCAGACCGAGCTGCGCGACGGACGCGAGCATGAGCCACGTGCCGAGGTGCTGAACGAATCGGCCCGCACGTGGGATCAGCGCGGCGATACGCTCCTCCGCTTCACCCGTGCCCTCCTCGGCCGAGCCGAGCACGTCGGCGGCGGCGGGCGAGGACGCGGGGGCCGCGTCGTTGGCGGCCTCGAGAGGCATCGCGAGTTGCGCGGGCATCGGCGACTCCGCAGCGAGCGTCCGTGCCGCTTGCGCGCTCGCGCGCCACGCGGCCTGGGCGTAGCTCACGGTACGATGCGAGAGTCGGCCGCGCAGCTTGCTTTGCACCGCGGTCGCCCCGAGGCCAGCCTCGAACATGGCGTACATGCGCGCGCGGAGCTTCGGCGTGACCTTGCTCTCGCTCCCACCGCGCCTGCGCGTGACGACCGCGCCGAGGCCCTTCTCTTCGTGCAGCTTCCGGAGGAGCCGCAGCGTCTCGGGGACCAGTCCGAACGCGGCGGCGACCTTGCCCACGCGAAGCGCCTCGTCGGCCATGAGCCCGATCAGGATCGCGTTGCGAGCGCCGTCGTCGCCCATGCCGAAGATGCCGATGAGCGTCCCCCCGACGAAAACGTCGCGCTTCTCGCCGCGGTGGACCACGCAACCCGTCGGCGAAAACCAGCGCTCGTTGGGGAGGACCGCGAACTCGGCGATCATGGGCAGCGCGAACGACGTAGCGCAGGTCGTCATCGGTGGGTTGGACGACCTGCCGAATGCGAAAATTCGCAAAGATCGGATGCAAGAAGACAGTTTCGGAAGCCTCGCTTTTTCAGCCTCCCGAGCTCACATCAAATCTCAGCGGTACGAACTCTGGGGCACGCGCGGGCAGATCGATGTGTACGGCCCCAAGTGGTACCCAGAAGGTCGGCAGCCCTTCAATTCGCCGCTTGCGAAGCTCCGCGGACACGCGAAATCCATCAAAGGGATCATCACGGCGAGCCAGCCGGGCC
>JANXVA010000017.1 GCA_025351875.1 Myxococcales bacterium | reverse complement strand
CACGTCGATCGCGCTCGAGGTCCGCGACTCGATCGGCCTGTCGCTGAGCGAGTTGCTTCTCCACGCCGGCAAGGGTGCGCCGGGCACCGACGGCGCGGAGGGTGCGCTCAACAGCCGCACGGCCTCGTCAGACGGGACGGCAGCCGTCGACCAGCACTCGACGCTTTGTCCGGCGTTCCTCGAGGCGCAGGGCAATTGCGGGACGATCAAGATCCCGGGGCCCGCGGGCGGCACGACCACGTGTGCGATCGGGCCCGCGGGCGGGCCAGGCGGCCGCGGTGGAGACGGTCGGATCTGGTTGTCCGGAAGTCCCGGAAGCGAGGCCGGCGAGCAGGGCGGACGCCCTCTCGTCGCCACCACGGCGACAGGCGTGGGTGGGCTCAACGCGAACGCGAACGGACTCGGGATCGGCGCTGCCGCGCTGCGCGGCGCGAACGGCGCCGAAGGAACGGACGGGAACAACGGAAGCTGGTCGCTCGTCGCGACTGGCTTCGTGAGGGGCAACGGCACGCAAGGCACGGTGGGTGGACCAGGGCAAGGCGGCGGCGGCGGTGCAGGTGCCGGGGGCTATTTCACCGCGAACGGCGGTAGTACCTCAGCGCCTCCCGGGACGCCTTATGTCGCAACGGCGACAGGCGGAGGCGGTGCCGGCGGCGGATGTGGCGGTCAGCCGGGGACGCCGGCGACCGGCGGCGGCGCGAGCGTCGGTGCTCTCGTGATCGCCAGCGTCGTGACGTTCGAGCATGCGCGCATCGAGACGTCGAGCGGCGGCAAAGCGGGACTGGGCAATCTCGGCACGTCGGGGATCGTCGGAGGAACGGGCGGCGCGGGGACGGTCCACACGATCCCGACGACCGGCAAGGGCGGCGATGGCGGCGCTGGGGGCAGCGGCGGCGCGAGCGGGCACGGCGCGCCGGGTCCGTCGATCGCGCTCGCGTGGTCCAAGACGAAGCCCACGCTGACGGAGGTCGATCTCGCGCCCGGTCCGCGAGGTGCGGGGCAGCCCGCGCTGTCGAAGGTCGTCGGCGGCACGGTGGGAACGAAGCTCCTCCCCGCGGTCGTCGGAGAGTCCAAGGCGGAGCACGAGATCACGCAGTGAGCTGACTTCATGAAGTGGGTTGCGGGGGATGCCCCGCAACCGACGGAAACGGTGCCCTGTCGGGAGTGGTGGGTCACCCTTTCCCGGCTTTCGGCATGTAGCCGGGGCATGTTTCTCGGCAACCTCGCGCTTTTTTCCGCAACTCCCCATGTCGAAGGCCGATGGAGATTCTCGCGCGCGTGGAGCGGCCGATGGCGGCCGTGATGCGGCGTCCTCTTCTGGCGCGGAGTCCAAGAACGTGAAGCCCGCATCGTCGACAATCCAGGACGACATCCCGCCGGTGCACGTGCTCGTGGCCGCAGAGCAGCAGGACCGCAAGGAGACGGAGGATCTGCTCGCGAGCTTCGATCGTCCGGGTCGCGGGCCGAAGGTGGCGCCGCGGGAGCGCGACTTCGTCGACTCCTACGCGAAGAAGCCGGGCGGCGCGGGCGCGAGCAGCAGCTCGTTGCGAGCAGCGTCGGGTGCGGCGCGTCCGGGTGCGGCGGCAGCGTTTGCGGGCGGCGCGAGCACCCAAGGAGCCCGTCGCAGTGCAGCCGGGACGACACACCATCGAGGCCACCTTCGACGGGAGAGTCAAGAGCACCACGGTCGAGTGCGTCGCGGGGAGCGTCGTCAAAGCCAGGATCGAGTTCGAGGCGGGCACGAGCACAGAGCCACCGGGCGAGCAGCGTGCGAAGGGCTCGGCGTACTGGCTGGTCCCGAGCATCATCGGTGTCGCCGGCCTCGCGGGCATCGGCGTCGGGGTTGGGTTCGCGGCGAAGTCTCAAGGTGCGAAGCGCCATTCCGAGGATATCCGGCGCGCGAATCCTGGCCTTTGCGGTCAGCCGCAGCAGGCAGCGTGCGCGGCGTATCGCTCCGATCAAAGCGACGCGGAGTCGGCATCGACGATCTCGCTACATCGCCGGCGGGGTCTTGCTCGCAGGAGCGGTCGCGAGCTTCGTGCTCTGGCCGAAGCCAAAGGAGCGCACGGCGACGATGCCGTCGCGCGGCCTCAAGGCCGATGCAGTGAGTCCGATCCTCGGCGGCGGTACGCTCGGCGCAGGACCTCTTGGGCACTTTTGAGAAGAGTGAACGGAACGATCATGATGATCGTCGAAAACTGGCGCTCGCGAGTCTCGGGCTTCTCTGCGACCTCGGCTTCCTGGCCACCGCGTGCCCGGCAACGCTGGATGACGAGTGTGCTGAAGGAGCGTGCGTCGCGGCGACGGCGCCCGTCGAGAGTGGCGCGGAGGTCGATGCCGGCACGGATGGCGCCAAGGTCGACCCGTGTCTCGACAAGCCGACAGACCCCGCCTGCTTGGACGAGAACAAGACACTGTTCGTCTCGGCCCGAACGGCGTTGATGCCGATGCAACCGGGACGCAGGCGAAGCCGTTCAAGACGATCGGCGCCGCTCTCGCGAAGATCACCGCCGAGAAGCGGAGAATCTACATCTGCGACGGGACGTACGCGGAAGACGTAATGCTCGACGCGACGCATTCGGGCGTGAGCTTGTTCGGCGGCATCGACTTCAAGGGGGATGGCGCGGCGCTCGTGCCGTTCACGTATCCCGATGTGACGGCGCTGAACGGGAAGGACGCCACTGGCAACAGCGGGGGCATCGCGACTCCCTACACTTGCCCAGGAGGCGCCATTACGACGGGTGCCAAGGGAGGTGACCTCGGTGGATCGGGGGCGAGCGGCACGCCCGGCGCCCCCAACCCTGGAACACTTTCCGACTGCACGAGCGACGTGACTGGTCATGCTGGAATGCAGCCAGCCGCATCATCGGGCGCAAACACGCTCGGTTCGTTGGCCGACACGGGTTGGGCACCTCGAGCTGGAACGCCGGGGGCGAACGGCACGGCGGGTCAGGGCGGCGGGGGTGGCTACGGAAACGGCGGCGCCGGTGGCGGCAGACGCGCGGGCGGGTGCGGGGAGCAGGAGGCCCTGGCGGCAAAGGCGGCGGAGCGAGCATCGCACTTGCAGCGAACAATGCGCGCGTGACCGTCACGGCTTCCGAGCTCAAGACGAAGGAGGCTGGACCGGGCGGCGGCGGAGCGATTGGGCAGACGGGGCAGCCCGACTTTGGAGTCGGCGGCAACCGCGCAGGAGCCGCCTGCAACGGCGGCAACGGGGGCATCGGGGGCGACGGAGCCGCGGGCGGAGGCGGCGCGGGAGGCGTCTCTATCGGTGTACTCTACAAGGGAACCAAGCCCACCATCGATGCCGCGACGGAGCAGCAGATCGCCGTGGGAAGCAAGGGGAGCCCCGGCCCCGCTGCGCCTGGCTTCACGAATATCGGCTCGACGGCAAGGCGGCGCCCACGCTCGAATCGAACTAGCTCCGCCGATCGGCGAGGCACTCTCGCCGCTGGCGCGCCGTGACTAACCGTCGTCGTGCGTTCGGACGAGAAACGGCTCCGAGCACGGCGGGGCACGCAACGGCGCGCCGGGCTGAATCAGAGCGCGAGGATGTCGTTCGCGGCGCCCGCCGGCGTTGCCGCGATGGTCTTGGTGATGCCGAGTGCATCCGTGCGCGAGCGCGCGTCGACCGCCTCGCCGCCCGCGCCGTGCGAGAGCGCATTGGTTCCGACCAGCTTGGGTGCGGCGCCCGCGTGCACGATGGCGGCCGACGGACCGGCGCTGCCGTTGCCGCCCGCGCCCGCGGCGCCACCGCGACCGCCCGGCTGCGCGCCGAGCGATCCGAAGCCCGTCGGGTTCGCGCCGGCCTGGCCCCCGGGCGTCGCGACGCTGCCGAACGCACCGAGCCCCGCATCGCCGCCGCTGCCGCCCGCGAGCTCGCTGCCGTCGAAGGTGATCCCGCTCTCGATCAGGACCGCGGCGACGCTCGCGCCGCCCCCCTTGCCTCCCGTGCCGCCAAGGCCCGGGCAACCGCCCGCACCGCCGCCTGCCGCGTTGTGACCATGCCAGATCGCGCCCACGTAGTTGCCGAGACCGTCGGGCTTCATGCCGCTGCCGCCCGCGCCGCCGGAGCCCGCCGCGCCGTTGCTGCCCTCGGCGCCCGCGGCGGCGAGGTAGCCGTCCTTCGAGAACGTGCCGAGCGCGGCGGCGTTCGCGCCGGGCGTGCCGTCGGCGCCCGCGGCCGACGTGCGGTTGGTCTCGCCGGCGCCGGGGCCGAGCGAGAAGTTCTGCTCGTAGACCTGAAAAACCAGGTTCCCGTTCATCACGACCTCCCACTTTCCGCCGCTCCCGCCGAAGCCGCCCGCCTGTCCCGTGAAGTTGGCGGCGCCCTGGCACGTGTTCGTTCCGCCCGCGGTGACCGGCGGCTTGTAGAGCTCGGTCTTTGCACACGCGGAAAACGCCGAGCACTCGCCGGCGACGATGGCAGACTCGCCGTTCGCGCGCGCGGATTGAACGAGCTGGACGCCGTCGGCTCCGTCGTCACCCTTCTTGCCGTGGCCGGCCACGATCTTCGTGCGGGCGACGACCAGGCTCGACGCGCGATACGCGAGCAGGCCGATCGAGCTGCCCGACGGCGCGGCCGCGTCAGGAGCGTGGATGTCGAGGCCCTCGAGGCGCGTCGCAGAGGTGAGGTCCGTCGCGCGGATCGCCGGGCTCGACGGAGCCTCGACGCGCGAGAGCCCCGCGCCCGTCCGCCACTCCGTGGCGGTGCAATCGAGCCCGCCGATGACGGAGATCGAATCGGCGATCACGAGCGCCTCGCGGTACGTCCCCGCGCAAACGAAGACGCGCTTTCCGGCAGCCCTGGCATGCTCGATGCCTGCCCGGATCGTGGCGAGCGGGTGCACGTGCGTTCCGTCGGCGTCGTCCTGACCGGACGGCGCGACGAAGACGCCGAGGGCGTCCGTCAGGTCGCTCTGAGCAGCGGCACCGCCGACGGGCGGGCCCTTCGCGGGCTCGCCGCCGCTCGTGCCGGACGGAGCCTGGACGCCGGACGCTGGCTGCTCCGCCTGGGCCTCCTCGAAGGAATCACCGCATGCGCTGGAGGCGATGGCGACGTTTGCGAGCAGAGCGAGCACGAGGCGTGACGACGTCGAGGATGTCATGCGAGCCAGGTCGGCCGACGCGGGGCCGAGTTGCGCGCCATCTCTCGAACGAAGGACACAACTCCCCGCGGCTGCGACCGAGGGGAGGAGCGCAGAGGCATCGTGTCGGTGCACTGCCCCAGAGGATCCGCGATGTCACCCACCGAAGCAGAGTCTTCCGTCGTCGTCCGTCTGCTCGACGGCCAGAGCGAGCAGCAGGAGCTCGTCCTCGAGGTCGGTCGCTCGAGAGCGCCGTTCGCGCTCGGTACGCGCGCGGGCTGGCGCGTCGAGGGCAGAGACGTGGCCGAGGCCCACGTGATGATCGCGTGGAACGGAACGCGCCTCTTCGTCGGCTCGGCGCGCGGAGAGGAGGCACTGCTCGACGGCTCCCCGCTCGCTCCGCGATGGACCGAGGTGCGAGTGCCGAGCGAGCTCCGCTTCGGCGGTGCCCGCCTGAGTATCGCGAGGCACCCGCGTCGGCCTGACGTCAGCGCGCGGACGGCCGCGGGTCGCGACGACGAGGCGACGTCGCCCGAGGACGACGAACGGCTCCAGGCCGCACTGCAGCTCTCGCGCGAAGAGGAAGCCACCTGCATCGCAAAGGTCGTCGTGCCCGCCGAAGCGAGGCTGCCCACCAAGTGGATCCGCAGGACGCCCGACAGCGAGCGCACGATCATCGCGTCGGTCCGATCGAGGGCAATCGCTCGCCTTCTCTCGCCAGGGTAACGCGCGCATCACCCGCGCGGTGTACCGACGCGCCGCGGTCCACGCGCGGGCGCGGCTCGAGAAGCTCAAGACGAGCGCACGCATCGTTCTTGCCCTCATCAACCGGCCCAAGGACGACATCGGCGAGAGCTTCTACGACATCGGCGAGGCGCTCAGGCGGCTGCGCGACACGAAGGGCGTCGTCAGGTGCTCGGCTACACGACGTTCGATGCGATGTGCCGCGCCGAGACGGTCTTTGCGCCGACGCAGGTCGACGAGCTCATCGGCATCGTGCATGAATCTCACGGCGACGCGCTGTTCGAGCTGCAGGTGGGTGGCGGCGATGACCACACCCAGGCCGCCGATGCCGAGCACCTTCTCGACGCGGTACCTCTTCGCGAGGATCTCCCTCCCCTACGCGGACGCGCGCCTCCTCCGTCGAGGAAAGTGTTTCACGATTCTCCCCGTGTCACCTCCTGTTGCGTTCGGCGTACCCGAACAGCCCATCCCTCAGCGATACGGGCCGCTCCGGTCCCGGGCGAGCCATGTGCCCAGCGCGTGGAGCACGAGCTCGACGCTGCGATCCGAGGAGAGCGCTCGGGCCTCCTCGGCGCCGCGCACCGACACCGCTCGCTGGGGCATCAGCGGACTGTCGACGAAGCGCTTGTCGTAGACCGCGGACGGCGCGCGCCCGCAAAGCCACGCGACCGCGAGCTCGAAGTTCTGCGAATTGGTGGGGCGCAGCCCGTCACCGAGCGCGACGTAGCGCGCCTCGGACTGCCGGAGTAGCCACGGCTCGCCCGTGCGCCAGAAGAGCACCGCGATCTTCTCGAGGCTGCGCTCCGTCGCCGTGCGCTTCTCCTCCGTGCGCGCCGTTCCGCGGGCCGTCGCCCTCAGGACACTCTCGCGCTTCGTGCGGACGACGGACACGTTCAGGGAGGCATGCACGATGGCGACGAGATCCACGAGCGGGCGTTCCTGCGATGCGGTGTCGTTCGAGAACAGCACTTCACCCCGCGCGCCGAAGCGCCGCATGAGCGGCATCCGCTCGAGCGCGAGCGCGTCGTTCGTGTCGAAGACAATCGCGCCGTGACCGCGCTTGCGGAGAGCTTCTGCGAGCGCGAGTGTCGAGGCAACGTCGTCGCGCTGCGCCATGATGCGGGGGAGCACTCCACCGAGACGGATGCGCACGTCGTACGGCGTCACGCCGAGGACGTCCGCAATGGCCGCCTCCTCGCGCTCGAGCGGAGCCCCGAGCTCGCACACGGCGAGGCAGAACGTCGGCCGGGACGAGATGCTCACCTGCTGCGATTGACGCGTCGCTGTCGGCGCGCGCGCTACTCCGCCGCCTTCGCGGCTCGCGCACTCGCCTCGCCCGCGAGCCTCACCCGGATCGCGGCGAGGATCGCCTCGTGCGTCGCCGGCGACGGAAGCGGGACCTCTCCGCCGCTCGCTCCGAACGCCGCGATAGCGTCGCGGATCGCCTCGCGCACGCTGATCGCCAGCATCAGCGGCGGCTCACCGACCGCCTTGCTGCCGTGCACGACGCCGTCCTGCGACGCGTTCTCGAGCAGCGCGACCTCGAAGCGCTCCGGCGCATCGCCGATGGTCGGGATCTGGTACGTGCTCGCCGAGTGCGTGAGCAGCCGGCCGTCCTTGCCCCACTTCAGCTCCTCGCCCGTCAGCCAGCCCATCCCCTGCACGAAGCCGCCCTCGATCTGACCGCGATCGACGCCCGGGTTCAGCGACTCGCCGACGTCATGAAGGATGTCGACCGCAAGGACGCGCTTCATTCCGGTGTAGCCGTCGACCTCGACCTCGCTCACCGCCGCGCCGTAGGCGAAGTAGTAGAAGGGCTTTCCCCTCCCCTTCGACTTGTCGTAGCCGATGCCCGGCGTCCGGTAGAAGCCGTTCGCGGAGAGCGGGATCTGCTTCATGTACGCGAGCTCGACGACGCGCTCGAACGGCACCGTGACGCCCGGCACCTGCGGCGCTCGCGCGATGCCGTTCTCGAACAGCACCGCGCCCTCGGGGATGGTGAGCGTCGACTCGGCGCCGATGAGCTCGGCCGCCACCGGCGAGAGGCGTTCGCGCAAAAGGATGCATGCTGCACGCACCGCGGCGCCGTTGAGATCCGAGCCGCTCGATGCCGCCGTCGCCGACGTGTTCGGCACCTTGTCCGTCTGGGTCCGCATGACGCGAATCGCGTCCGCCGGGATGCCGAGCTCGCGCATCGCGATGCCCTTCACCTTCGTGTACAGGCCCTGGCCCATCTCGGTGCCACCGTGATTCACCTGCACGGTGCCGTCGCGATAGACGAGCACGAGCGCGCCTGCCTGATTGAGCCACGTCGCCGTGAAGGAGATCCCGAATTTGACTGGCGTGATCGCGATGCCCCGCTTGATGCGCGCGCTGGTCGCGTTGAAGGCGGCCACCTTCGCGCGACGCTCGACCAGCTTCGAGCTTCGGACGAGCGACGACCAGATCTGCGGAATGCGCTCGTCCCCCAGCTCCTGGCCGTAGTGCGTCGTGTTGCTCTCGCCGCTGCCGCGATAAAGGTTCCGCTCGCGCACCACCTCCGGCAAGAGGCCGAGCGTGCGCGCGATGCGGTCGAGGATGTCCTCCATCACCAGCATTCCCTGCGGGCCGCCGAAGCCGCGAAACGCGGTGTGTGAGGTCACGTTCGTCTTCGCCACGCGCCCCGTGAAGGTGCACGAGGGCACGTAATACGCGTTGTCGAGGTGGAACACCCCTCGATCGCAGATCGACTCCGAGAGGTCGAGCGCCCAGCCGCCGTCGGCGAACAGATCGATGTTCGCCGCGAGCAGACGCCCATCGGCGCCGAAGCCCACCTGGTAACGCGCGTAGAAGGGATGGCGCTTTCCGGTGAGCTGCATGTCGATGTCGCGGTCGAGCTGCACGCGCACGGGACGCGACGTGCGCATCGCCGCGAGCGCGACGCACGCCGCCCAGGAGTTGCTCTGCGTCTCCTTTCCGCCGAACCCGCCGCCCATGCGCGGGGACTGCACCGTCACCTTGTTGCGCGGGACGTGGAGGACGTGCGCGACGACCGCCTGCACCTCCGTCGGGTGCTGCGTAGAGGAGGAGACGAACATCTCGCCGTCCTCGCCTCCCTCGGCCCACGCCGCATGCGACTCGAGGTAGAAGTGCTCCTGACCGCCGATGTCGAAGTCCCCCGAGAGGCGATGCGGCGCCTTCGCGAGCGCGGCGTCCGAGTCGCCGCGCCTGATGACGTGCGGGCTCGTGTGGAAGCTCTCCTTCGCGACGGCCTCGCGCGCGCCGAGGATCGCGGGGAGCGGCTCGTATCCGACCTTCACCTTGGCCGCGGCGCGGCGACAGAGGTCGGCCGAGGTGCCGACCACGAGCGCGACGACCTGACCGTGGAAGAGCACCTCGGTATCGGCGAAGAGCGGCTCGTCGTGGCGAACGGCGCCGACGTCGTTCATCCCGGGGACGTCCTTCGCGGTGAGGACGCATGAGACACCCGGCTCGGCAGCGGCCTCGGAGACGTCGATCGACGTGATGCGCGCGCGCGCCTGGGGGCTGGTCACCGGCCAGATCTCGAGCATGTCGCGACGGCGCGCCGTGTCATCGACGTAGAGCGCGCCGCCCGTGACGTGACCGACCGCGCTCTCGTGGGAGAGGTTGCGGCTCGGGTCGCCTGCGGCGCAGCTCGCGGCGTCACGCTCGAAACCGAGCGGTCGATCCTGCGCGGCGCTGGTCTCGCCGCGGAAGAATTTCTCGAAGAGACTCGTGACGAGCTCGCGGCGGAACTCCGCGCCGGAGCGATGGTCGTCGATGGGCGCGAGCTCGCTC
>JANXVA010000803.1 GCA_025351875.1 Myxococcales bacterium | reverse complement strand
CAGAGCTCGGGATCGATGATGTAGATCTCCTCGCCCTCACTGATGGCTTCGTTCGGACACTCCGGCTCGCAAGCGCCGCAGTTGATGCAGTCTGCGGTGATGTGGGTCGCCATGGATGTGTTCTTTAGGGGCCGAGAAGCTTGATGTCAAACGGGTTATGGGACTAGATGCGCGCACCTAATCGCTTTCCGGACCACCCCCTTTGTCTACCCTCCGTCACCTTAGCCATCGCGCCTCTGGACGTTCTCGTTTGCGTTGGTTCGAGAGCGTCGTGCGTATTTCGCGCGACCCGAGGTGGCTGCTGACGGGCGCGCTTCTCGTGAGCTCGGCACTCGCGGGGTGTACGCCGTCCATCGGCGATAAGTGCGTGCTCTCGACCGACTGCTCCACGCGCGGCGATCGGCTCTGCGATACGTCCCAGCCGGACGGATACTGCACGCAGTTCAACTGCCCGAAGAACGGCTGCCCCAACGACGCCGCGTGCGTCCTCTTCAACGCGAACCTCCCCGGCTGCGGGTACGACGATCGCTCGGGCGGTTATGGCTCGCGCACCGCGCGCTCGTTCTGCGTCGCCCGGTGCTCGTCGAACAGCGACTGTCGTGGCGGCTACACCTGCGCCGACCCGCACCTCTCGCCGTGGAACGGGCTCGTCCTCGATGACGACCAGAGCCGACTCACGTGTCTCGTCGTCCCGTTCGGCTCGGACGCCGACGCAGGTGACGCGGGCGCCATCATGTCACCCGGCGCTCCGCCGCCCGTCTGCGGCACGGTGGGGCCCGACGTGGGCGCGATCGACGCGAGCGCGCCGCGCGTCGTCGAGGCTGGCGCTCCGCCGCCGCTCTCGCTCGAGGCCGGTGTCGACGCGGGGGCTCCCGGTGACGGCGGCGACGGCGGCGACGGCGGCTAGGACCGGGGGATGCGCCGCTTCGCGCGCGTCGCTGGACGAATAGGGGAGGCCGCGCTCGTCGTCCTCGCGCTCGCGACGCTCGTGTTCCTCGCGCTGCGCATCCTCCCGGGCGATCCCGCCGCGCTCGTCCTCGGCGATCAGGCGAGCGAGGCCGAACGCGCGGTGATCAACGCGAAGCTCCACCTCGACGAGCCGATGTGGATGCAATATGCACGCTTTGTTGGCGGCCTGGCGACGCTCGACCTGGGCGAGTCCGTGCGCCGTCCGGGCGTCTCCGCCGTGGCGCGCGTCCTCGACGCCATCGGCCCGACGGCCTCACTGGCGGCGGTCGCCGTCGTGCTCGGGGCCATCCTCGGCGTCGGCGCGTCCGTGCTCGGTGCCGGACCATGGCTCGGCTCGCGCCGCGGCTGGATCGATCGTGCCGCGACCGCTCTCGCCGCGACGCCGCTCCTCGCGTTCGCGCCGGTGCTCACGTTCGCGCTCGCGGCGCGCCTTCGCGTGGTGCCTCTGCCGGGGGACCCCGAGGCCGGCGCTGCGGGCCTCCTCTTCGCGAGCGGCCTCCTCTCCCTTCCGCTGGCGGCGCACGTCGCGCGCGTCTCGCGTGCTGCGCTCGATGACCTCGGACGCGCCCAATTTCTCGGCGTTGCACGGGCAAAGGGAGCGAGCTACGCGCGCGTCCTCTGGATGCACGCGCTCCCCGCGGCGATCGGCCCGATCGTCACGGTGCTCGGTACGCAGCTCGGCGCGCTGCTCGGAGGCGCGGTCGTCCTCGAGCGGCTGTTCGAGCGCCGCGGGCTCGGCACGTTGATCCTCGAGGCTTATGCCTCGCGCGATCTCCCCGTGCTCGAGGCCGCGGTGGTCTTCTCGGGGGCGCTCTTCGTCGGCGCACAGCAGCTCGCGGCAGCAGCTCATGCGGCGGTCGACCCGCGCGTGAGGTCCTAGGTGGCGCAACCTTCACACGTCGTTCTCGTCGCGGCGCGCGTCGCGCCACTGGTCGCGATGCTGGCCGTCACGACGGCCGTGGCGTCAGGGTCGCGCTCGCCGACGCACCTCGACCCCGATCTCTCGTGGGCCCCACCTTCGTCGGCATGGCCGCTCGGATGTGGCGAGGCGGGGGTCGACCTGCTTGCGCTGGTGGCGCACGCGACGCAGCGCGGCGTCGTGCTCGCGGCGTCGGTGGCGCTCGTCGGCTTCGTCGTCGGCTGCCCGCTCGGTGCCGTTGCCGGTCTCGCGCGCGGCGGCCTCGAGCGCGCGGTGTCGCGCGCGTGCGACCTCGTGCAAGCGTTTCCGACCTTCTTGCTCGCGCTCGTCGTCCTGTCCGCGGTCCGCACGCCGACTCGTTCGCACCTCGCGGCCGTCTTCCTCCTCACTGCGTGGGCCCCCTTCACGCGCCTCGCGCTCGCACAGACCCGCGTCCTCCGCGACGCCGCATTCATCGAGGCGGCGCGTGCGCTCGGCGGCGGTCGTGCCCGCGTCGTCCTCCGGCATCTCCTGCCCAACCTCCTCGGCGTGGTTGCGGTTCAGCTCGGGTCGACGGCGGCGGCGATCGTCGTGAGCGAGGCCGCGCTCGCGTTCGTCGGCTTCGGCACGCGCGACGGAATCTCGCTCGGCTCCGTTCTGGATCAGGGCGTCTCGGCCATGCTGCGCGCCCCGCACGTACTCTTCGTCGGCGCCGCCGGAGTATTCCTCACCAGCGTCGCGTTGATGATCGCGGGCCGAGCGTTCGACCCCTCGATTGCCCCCGGTCGCCGCGGACACTAAGGACAAGAC
This sequence comes from Myxococcales bacterium, assembly GCA_025351875.1. Lineage (GTDB taxonomy): Bacteria > Myxococcota_A > Polyangia > Polyangiales > Polyangiaceae > Labilithrix. The sequence continues at coordinate 38,051 of JANXVA010000803.1, read as the reverse complement.
GCCGATGCTCGCCCCGCCGCCGCTCCCCCGGACGCTCGAAGCGAGCATCCGCGATCTCGACAGCGCGAAGCCGGAGATCCGGGCATCGGCCATCGTCGATCTGCTCCGTCACGCGACGGCTGACGAGGCGATCCGCGAGCGCGCCATCCCCCTCCTCCAGAAGCGCCTCGACGACGAGCAGTCGAAGGTCCGCGGCGCGGCTGCGGTCGGCCTCGCCGATCTCTCCGCCAAGGACGCCATCCCTGCGCTTCTTCGTGCGGTCGACGATGACGACGCGTACGTGCGGCAGATGGTGCTCAATGCGCTCGGCGAGCTGGGCGATGCGCGCGCGCTGCCGAGGCTCCGTCGAGCGCTCACCGAGCCGCGTCCGGAAATGCGCTACCAGGCGATCATCGCGTTCGCGCGCGTCGCCGACGATCCGGAGGAAATTCATCGCGCGCTCCTCGCCGCGACCAACGACGACGACGACGCAGTCGTGCACATCGCGCTCCGGATCGCCGAGGAGCGACTCGACGCCGACAAGCCCGTCGACGCGCGTCTGGTGACACGTGCAAAGGCGCTGCTCGATGCGTCGTCGCCGCACCTCTGTCTCATCGCGGCGATCGTCCTCGGCAAGGCGGGTGACGACGCGGGCAACGCGCTTCTCCTCCGCGTCGTGCGAGGCGACAAGATCAAGGGCGCAGTGCCGGACAAGGAGGACGAGCGCGCCGCCGTCGAGCTCGTCGGCGAGCTCGGGCTCGCCGAAGCGGAGATGCACCTCGTGAAGCGCGCGTGGGGGATCATGCATCTGTTCCGCGACACCTGCGCCTTCCACGCCAAGATAGCGCTCGCTCGCTTGGGCCATTCGCGCGCGACCGGCGAGATCCTCGCCGACCTCGAGTCCACGCGTCCCGATGTGCTCGGAGGCGCTGTCGTCTCGGCCGGACGCGCGCGCCTGGTCAAGGCGAAGGCGCGCCTCGAGAGCTTGCCGGCGGGCGCCGTCGACCCCGAGCTCGTGACCGAGGCGCTCGCTCGCATCGCGCGGGAGGAGAGGGAAGAGCCTTGAACGTCGCCCAGGACCTCCTCGGCCTCCGCTATCGCGGCGGTGGACACGTCGAGAGCTGGTTCCTCAAGGCCAACGAGCCCGGCGGGCGTCGTGCGATCCTCCTCCGGAACACCGTGTTCGCTCGGCCGGCAAGCAAGGGCAATCGCGAGCCACCAATCCCTCCGATGGCGGAGGCGTGGGCCGTTGCCTTCGATCGCGAGCGAGGTCACGTGGCCACCAAGACCACCGTCCTGCTCGATTCCGCACGCTTCGCGCGCGGGACGCTCGACGTCGAGGTCGACGGCTGCGAGCTCTCTCTCGGCCGCGCGCGCGGCGACATCGCGACTGGCCTGCGCCGGCTCGGCTGGGACCTCGAAGTGGGGCCGGCACTGTGCGCGCCGATCCTCCATCTTCGGAAGCACGCGCTCTACGAGGCGCCGCTTCCGTCGTCGAAGCTCGTCACGCCACTCGCGGACGGTCGCGTCTCCGGGTGGGTGCGCGTCGACCGCGGCGACGGCGGCGCTCCCGAGACCTGGGACGTCTCCGAGTGGCCGGCGATGATCGGTCACAACTGGGGTCGCTCGCGTGCCCGGCTCTACGCGTGGGTCCACTGCAACTCGTGGGACGACGCCGAGGAGCTCGCCTTCGAGGCGGTCAGCGCGCGCGTTCGTGTAGGGCCGGTGCTCTCGCCGATGGGCACGGCCGTGTTCGTCCGCTGGAAGGGGCGCCAGTGGGACCTCAATGCCCGCGAGCTCTTCGGCAAGAACCGCGGCGCCATCTCCATGAGGCGCTGGGAGGTCGTGGCGGCGGGGCAGGGGATCGAGGTGCGCGCGGAGGTCGCCGCAGAGACCGACGACTTCGTGGGCCTCCACTACCCGAACCCCTCCGAGGATCCGACGTACTGCCTGGACACGAAGCTCGCGCGCACGCGCCTCGAGCTCCACCTGCCAGGGAGGCCGCCGTTCATCGCGACTTCCCGCGCGGGCGCGCTCGAGATCGGCACCTGGGAGCGCGAGCACGGCGTGAGGATGTACCTGTAAGATGCAATCAAATCGTGGATCGGCCAGCCGCCTCGTCGTCACGACGATCGCGATCGTGCAGCTTCTGGCGATCGCGATCTGGGCGGGCGGGCTCCTCGCGCTGGGCGCGATCGTCGCGCCGATCGTCTTTCGGATCGTTCCCGCTCCGACAAGCGCAGACGCGATGACCCTCGTCTTCGGGCGCTTCGACGGCGTGGCGATCGCGTGCGCCGCGGTCGCGCTCGTCGCCGAAGCCGCGTTCGCCCTGCGCGGGGGCCGCGTGGCCCGCGCCGATCTCGCGCGCGGGGGCTGCCTCGTGGGCGCCGCGATGCTCGCGATCGCCATCGGGGCCTGGCTCTCACCGGGGATCGCCGAGCTCCATCGCGGCGGCGCGGTCCGGCACGTCGGCGAGGCAGGCCAGGCGCTCGAGCGCCTCCACCGTCTCGCGGAGCTCCTCGCGAAGGGCGAGATCGTCCTGCTCCTCGTCGGATTCAGTCTCTCGGTCGCCAAGGCCTCGAGGCCGCGGCTCGAGCTGGGCAGCCCCGCCACTCCCGAGAACCGCGGCGCCTAGGCACGGCCATTGCTCTTAGTGCGGGCCGATTGCAGTGTTTCGGTTACAATGCGCTTGCGCGAGGCCGGTCTCGCATCAGATCTCTCAGCATTCGTGGGCGAGTGAAGACTAAAAGGGCATCGAAAGCCGTCAACTAATTGCCGCGTTGAAGCGGCTGTCATGCCCGCGCGTCGGCGGACCAGGTCCACGTGGACCGTCGCACGCTCGGTTTTGCTCGCGGCACCTGCGCTGCGAACAGGAAAAGGCGAGTCTCATGATCAAGAAAATGTTCGCGCTTGCGAGCGTCACCGCACTTACGGGCCTCGTGGCCTCCGTGGCGGCCTCAGGCTGCTCTTCCACCCCCAGCGTCGCCGAGGAGGGCGGTACCACCGTCAGCGAAGCCGGCGACGCCAAGAAGCCCATCGAAGCTGGCCCCGAGGAAGAGGCCGGTCCCACCACCTGCCCGACGACCGATCCCATCGACGCCACGGTGGCCCCGTGGAAGCCGCCCGCAGTCTCTCAGGGGTCCTGCAGCGAGAAGATGATCACGGATCTCGTGGCCTTCGTCGACGCGAACAAGATGGCCGCGTACGCGGACATCAAGAAGGCGGTCACGGACGCGACGTGCAAGGCCTGCCTGTTCGTGAAGGACGGCGACAAGTGGGGCCCGCTCGTCGAGAAGGCGGACGGCACCTTCCTCCGCAACAACTTCGGCGGCTGCGTTGCCGTCACGAGCGGCAAGGAAGCCTGCGGCAAGGCGTATTCGCAGTACGACGACTGCGTGAGCTTTGCCTGCCAGGACTGCGCGGACGACGCCGCGACCTCGAAGTGCCGCACGGCGGCTGCCAAGGGCGCGTGCAAGGGTGCAGCGGCGTCCTTGGTGAAGGAGTGCCCGGACAACACGGCGCTCACCGCCTGCGATGATCTGGCGAAGACGTACACGTTCGAGGCGGCCGCGAGGGCTCTATGCGTTGGAACGGGCGACGGCGGCGACGGCGGCGACGGCGGGGACGGGGGCTGATCGGCGCTCTCGCCGCGGTCCTCCTGCTCGCGCAGGCTGCGGGTTGCTCCTCGTGCGTCGATGACGCCAAGAAGGAGGAACCCGCACCCAGCGGGACGCAGCTGGCCCCCCGGCAGGGAGCGAAGATCACCGACAAGCGGCCTCTCGCGCTCCCCGCGTGGGAGGACGCCGGGGCGGACGGCTCGCCCTAGCGGCGACGAACGCCATCGACGAAAGAGCACGGCCCCCGGCAGCGGGCGCCGTGCTTCTTCGTTTTGTAGTTTTCCAGGTACGCCGGACCGATCGGTTCGTGGCCTCCCGTGCGCCGGTGTGGGCACGCCGGTTGCTTCAGCCTCCTCGGCAACGCCCAACCAAGGAGAAATCAGGCGTTCGCGCGTCGAGCAGGCCCCACATCGGCGGGGGATCCGCGGCGCGCCAAACCGTTCGCGCCGTTAGGAAGTTATCGCTCGGAATCGGCTGTCATACCCAACACTAACCGACCCACTAACGCTTGACGGGTCAGGGTTCGACAGGTAGCTTGCGCGCGCCTTTGCCGGGGTACTCGATCGAGTGCGCTCTCAGAGGAGAATCCCGCGAAGGCGCGGGCCGCGTTTGCGCCCAAAGCAAAAGTTCATACGGGCAGCGGAGGCCTTTCTTTCCTCCGCAGGACCCAATCGACGTTCGGAAAAACAGTTTTAGCTTGCGGCGAAATCAACGTTTCGGCCGTGAAAGCAGTAGGAGGCGAGGCTCATGGTCAAGAAGTTGTTCGCGCTTGCGAGTGTTACGGCCCTCACGGGTCTGATTGCGACGTCCGGTGTCGCGGGTTGCTCGTCCACGACGGTGCAGGCCACCGACGGCGACGCGGCGACGGCCCCCGTCGACAGCGGCAAGGTCACCCCCAAGAAGGACGCCACGACGACCGATGAGGATACCGGCGCGCCCGCCTCGGGCACCTGCCCGACCCTCGACGCGATCGACGCGACGGCCCTCCCCTGGAAGTCCCCGAACGTCTCGATGATCGGCTCCTGCACCGAGAAGAGCCTCACGGACCTCGTCACGTACATCGAGTCCAACAGCGGCGCCAAGTACGCCGACTGGAAGAAGACCGTCACTCCCGCTGCCTGCAACACGTGCGTCTTCGGCAAGGAGACCGACGCGACCTGGAAGCCCCTCCTCGAGGACGCGTCCGGCCAGCTCGTCGGCCTCAACGTCGGCGGCTGCATCGCGGTCGCGAGCAAGAACGACAAGTGCGGCCAGTCCTACCAGAACTGGTTCGACTGCCGCTTCCAGGCGTGCACGGATTGCCCGAATGGCGACACCGCGGCCCTCCAGAAGTGCCTCGCGGCCGCCAGCAAGGGCGCCTGCAAGCCGGCGTTCACCGCCGTCGGTACCGTCTGCGGCGACACCGTCATCGGCGACGCCGAGACGGCCTGCAGCGGCGACAAGTACGTCTTCGAAGGCCCGATCAAGGCTCAGTGCATCGGCCTCAAGGAAGGCGGCGAGTGATCGGGACGCGCGGGAAACGCCCCTCGTTGGCCGCCTTCGCGGTCGCGGGGATCGTTCTCGCGCAACTCGCGGGCTGCGGTGGGTGCGTCGCCGACGACCCCGCTCCGCAGTCGAACCCTGCAGGATCGAGCGGGCGAAAGCCCATCGACCTCCGGGCGGCCGACAAGCGACTCTCGCAGTTCGGTAACCAGGATGCCGAGGCGGTGGACGCCTCGTCCGACTGAGGGAGTCACCCGACCTCCTCACCAGGTAGGCGGAGATGCAGGGCGTTCCCTTCCGGGGGGGCGCCCTGTTCTCCTTTGTAGCTGGAGGCCTCGTTCGTCTGCGATGCTGGAGACAATGATGGACGGGAGCGTGGGTCGCGGTCGGCAGAGCAAGTGGGTCGGGTTCTGGATCGGCACGTTCTTCGCGAGCGCCGCGGCGCTCTCGGCGTCGAGCCAGGCCTGCACGAGCGACCGCGACACGCGCGTGTTCCCTGATCCCGAGGCTGGCGCGACCGAGGCCGGCTCCGGCGACACGGGAATCGCCCCGCGGTGCCCGAGTGACGCGCCTGTCGACGCCACGAGCTTCGAGTGGAAGCCGCCCAACACGCCGAAGGCGGCGCAGTGCCAGGACGACGACATCGCGGCGATGAAGAGCTACCTCGCGACGAATCCGGCCGCGTCGAACGAGGACTTCGAGAACTTCGTGAAGAACCGGGACACGGTCTGCCACGACTGCGTCTTCGGCGACGCCGATGGCCAGACCTGGCCGCCCGCGCCCGTCCGGGCCAACAAGGTTCTGACGTTCAATGTCGGCGCTTGCTACGCGATCACGACCGGCAACCAGAAGTGCGGGCGGGCCTTCCAGGCCGCCTGGGACTGCGGCTTCGAGGCCTGCCTTCTCTGCTCCTCGGCCGATGCCCTCTCCGTGTGCCGGACGAAGGCTCGCGCGGGCGTTTGCGCCACGTTCGAGGAGAAGGCACGTACCGAGTGCGGTGCGGCGGCCGCAGCCGATGAGCTCTGCGGGCAGCCATTCGACTCGATTCGGATTCAGTGCGTGACGACCGTGAGCCCCGTCCTCGACGCCGGCACCGACTGAGGGCTCGGGCGACGGCCGAGGGCTTGCTAGAGTGGCCTCATGGCCAGCCGCGAGACCTCTCGAGGTCGCTTCTCTTCTCTCCGTCGTTCACTCCGGCGGCGGGGCATCGTGCTCGTCGCGGCGTTCCTCGCCGCCAACGCGGCGATCGGCATGGCCGCGTGCAGCACGAGCTCGCCGGATGCCGAAGGAGCCGACGCGACGACGGAGACCAGGGCCCCGGACGCCGCGAAGGACGCACCCGTCATCCCGCAGGACAGCGCGCTCGACGCGGGAAAGGTCGGCAACTGCTCGCCGGCGAAGGGCCCGTGCGACATCGTCCTCCAGGACTGTCCCGCGCAGCAGGAGTGCGTGGTCAGCGCTTCGAACGGCACCGAGTGCCGCAAGGTCGAGAGCAGCCAGCAGCTGCCGATCGGCCGCGGGTGCTGCCCGAACAACCCGGGGGGCAATCCCTGCCTCCCCGGGCTCACGTGCGTCGGGACACCGTGCGTCGACGGCGGGCCCACGGCGACGGGACGATGCTCGCCCGCGTGCTGCAAGGGCGACGATCAGGCGTGCGGGAAGAGCGACCCGGAAGGGATCTCCGGAGCGTGCGACATCACGCTGTATGCCGCGGACACCAACACGGCGCTCCACGACGTCTGCACCTATCGCCAGCGGTGCAAGCCCTTCAAGGTCGAGCCTTGCACGGCCACTCAGGTGTGTCTCGTCGAGGACAAGGTCGGTAGCGCGAGCTGCGTCGACTCCTTCGGAAAGACGAACCGACAGCCGTGCACCTTCGGAAACGACTGCGCCGACGGCTTCATCTGCTTCGGCGGCGGCGCGGACGGCGGCGGGACGTGCCACACCGTCTGCCTGCTGCCGGGGTCCACGAGTCCGTTCGACGCATCCGTCGAGGAGGGCGGGCCGGGCAAGGGCGGATGTCCCGCCGGCGAGAAATGCGACATCTCCAATTTCAAGGATCTGCCGTCGTGGTTCGCGCTCTGCTCGCTCGACGGAGGGTGATTGCGCGCGCCGAACGACACACGCTCCCGAAGGTCGCGTAGGTCGTGTGAGTCACACGACACACGCTCCCGAAGGTCGCGTAGGATGCGCGGCGGATGATCACCGAGCCTCACGCCACGCTGCGCGACTCCGATCCCGACGTCGGACTCTTCACCGTGCTCCGCGAGGACGGCTCGGCCGACCCCGAGACCGATCCGGGGGTGCCGGCCGAGATCCTCCTCTCGGCCTACCGGCACATGCGTCGCCTTCGTATCCTCGACGCGCGCATGATCCTCCTCCAGCGCCAGGGGCGCGTCGGGTTCTACGGTGCGTGCACCGGTCAGGAGGCCGTCCCGATCGCGACCGGGCTCGTCACGAAGAAGGACGACTGGGTCTTTCCGGCGCTCCGCGAGCAGAGCGTGATGCTGGTGCGCGGCTTCCCGCTCCGTCAGTTCATCGCCCAGGTGTTCGGCAACTCGGGTGATGTCGCCAAGGGCCGGCAGATGCCGAGCCATCAGTCCGGCAAGAGCGTTCACCAGGTGAGCTGGTCGTCGTGCATCGGCCCGCAGATCCCCCAGGCCGTGGGTACGGCCATGGCGATGAAGCTGCGCAAGGACCCGAGCGTGTCGTTCGGCTTCTGTGGCGACGGCGCGACCAGCCAGCCCGATTTTCACACCGCGATGCACTTTGCGGCGACGTTCAACGCTCCCGCGGTGCTCGTTTGCCAGAACAACCACTGGTCGATCAGCGTTCCCACCGCGAGGCAGACCGCCGCGCGAACGATCGCCGTGAAGGGCCGCGCGTACGGGATGCGCAGCGTCCGCGTGGACGGGAACGATCTCCTTGCGATGTACAAGGTCCTGACCGACGCGGCGGACCGCGCGCGGAGAGGTGAGGGACCCACGTTCGTCGAGGCGCTCACCTACCGCATCGGGGCGCACTCGACGAGCGACGACCCGACGCGCTACCGCGCCGATGCCGAGGTCGAGGCGTGGAAGAAGAAGGACCCGGTCGACCGCCTCGCGAAGCACCTCCGCTTGCTCGGGCTCGTCGATGATGCGCACGAGGCGGCGCTCGACGAGGAGCTCGCCGCCGAGATCGGCGTGGCCGTCAACGAGGTCGAGGCCATGGGGGCCCCGGCGCGCGAATCGCTCTTCGATGACGTCTATGCCGAGCTCCCGCAGCACCTCCGGGACGAGCGGGCCGAGCTCATGAGGATGCCTCCGGCCCCGTCGCACGGGTAGCCGCGGGCGTTCGCGCTCGCTTCGGACTTCACGTTCGGGTAAATCGGCCCCAAGGACGTAGAAGAACCATGGCAAATCGAACCTGCGATGTGGTCGTGATCGGTGGCGGACCTGGCGGATACGTCTGTTCGATCCGACTCGGTCAGCTCAAGCAGAAGGTCATCTGCGTCGAGAAGGAAGAGGTCGGCGGCGTGTGCCTCAACTGGGGTTGCGTCCCGTCGAAGGCCCTCATCGCGGCCAGCCACACCTACGAGAAGGTGAAGGACCACGGCGCCACGATGGGCATCATGTCCAAGGGCCTCGAGGTCGACTCGAACAAGATGCAGGACTGGAAGGCGGGCATCGTCAAGAAGCTCACCGGCGGCGTCCGCGGTCTGTTCAAGGGCAACGGCGTCGAGCTCGTGATGGGCAACGCCCGCGTCACTGGCCCGCGCACCGTCGAGGTCAAGAACGCGGAGGGCGCGGTCGAGACCATCACGGCCACCAAGGCCATCGTCATCGCCACCGGCTCGTCGACCATCGAGATCCCGACGTTCAAGTTCGACGGCAAGCAGGTCATCGGCGCGCGTGAGGCCGTCAGCCTGCGCGAGGTTCCGAAGCGCCTGCTCGTCATCGGCGGCGGAGTCATCGGCCTCGAGCTCGGCATGGTCTACCAGAAGCTCGGCTCCGACCTCACGGTCGTCGAGGCCACGGGCTCGCTCCTCCCCGGCGTCGACCCGGAGTGCACGGCGGTCGTCGAGAAGAAGCTCGTGAAGAACGGCGCCAAGGTCATCAAGAACGCGATGGCCAAGGGCTACGAGAAGAACGCCGACGGCTCGCTCGCGGTCAAGGTCGAGATGGGACCCCACGTCTCCGTGGGGACAGGACAAGCCGGCGGCGGGAAGTTCGACACGATCGTCACCGACGTCGTCCTCGTTGCGGTCGGCATGCGCCCCAACGGCGGTGGGCTCGGCCTCGAGGAGATCGGCGTGAAGGTCGAGCGCGGCTTCGTCCCCGCCGACATCGTCGGTCGCACGAACGTCGATGGCATCTACGCCATCGGGGACGTGAGCGGCATGCCGATGCTCGCGCACAAGGCCAGCAAGGAGGGCGAGGTCGTCGCCGAGGTCATCGCGGGGCACAAGGCCGCGAAGGACTGGGTCTCGATCCCTGCCGCGATCTTCACCGATCCGGAGATCGCCACCGCCGGCCTCACGGAGGCGCAGGCCAAGGAGCGCGGGATCGAGGTGCGCGTCGGGAAATTCCCGTTCGCCGCGCTCGGCCGCGCGATGGCGGTGAACGAGACCGAGGGCTTCTTCAAGGTCGTCGCCGACAAGAAGACCAACGAGCTGCTCGGCGTTCACATCGTGGGCCCCGAGGCGAGCGACCTCATCAGCGAAGGTGCGCTCGCGCTCGAGATGCACGCGTTCCTCGAGGATCTCGGGATGACCATCCACCCTCACCCCACGCTTGGCGAAGGCATGATGGAGGCCGCGATGAGCGGCCTCGGTCACGCCATCCACATTCTCAATCGTGGGGCTCCGCCCCTCACTTCGTGAGCCTCCCCGGGGCGTGACCTGTCCGGGGTGATTCGCCGTTTGGCGAACGGCGCCGCTGCGGCGCCGATTTCACCCCTGGGTTGGGGCGAGACTGGCGGCTGGCCACGTGGCGACTCATCGCGGCATCGTCCACCGCGACCTCTCCCACGACCGCGACGGCTGTGCCGTGACCTGTGCCTGAGCGGATCAGGTCACTGGCAGGCGGCGCTGCACTGGGTCGAGAGGCAGGTGAAGAATGCCTGCTCTGCTGCCTTGCCCGCAGGGTGGGCGTTCTCGCATGAGGTGTAGCAAGCCTGCGTCGTGCAGTTGTTCGTGGTGAGGCAGGTGATGATGTCGCCGCACGCCGCGTTGTTCGTGCACGCGGCGCCCTCGGCGCAGCACTTCGACGCCTGACACGTGTCACATGCAGCGATGCCGGACTGAAGGTTGCCGCAGTTGCCACCGCTGGAGCCGGAGCTTCCGCTGGAGCCGGAGCTTCCGCTGGAGCCGCTGGAGCCGCCGCTCGTGAGGCACTTGAGAAGCGCCTGGCCCTCGGCATCGCAGCCGCTCGCGACGGTGGGCTTGCCCGTGCTGCTGCACTTGAACGACGTGGCCTTCGCCGCGCAGGCTTGGATGGCGTCGCCCTCGGTCTTGCAGCCCGCGGGGATCTTCGCGGCGTCGGCCTCGCAGTCGGCTACGCACGTCGACTGCTTCGAGCACTTCGCGCTGGCAGCGGCCGCGCAGATCTTGTCGCACGTCGTGTTGCCCGTGGCTCCGCTCGTCCCGCTCGAGCCGCTCGTCCCGCTCGAGCCGCTCGAGCCCGGCTTCGGGTCGGTCGGGTTCGTGGATGTCGCGGGCCCTCCGTCACCCTCGGTGAGGTCGATCGTGTGGATCGTCGGAGACGAGCACGCGGTGGCGAGGCCGAGACCGAGAAACGAAACCCCGCAAGCGATGAGAGCGAAGCGCATGGTCAAAAACCTCCGAGTTGCGGCCTCGAAGCGAGGTCGCGTGTTGCACCCGGGCGGCATCGAAGGCCAAGCCCGAGCGCCCGAGTAGACGCTGCGCCACGCGCGTCCATTCACCCGCAGTGTCAGCGATTTCGTGAAAAAGAATCGCTCGAAGAAGAGGGAAGGTCTGGAGCGAACGAACCGTACACGCGGCCCGCTTCGGGCCGAGGCCAACCGATTCGCTGTCGACGATCCGTCGCATCGCGTCGGCGTGCGCAGCACGCCGGTCGCCGAAGGCGAAACCAGGGGGGCCCGACGCGAAGCGGCGGGGGTCGGAGCCCAGAAGGGTAAGAGCTAGACGAGGAGCAAGACTCCGCTGCGGAGTCGCGCGCCTCGCTCTAGCGCCTGCCCTTGAAGCCCATCATGTTCTGCATGACGGACTCGCTCGCTTCGGCGATCTCGGCGGTCTCTCGCACGCGGTCCGCGCAGTCCTCGCACATCTTCTTCGCCTTGCCCTCGACCTTGATGGACACGAGCTTGTCCGCCTCGTTCTCGCATTCCTTGCAGGTGGGCATGGCAAATCTCCTGGTTATTCCTGGTTTTCGGGAGCAAGACGGGAGGTCTTTTTCCCGGGCGAAGCGTCGACGGCGACCCTATCATACAGGGCGATGGGCATCTTCGACCGCATGGGCAAGGTCATCTCGAGCAACGTCAACTCGATGCTCGACAAGGCTGAAGACGACAAGAAGCTGCTCGAGCTGAACCTCGAGGAGATGGCCGAGCAGCTCAAGTCCGGCCGTCAGGACGTCATCGCTGCGGTCGCCGCCGAAAAGCAGCTGAAGAAGAAGGCCGAGGACCTCAAGTCCGAGGTCGACAAGTGGGAGAAGCGCGCCGAGCTCGCCCTGAAGAGTGAGGACGAGCCGCTGGCTCGCGAGGCCCTCAAGCAGAAGAAGCGTACCGAGAGCGAGTACGAGAACGTCGAGAAGGCGCGTGCCGACCAGCGCGACGTCGCCCTCAAGATGAAGGAGGAGCTCGAGCGCATGGAGCAGAAGCTCGACGAGCTGAAGCTGCGCAAGGGCACGATCGCGGCGCGCGCCCAGCAGGCACGCGCCGGCGGCGGCTCCGAGGGGCTCGGCGCTCGCGGCGGCTCGAACGCGTTCGACAACTTCCGCAAGATGGAGGAGAAGATCGAAGGCCGTGAGCAGGAAGGCCTCGCGATGGCCGAGGTCGAGGATGCGCTCGGAACGGGGCCGGCCGAGAAGGATCTCGAAGCGAAGTTCCGCGATCTCGAGCGAGGTGGGAGCGGCAGCGCAGGGGGCGGCGGGACCAAGAAGGACGCCGAGATCGACGACGAGCTCGCCGCGCTGAAGAAGCGCATTCGCGTCTAGGCTCACCAACTACGCGTGGAAGACCGGATCGTCATCAGCTTCCGAGAGCCCGGCGCCGCGCCGGGAACGACGGGCCGTAGCTTCCTCGAGCGCGCGCGGGCGCTGGAGTCGAGGGTCCGCCTCCATGGCGCAGTCATGGTCGCGTGGGACGGTAACCGCGTCTCGTTTGCCTTCGACGAAGCGAAGTTGCCACAAGCGATCGGCATCGCGACGGTTCGCGGCGAGGACACCGTCGACGGAGAGGTCGCCTGGTGTGTCGGGGTCGCGCAGGGCGACCTCACGCGCCTCGTCGATGCGGCGCGTGGTGATCTCGCGTGGGGACCGCCGCTCGTCGCCGCGTCGCTCTTGGCGGGCGTCGCTCGTCCCGGTGAGGTCCTCCTCGCGCCCTGCGTGAAGGCGCTTCGCTCCGGCGAGCTGCTCACCGAGGGACACCGCGTGGCTCGCGACGGCTCGATGCGCGTGCGCGGAGCGCGCCTCGACACCGTCGTTCCGTGGAGGCGCCAGGCCGTCGAGCATCTCTCGCAGATGCGCGTGGCGCCGCTCGTCGGTGCTCCGCCTGCGCCAACGGGCGTCGACGCCGGCTCGCTGCTCATTCTCCGCGCCGACCCCGGCACCGGGGGTTCGCGCTATCTCGCCGAGCTCGCGGCACGTGCGTCGCGGGCGCTGGTCGTGCTTCCCGCCGGTTCGTCCTACGAGCCTCTCGGCGCGCTTCGTCGTGCGCTCGCCCGGTCCACGACGCGCGAGCTCAGCCCCCTGCTGCTCGAGCTGACCGGGCCTCTCGAAGCGCTCCTGGCGGGTGAAGGCGTGTCGCTCGACATGGCCGCTCGCCTCGTCACGGCTTTCCTCTGGCCGAAGACCGATGGGCAGACTCCCGGCCTGCTCCTCCTCGATGACGCCAAGCACATCGACCCCGCGACGCTCGAGGCCTGTGTTCGCGCGGCAGAGGACGTGAAAGCTACGTTCGGCATCGTCGCTCGTCTCGACGCGACGGGCGGCCTGCCGTCGGTCCTCGCCGCGCTCACGCGCACGAGCGAGATCGAGATCGCCCCACTCAATCACGACGACGCTCAGCAGATCGCAGCAGGTTGCACGAGCGACGCGCTCGACGCGGTTGCGCGTCGCCGTTGGGCGCGGCTCGCCGCCAACGTGCCGCTCGGTGTGGTGGAGTCCGTCGCGTACGGCATCGTCTCGGGTGACCTCCGATGGGGGCAGGGGTCCGGCGCCAAGGCCTCGCCTCGATCGCGCACGTCGGGGCGCGGAAAGGTCCGTGCCGCCTCCGACTGGATCTCCGTGCGCGCACGCGGCGAGAGTCGGGCGTCTCAACTCGTCCTCTGCCTCATTGCGCTGCTCGGCGGGGAAGCGAAGGTCACGCGCCTCGCCAAGATCCTCGAGCGCGCGGGTGAGCGCATCGCCGTCGAGGCCGTCCTCGAGGAGCTCATGCGCGGGCGCTGGCTCGTCGATACCCAGGAGGACTGGGTCGCGCTGCCTTCTCGTACCCATCGCGAAGCGCTCGCCGTTCTGCTCGATGGCGAGACGCGAAGGCCGATCCATCGGGCCTCCGCCGACGTGATCCAGAAGCAGGAGGGCGTGTTCGGGCGCGTCGAGGCCGGGTGGCACGCTACCCAGGTGGGCGACGGGCCGGCGGCTGCGCGCATCCTCATCGCGGCGGCGCGCGCGACGGCGGCAGCACGGCTCGAGGCGAGCACGACCCAGCTCATCGCCTTCGCGCGTCGCGCCGATCCGTCGTGCGAGGAGGCTGCGCTCGAGCTCCTCGCCAATGCGCTCGAGCGAGCCCCGAGCAACGCGCCTCCGCGCTCGATCCCGCCGGTGCCGCGAGCACCGCACTTCAGCTCGCTCCTGCCGGCACCCACGCCGAGCGAATCCGAGGAGCTCGCCCCGTTCGAGGTCGATACCTCTCACGACTCGGAGCCGCCGACGATCGCGAGGATCGATCTGCCGCCGAAGGCACAGTCGGACGCGAGCCCGATGCTGCCCGACGTCGCCGACGCCGACGACGACGCGCCGCCCGTTGCGTCCTCCGGCGCGAACATCGCGGTGAGGCTCGGTGAGCTCGCCAAGGAGGCCTTGCTCAGCGCCGACAACGCTGCGCTCGAGCGATGGGTCGACGGTCTCACGGCGGCCGGCGAGAGTCCCATGTTCACGGAGCGCCTTCGCGCGCTCTCTCGCCTCGGGCGCGGCGACATCGGCGATGCGCTGCGCGTGCTGCGCCGCACGCGCTCCTCGCTCGACCCGTCGGACCACAAGCAGCGTTGCCAGACGTCGCTCGCGCTGGGCGTCGCGCTCTCGGTAGCGGGTCGTCCGCAGGAGGCCCTGCTCGAGGGCATGGACGCGCTCGCGCGCGCCAGGCACGCGGAGGACGAGCATGGCGCCATCGCGTGCCTCGCCTTCCTCGCGAAGCTCTACACCGCGCAGGGCCGCGAGGAGGTCGCGCTTCTGAGGGCGCCCATCCGCCGCAGCGTCGATCCTCCTTAGGGGACGGCGCTCAGGGGGGCAGGCTGACCGGAGTGCGCGTGAAGTCGTCGTAGGAGGCGTTCGCGTTCGTGTCGAGCGCCAGATTCACGGTGCCGGCCTGGTCGAACCTCGTGGCATCGGAGTCGGAGGTCGTCCCGTGGCCGATCACGACGAACCCTGGGTTGGTGGACCGCTCGACCCAGCCCTCGAGGGCGACAGGGTTCGTGCCGGTGACCCGGAGACGCAAGCGGTAGCTGTCCGTGGTGTTGAGGGCTTCGGAGAGCGTGAGGCTCTTCAGGTCCTTCGGGGTGGCGCCGCGCAGGCGGAAGAGGCGGGCCTCGGTGCTCGAGTTGGGGACGTAGATGCTGTAGCCGTCGCTCTGGCCGGCAGTCGCGATCGCGCTCTGCGGCACGCGCGCATGAACCTGGACGGAGCCCGGCGGGAGCGCGCTCAGCTTGAAGGCGACGGAGACCTCGACGTCGAGCAGAGCCTCGGAGAACGGACGGTAGAGGCCCTCGTCGAGGGAGGACGGAGTCGTCTTCGTGCACAGGAGGCGGCCGCCGACGGTCAGCCAGGTGCCAGCCGGCGCCTTCTCGATCCAGCCGTTGCCGGGGCCGCCCTCGGGTCGGTTGAAGTCATCGACGAACGCGACGCCCGCGTCACCGCCCGTGGTGCCGTCCTTCGAGGCATCGCTGCCGTCGGTCGTCGAGCTGCCGTCGCCGCTCGAAATCGGGCCGTCGCCGGGGCTTGCATCGACGCCCGGCAGGATCGAGCCCTCGATCTCGGGATCCTGGATGCCGAGGACCGCGCTGCATCCCGACAAGAAGAGGAGCGCTGCGACGGCAGCGCTCCCCGTTCGACCATGCCGGTGCCCCACCCCCCCATCGTGCGCTCTTACGCCGTCAGATCAAGAAGAAGGTGGGGATTCATGGCGCTTCGTCGCTCGACCACGCCTCACGGAGGATCTCGGCGACCGCCTCGTACAGGGCCTCCGGGATGGCGCTGCCGATCTCCAGCTCCACCAGCGCGCGCGCGAGCGGGATGTCCTGGAGGATGGGGATGTTGTGAGCCCGCGCGGCCTGGACGATGCGCGCCGCGAGGTCACCGTGACCCGAGGCCACGACCACGGGCGCCTCGTCGCCGTCCTCTTCGTCGTAGCGGAGGGCACATGCAACATGCACGGGATTCACGATGACCACGCTCGCTTTCTGGACGTTTGCGACGGTCGCCGCGGCGAGCATCTCGTGGTGCGCACGCTCGCGGGCCGCCTTGAGCTGAGGGTCGCCCTCGCTCTCCTTGTGCTCACGCTTCACGTCGGCCTTCGACATCATGAGCTTCTTGCGCCACGAACGGCGCGTCACGACCACGTCGAGGATGGCCAGGAACACGCCGAGGACGGCGGCTCGCTTCACGACGCCGAGCGCGAGATCGGCCGCGAGCGCGGAGGCCTCCGGCAAGCGCCCCGCGCTCCGCGCGATGTCGGCCGCGTGATCGTGCAGCGCCGCGTACGCGAACCACGCGACCGCGGCGCCGAAGAGCGCCGCGCGAGCGATGGCGACGAGGCGCGAGGCCGAGAAGAGCGACTCGAAGCCGGAGATGAAGTTCAAGCGCTCGAGCTTCGGCTGGAGGCGCTTCGTCGCGACGATGCCGCCAGACTGCACCACCGCGGCGACCGCCGCGGCGACCGCCGCCGCCGCGAGGATCGGGACCGTCAGCGCGACGACCGAGGTGGCGATGGGAAGCGGATCGAACACGACGACCGGCGCGTGGTCGCCGGCGCGCGCGATCGCGGAGCGAAGATCGGTCGTGGTCTTCGACGCGAGCGCGGCGATGGCGGCAGGAGCAACGAACGCAGCGCAGAGGAAGGCCACCGACTGGCTCGCAAACGAGGAGATGGGGCTATCGCCCTCTTCCTGCGCCTTGCGGAGCTTCTTTGGTGATGCCTCCTCCGTCTTGTCGCTCATGCTCGTCCGTCGCTCAGGTCGTGTGAATCAGACGACACGAGCGCTCGAAGGTCGGTCAGCGCCGCCCCTTCGTCGCCTTCTTCTTCGCGGTTGCCTTCTTTTTCGCGGCGGGCGCTGATTTGCGGGCGGCGGGCTTGGCTGCCTTCGTGGGGGTGGGCTTCTTCTTCGCGGCGGGCTTCTTCTTCGCGGCGGGCTTCTTCGCGGCGGGCTTCTTCGCGGCGAGCTTCTTCGCGGCGGGCTTGGCTGCCTTCTTCTTCGCGGGCGTCTCCGCGGCGGGCGTGGCTGCCTTCTTCTTCGCGGCTGCCTTCTTGGCCATGGGCTTCATGGCCTTCTTGGCGGGCGCCGCCTTCGCGGCCGCAGGCTTCCTGGCCGCGGGCTTCTTCGCCGCGGGCGGCTCTGCGTCGTCGACGGCTGGCCTCGCCTCGACGTCCGGCGGGGTGTCCCAGTCCTCGACCTTTCCCTTGCCGGTGACGAGCTTGTAGAGGTCGATCGCGAGCTGCCGCACGCCCTCGCCGGTCGCGGAGGAAACGAGCCGCAGGTCGATCTTCTTCTTGGCGAACTTGGGCCGGAGCTTCGCGTAGGCCTCCTGGACCTCGGGCAGGTCCGCCTTCGTCATCGCGACGAGCAGCGGCCTCATCGCCAGCTCGGGATCGAACTTCTGGAGCTCGTCGACGAGCGCCACGTAGTCCGCGAACGGCTCGCGGTCCTCCGACGGATCGAGCGTGATGAGGTGGAGGAGCGCGCGGCACCGTTCGACGTGCTTCAGGAAGCGATGCCCGAGGCCCGCGCCCTCGGACGCACCCGGGATGAGCCCGGGAATGTCCGCGAGCACGAAGCTCGCCTCGTCACCGACGCGCACCACGCCGAGGTGCGGCGTGAGCGTCGTGAACGGGTAGTCCGCGACCTTCGGCTGCGCACGCGACACGGCGCGAATGAACGTGGACTTGCCGACGTTCGGGAAGCCGAGCAGGCCGACGTCGGCCATCACCTTGAGCTCGAGGCGGAGCTTCAGCTCCTGGCCGGGCTCGCCCGGCTCGGCGCGGCGCGGTGCGCGGTCGTACGGCGTCGCGAAGTGGATGTTGCCGCGCCCGCCCTTGCCGCCGCGCGCGACGACGATGCGCGCGTTCGGCGTGTCGAGATCGTGGAGGAGCTCACCCGAGTCGCGTGCGTAGACCTGCGTGCCGAGCGGAACGCGGACGAGGACCTCGGCGGCCGCGCGGCCGTAGCAGTCGGCGCCCTGGCCGTGCTCGCCGTGCTTGCCGCGGATCGTCCGCCCGTAGGTGAGGTCGAGCAGCGTGGAGAGCCCCTCGTCGGCGACGAAGACGATGTCCGCGCCGCGCCCGCCGTCACCTCCGGCAGGACCCCCGAACGGGACGAATTTCTCGCGCCGGAACGCCACGACGCCGTTGCCGCCGCTGCCGGCCACCAGATCCACGTTGCACGAGTCTACGAACTTCACGGACGTGGGATAGACCAGGCACCCACCGGGTGCCAGCGCCATGGGCGATAGGGAGAGGGAGACCGGGCACGGGCACGGGCAAGGGCAAGGGCAAGGGCAAGGGCGAGGAGAAGCTCTACTGAATCGCGATCGTGAGGCGGAAGACGCCCTGGACCTTCGAGATCCCGGCCCCGTCGACGAAGAGGCTGTACGACTGGCCGGCGGTGACGGGGAACGTCATCGTCTCGCCGCCGACGCCGATCGTGTTGTGTGCGCACTGCAGGTAGGTGACGGCGGCGGTCGTCGAGCAGGTCTGCGTCACGTAGAGGAGGCAGTCGTAGTCGGTGTCCGTCGTGGTGACGGTCATGTTGCCCGTCTTGTGCGCCGTCACCTTGAAGATGCGGTCCGGGCCAGCGGCTCCCGACGTGGGGTTCATGCCGTCGGACTTGCAGTTGGGGCTGACGCTCCCGTTGAGCGGCGCGCCGACGGTCGTGCCGACGTACGTGACGGGCTTCGTCCACACGTGCGTGTCGAGGCCGGGGCAGGAGCGGGTCGTGCTCGGATTGGTGCCCGAGAGGTGACAGGTGCTGTCGCAGCCGTCGTCCTCGACCGTGTTGCCGTCGTCGCAGTCCTCGCCGTCCTGCACGATCTTGTCGCCGCACGTCGCCGACGTCACAGGCCCGTCGGGGTTGCCGCCGTCCACCTCGACGGGCGGATGGTTGGGGTCGTCCGGGAGCACCGGGTTCGTCGCGGTCTCGCAAGGCTCGCACTTGCCGAACGAGTGGCCGTCGTCGTTGCAGAGCTTCGTCCCCTCCTCGCGGTTCTGGCATCGGCAGAACACATAGTTGCCGGCCGTGCACTTGACGCCGGTCGAGTCGGTCGCGCTCGTCGACGAGGCGCAGCCGCCGGCGATCACGAGGCCGAGCGCGCCTGCAAGGGTGAGCGCGAGGACACGTGGACGAGGGCGGAGACGCGGCGAGGAGCGAGGGTGCGGCATGGGGGCTTCTACGGAGGGCTCAGGGGAGCTCGAACTTGATCGTATACGTCCCCTTGGCGGTGAGCGCGCCATCTGCGGCGACGTAGATCTTCTCGCCCGAGGCCACGGGCACCGTGATGACCTCGGCGACACCCGCCGACTGCGCGTTGCATTTGGTGAGCGTGTCGCCGGCCTGGGTCGCCGGGTCGGTGCACGTCTTCCTGGCGATGAGCACGACGTTGTAGGTCGCCTCCGTCGGGGTCATCGTGACCTTCAACGTGCCTGCGGCGTGCGCGGTGACCTCGTAGACGTGGTCAGGAGCCAGGTTCGAGCCGACCGACGGGTCGCAGGAGGTCCCGGGTTTCGCGAACGTGTTGCCGTACGTCGTCGTGCTGCCGGTGCCGGAGACGACGGCGCCCTTCCACATGTCGACCTTGTGCGGGTTCGTACAGTCGGCGGCGGCCGGATCGCCGTTGACGGCGGTGCAGCTCGGCGAGCAGCCGTCGCCGTCGACCTTGTTGATGTCGTCGCAGGCCTCGCCCTGATCGACCTTGCCGTCGCCGCAGAACGAACCCGTCGTGAGCTTGAGCGTGAGCTGGTACTTGCCCGCGCTGCCGGAGGCGCCGTCGACGACGAGGAAGTAGTCGTGACCGGCGATGACGTTGATCTGGCTCTTCACGAGCTTCGCGGCGCCGAGCGGCGGTGCGCAGAGCGTCTGCGATGCTTCGTCCGTACAGGTGCCACGCACGTAGAAGAGCGGGTTCAGCGCGCCGAGGCCTTGCACCTGGATCTCGAGGGAGCCCGTGCCGGTCGGCTGCAGGTGGTAGACGTGATCGGGACCGCCGTCGCCGACGGCGCACGCGCCCGTCTTGCCCTTGAGGTCCGCAGCCGCGCCGGTGGTGTCACCGTCGACGATGATCGCGGCGCCGGGAGTCACGGCGGTGGGCTTACCGGGGCACGTATCGACGGGCGATCCGGGCGCACCAGCCTCATCGGGAGGCTTCGGCACCTGGTCGGGCGGGATCGGAGTCCCGGTGCCGGGGTCGGTGACCTCGCCGCCGACGCACTCGCCGGCAGCTCCTGTCGCGCACGGATCGAAGCTCGCGCCGTCGTCCTTGCACAGCTTGGTGCCTTCGGCGCGATCGGCGCAGCGGCAGAAGACGTAGTTGCCTGCGGTGCAGTGGATGCCGGAGCCCGAGGTGGCGTCGTTCGTCGACGAGCAGCCCTGCATGCCGATGACGAGTGCGGTCGCGGCGAGCGCCGCACCGAGCAAACGCGAGATCTTCATTTTCTCCTCCGGAGCCGATTCGCGCGACGTGAGAGCGCCGCCGCAAGCACGCCGAGACCCATGAACGACAGCGATGCGAGCGATCCGACGCCTGCCTTGCGCTCGTCGGCGCTGCCGACCGCGGACACGGCGCAGAGGCCGCTTTTGTCGGCCGCGTCGCACGAAGCGCTGAAGCCCCCGCGCGGCGTCGAGTTGCACGCCACGCCGTTGTTCGGCGGGTAGATCGCGCAGACCGCGTCGATGTCGTCGGGCGTCAGCTTGCGCTGCGAGGTCGAGCCGGGCGAGTACGAAGCGAACATGACGGCGGACGACTCGGCGGAGTGCGCGATGCCGATGAAGTGACCGACCTCGTGCGTGAGGATGGCCTGCAGGTCGTATTCGATCTTGGCTTGGTTGTCGGTGATCGTGACGGTGTTGTTCGCTGCGTTGACCTCGATGTCCGCGTCGTAGATCTCCCCGGTCTCGTCGTTGTAAGTCACGCTCGTCTTCGCGAGCGTGCCGTCGATGCCGCGGTACTTCCAGTCGTCGTCCTGGAAGAGCACGACGTTCAGGTTGTGAGCGTCCTTGTTGTACTCGCTCTTCTTGCAGGAGACGGGGTCGCGCTCCTCGAAGGTCATCGACGCGTTGCCGCCCTTCGGGCAGGGCACCTCGGTCCACGCCTGGAAGGTCTTGCGGATGATGTTGCGCGTGTCGACGGGGTCGAGATCCTGCGTGCCGAGCTCGTTCATCGCGTAGCTCACGCAGCTCGTCGGCCAGAAGAGCCTCGCGCCGTCGGTCGGGCAGCTGTTCTCGTCAGTCGCGCATTCCTTCGTGCTCGTCGAGCGGCACGTCGTCGAGCGGCAGTACGCGGACGCGTCGCTCGCGACGGCGAGGATGGCGCAGGCTGCGACTCCGGCGACGATGGCGGCGAACGTCCTCATGTCCGTAGCGTACCGGTTGCACGAGCCATGCCCTTGTAGGACAAGGTGAGCTCCCGGCTGCCCACGTCAATTCGGAGGGAAAACATGCGCCGATCGCGTACGCGAGAACCCGTCGAGAGGGCCCTCGGATCGCGTCCGATCCACCGGGACTCGGCGGTCATGGGGCTGCGGGTGGCGTCGTCGCGGACAAAGAAATGGCCGTGACCGCCGCGGCTGAAGCGGCGATCACGGCCTGGACCGAGACGCCCCTACGCGTCCGGAGAACATCAACACTGAAGGCGGCGAAGCGACGCCGAGGAGAGGGGGAGCGTTGAGGCGTCCTCCTCGCCGCCTTCAGTGTCGAGGGTCGTCAATGCTCGCGGCGTGCCTGCGCGGATCGTGCGGTTGCCTACAGTCTCGCATCGACGATGATCGCGAGATCCGCTGCGTCGATCTCCCCTCACAGGATCGTCGAGCATCCAAACACCCTGGTCAGGTTTTGCTCGCCCGAGGTGAGAGCGAGTAGAGTCTCGCGAACATGATCTCGCGTCCGGCGTTCGCATTCGCGCTTGTGGCCATGCACGCAACGTTCTCCTGCTCTCGCACCGACGGCGCATCCAGCACGGGCGCTGACGCGCTCGCGCCGTCGCCGTCGCGCACGAGCAACTGCGACCGCATCACGGCGATGGGCGTGTGCTCGGAGTACACGGGCTCGAACCTCCAGATGAACGAGGGCGTCCTCCGCGAGAGCTGCCGCAAGCTGGCAGGCACGTTCGTCGGCGGCGAGTGCCCGAACACCACGGTGCTGGGGTCTTGCACCCTGGCGACGACCGAGGTGCGGCACTACTACGCGACCGGTGGCACGACGCCGTACGACGCCGCGAGGGCGGAGAAGGAATGCTCCGGCAACTACGCGGGCAAGTGGACGGCGTTCAAATAGAACCGCCTGCTCACAGGCTCCAGTACTTGATGCCGCGGTCCATCTTGCCGGGATCGAGCATGCTCTTCGCGTCGATGACGACACCGCCGTGACGGACGAGCGACAGGACCTTCTCCTGGCCCATCTCGCGGTAGACCTTGTGACCCACGGCCACGACGAGGCCGTCGAGGTTGCGGATGTCCTCCCACTTGGTCAGCTTGACGCCGTACTCGTGCATCGCCTCTGCGGCGTCGGCGTGCGGATCGTGGATGACGGCCTCGATGCCGAACGAGGCGAGCTCCTTCATGATGTCCGGCACCTTGCTGTTGCGGAGGTCGTTGACGTCCTCCTTGAAGGTGAGGCCAAGGATGCCGACGCGCGCGCGCTTGACCGGGATGTCATTCTCGATGAGCAGCTTCGTCATCTTGGTCGCGAGGAATGACGCGACGTTGTTGTTGATGCGGCGGCCGGCGAGGATCACCTCGGGCTGGTAGCCGACCTGCTGCGCCTTCGCGGTGAGGTAGTAGGGGTCGACGCCGATGCAGTGACCGCCGACGAGACCGGGACGGAAGGGGAGGAAGTTCCACTTCGTGCCGGCGGCCTCGAGCACGTCGATGGTGCGGATACCGAGGCGGTCGAAGATGACTGCGAGCTCGTTCATCAGGGCGATGTTGAGGTCGCGCTGGGTGTTCTCGATGACCTTCGCGGCCTCGGCGACCTTGATCGACGTGGCCTTGTGGACGCCGGCCGGAACGATGCCGCCGTACATGGCCGCGACGCGCTCGAGGGTCTCCATGTCCTGTCCGGAGACGACCTTGGTGACGGTCTCGAGCGTGTGGACGGTGTCGCCGGGGTTGATGCGCTCCGGGGAGTACGCGAGCTTGAAGTCGACGCCGCACTTCATGCCGGAGACCTTCTCGAGGATCGGTCCGCAGACCTCCTCGGTGGCGCCGGGGTAGACGGTCGACTCGTAGCAGACGATGGCGCCGGCCTTGATGTGCTTGCCGACGAACTCCGACGCTTTCACGAGCGGCGTGAGGTCGGGGACGTTGTTCGCGTCGACGGGCGTGGGGACGGCCACGACGAACATGGTGGTCGTCGCGAGGTCGTTCGGGTCGCACGAGAACTCGAGCGCGGTGTCCTGCAGGATCGCGCTGGCGGTCTCCTTGTTGCGGTCGTGGCCCTTCCTCAGCTCCTCGATCCGCGTGCAGTTGATGTCGAAGCCAACGGTGTTCGGGTACCGGCGCGCGAAGGCGAGGGCGACGGGCAAGCCGACGTAGCCGAGACCGATGACCGAGATCTTTTCCTTCATGACGTGACGACTCCTTGACGGTTCAGCAGCCCCCGCCGCCGGTGACGGTGACGGTGGCTTCGGTGGTTCCTTCGTGAGCGATGCGGATCGTGTCGTCCGCGCCGTACGCGCACACGCCGATGGTTCGTTCGCCCGTTCCCGGGTCGATGCTCTGACGCATGGTCGGAGCCTTGCCGAGCGCGGCACGAGCGCCCGTAGCGATGAGCGTGGCGAAGCGCGCGCTCCTCGCGCGGCGGTTGTACTCGATGGCGTCGGCCTCGAGCTTCTTGCCGTAGACCTCGGAGACCCAGCCCTGCATGCGGGCGCTCGCGCCGCGCGTGCTCTCCACCGTCAGGCCCTCGGGCTCGGCCTGGAGAATCAGGCCGATGGGAGCCCCGTCAGCGTCTGTCACCTTCGCGTCGAAGCCGGCCATCGCGGTGTGAGCCGACGGAGCGACGTGCCAGGTCTGCGTGTAGTCGTGGGCGGTGTCGCTGGTGAGATCGTCGGTCACGAGCACGAGGCTCTGGTCGACGACGATGACGGTGCGCCGGTGCGTGACGCCCGCGTAGAGGTTGCTGATGCCCGTGGCCCACGACGACTTTCCAGTGACGCCGTAGGCGCCGGGCGACGCGTCTCCCACCCCCTGGTCCTTGCCGTCGACGACCACCGTGTTGTGCGACCGCGTCCCGTGAAAATAGTCGTATTCGGCGCCGACGTCGTAGGTGCAGAGGCCACCGTCGGGGAACAGGGCGACCCCGTCCGAGTAGATCGTGACGCTCTGCGCATCGAGGTGGCTGTGGTCGGTGCGGTAGGAGCCCGAGTCGAACGTCACGAACGTCTGACGCGACGCCTTGGGCTCCGCGCGGAGGACGAAGAGGCCGGCGACCGGGAAGAGCTCGGCGCGCTTGGCGGGCGCGGTGCCGCCCTTGCCGCCCGACCACACCCACGCGTATTCGGGGTCGAGAGCGGCGAGCGGCCCGAACAGCCGCGCGTCGCGGCTCGGGACGGTGGTCGCCTGCGTCGCGCCGAGCATGGGCAGCGCCCCGTCGGGTTGCGTCACGTACGCGACGTAGCGAAGCATCGCCTTTTCGGTCTGCTTCCACGGTTCGCTGATCTCCGGCTCGTACTGCGCGGACCAGTGCCCGATCTGCGCGACGAGCCCCAGGACGAGCAGGTGGTAGAAAGGCGAGTTCTCGATGTCGACGCCGTCTGCGTCGATGTTCGTCACGCGCATCTGCTCGAGCCGCTCGATGCCCGTCGCCCGCCAGCTCGCGGCGCCGTCGAGGTCGGGGAAATTGTGCGCGACGACCAGCAGCGCCGCCGCCTCGGTGAAGCCGTGGTTGGCGTGTCCCTCGAAGCTCTTCGGGCGCATGAGGAACACGCCGAGTCGCTGGAGCGAGTCGCGGATGCCGGTCTGGAGCGTCGGCGAGAGCTCGCCGATCTGCTGGAGCTTGAAGGAGACGTTCGTGAGCACCATCGCGCGGTAAGACGCGGCGTGGGCGTTGTCGAAGGAGTCGATGTCGGGCGCGCGCGTCGCGTCGTAGGCGACATACGAGTCGAGCACGCCGAGGAGCTTGTCGAGGTAGCGCCGATCGTGAGTCGTCTGGAATGCCCAGAGCAGGTGCTCGGTGTGACGGAGCGAATAGAACATGAAGCGGAAGTAGGCGTCCTCGTACGGATCCTCGGTCCAGGTCAGCGGCCACGAGAGCTTCGCGTCGGGATGACCGCGCGCCGGCCACAGGTCCTGGAGGAGCGCGTCCGCGGTCTTCATGTCGCCCTGGTTCATCTCCAGGTACATCGCCTCGGGCTCCGGCGGCGCGGCGGCGGCGGGTGCGACCCAGGCCGCGACGCGCGGCTGCGGCGCGTCGCAGGCAGCCGAGGCGCCCATGGCGAGCACGATCGCGAGGCCGAGCGGACGCAGGCTGGAGCGCGAGCTCATTGGATCCGCGTCTGGAGGGTGGTCGACGTGCGGCGAGCGCCATCGGTCGCGACGAACATGAGCGCGTGCGGTCCCGACGCGAGCCGCGCGAGCGAGAAGCGATACGGCGCGGTCGAGGTCGTGTTGACGAGCGCGCCGCCGTCGTACATCTCGACGTGTGCGCAGACCTCGTCGAAGTTTGCCGCCGCGACCCGGATCGCATCGGTGCGCGCGTAATGATCCGCCGGATTGACGAGGTGGATCTCGGGATCAGCGATGAGACCGTCCACGCGATACACGCGGAAATAGTCGACCTCGAACGTGACCGGCATCAACGTGGTGACCGGTGGAGGGCCTGCCCAGCCGCCGACCCAGGAGTTCATGATCCAGTAGACGGGCTTCGTCGGGACGCCTTGCCCGGTGGTCTGCATCTTCGTGACGCCGTCCATCGCCCACTCGAGGTGGTTCGGCGTCCACGAGACCGTGTACGTGTGGAAGGTGCTGACGTCGGTGTCCGAGAACGTGACGTAGGAGCGTCGCTGGTCGGCGGGGATCGGCGGCGCGGCCCAGTGGTTGACGAAGTAGACCTGGGACCGCGGGACGGCGGCCGTGTTGAGGATCTCGATGTCGATCTCGGGGAAGGACTCGAACCACGCCCGACCCCACATCGCGTGCCACACACCGGCCGCGTACGGGAAGCGCGCGCGGAACTCGACCTTGCCGTAGGTCCGGGCGAACGTGCCGAGCGACTCGATGTAGCCCGACGTGTACGGGTACCTCGGGTCCGTCGAGGTGTCGTCGACGCGGATGCGGAGCGCTCCCTCGGCGAGCGTCGCGTTCGCGGGTGACGTGGTGTTGATGACACTGGAGGGGCCGCGCTTGCCCGAACCGACGTTCCACTTCTTCGTGTCGACGCTCGTACCGTCGAATTCGTCGCTGAAGACGAGCACGTCACCCGGTGTGCTCGCGGGAGCGCCGGTCAGCGCGCAGACCGGCTCGGGCACGTCGTCGGGGTTGGCGGCGTCGACGCTCGCCCCAGCGTCGGCGGCGGAGCTCGGCGTGGGCCTCGAGGTCCAGGTCGCGTCGACGGGCGTGGGGGCGCTCGGCGAAGAGCAGCCCACGAAGACGCAAGCGAGCATGGCCCATCGCGGCTGGCTGACGGCGCGGTGACGGCGTTTCGTCGTTCGTCGCTGCATGCGGGGCGTCGTTGCAGCGAGCGTGCCCGCGCACGGACGTGGATGGAGTCGCTGGCCTTCTCTATCGATGCCCGCCGATGGCCGGCGTTTCGCGGCGATCGTCTCGCTGTCAGTACGCCGTCGTCGAGCCATGGCCATGACGCGGCGTTGGTCGACGCCGGACGCTTCGATCGGCAGTTTTCCAGCTCCCATCGGCCACGCGCGTCACCGCGATGACAGGCACGGATGGTGAAAGAGCGTCGGCGTGACCAACCGAGCCCCTTCGATGACAGGCGTTCCGTACGCCGATGGAGAACCCGAGGTGACGAAGTCGCGTCGCAGGGCGAGGCGAGACACGGCTCTCGCGCGGCTCTGCGCTGCCGGTGCAGCGATCGCTCTCACCGCCGTTGTCGCGCCGGCCAGGGCCGACGACACTCCGTACTGCCGCAAGGTGCGTGCGCGCGCCGTGAGCGACGCGTCACTGCTCATCGCGCCCTCTCTCCGCCTCGACGGCATCAAGCTTCCGACGGCGTTCCAGGCTGGCGCCAACCCCATCGACCCTTCGCAGGTCGGTCCCGAGTACCAGATCCGCGGCGGCGTGTCGGTCTCTCCGCTCGACATCTACAAGGGGTTCCGGGTGCTGGACCTGGGAGACGCCGACTGCGATCAGCACGTGAGCGCGGTCACCGCCGAGGAGATCATCGCCCAGGGAAAGGAGTACGGTCGAGCGCCGGCGCTCCAGAAGCAGATCGAGCTCCTCGACGCGCGGCGGCCCGGCTGGGAAGCGCTCGTGGCCAAGAGCGAGCAGCGGTTCGCATCGTCGGTGACGACGCTCCAGCAGGTCGAGGAGGTACGGACGCGCGCCATCTCCCTCGATCGGCAGCGCGCGCAGCTCGTGGGTGACAAGGAGCGCCTCGAGAGCAGCGGCGCGAGGGTCTTCAAGGGAACGCTCGCGGACCTCACGCGCGCGGTCGAGACCACGGCGATGCGCTACGAACGGAAGGCCTCCCATGTGCGTTCGCTCGACAGCTGGAGCGTCCACCTCACGGCCGGCTACATCCCGCCCTTCTTCGGCTCCGACCATTCGGATTGGTACGGGATGGTCGCGCTCACCCACAACCTCGGCAGCGTCTGGCGCAACGCCGCCGAGTCCCGATACCTGGACGCGCGCGAAGACGAGCTGAAGGCGTCGCGCCACGAGCTCGCTTCGCGGATCTCGACGTTCCGGTCGAACCTTCGCGCGTCGTCGGCGCAGGCGCAGCGTGAGCTCCAGGTGCTGGAATCCCGCATCTCGATGCTGAACGCAGGGCGCGCCGCGCTCGAGAGCTCCGAAGCCTTGAAAGCAGCCCACGCGCTCGCGCTCATGGAGCTCGAGCTCATCGCGGCGGACGCCGAGCGCGCCTACCTGACCGAGCTCGTCGCGCAGCTCCGTACTCTGGAGGAGACCTGAACATGGAAGCGAACATCGATGTGTCCGAAGAGCCGCCCGCGGGCGGGGTGAAGACGAGAATCTTCGCCCTCGTCACCCTGCTCACCGTCGTCTCCGGCGTCGGGTACGTAGGCCGTGAGGGATACCGAGCGGCGACCGACTCCTTCATCGCACCCATCATCCTCTCGCCCGACAACGACCTCATCGTGCAGAGCAAGATCAAGCTGAACGAGCTCTATGTCGAGCGCGCCAAGGCCGCCGCAGAGCTCGAGGGCATCGAGAGCAATCTCGCGGCCTGCGAGAAGGCCATCGGCCGGCTGAAGCAGCTGCAGACGCGCACGGAGAATGCGCTCGTCTGGACGAAGAAGGTCAACGCGGGGCAAGCGTTCGCGGGCACGGCGGATCTCCACACCCTCGCCGAGCAGAAGAGCCTCCTGGCCACGGCGCTCGCGCAGCAAGACGCGTTCTCGCGCGCCGCGCGTGCAGACCTCGACGCGGGGCTCATCTCGCGCACCGACTACGCCAAGGAGGTGCAGTCGGTCGGCCAGGTGCAGCTGGGCCTGCTCGAGAACGAGCGGATGCGCCTCCAGGCCGAGATGCAGATGAAGCAGGTGATGCTCGCGCAGCAGTCGCTCGCGTCCGGCGGCGGTGCCGCTCCGATGCCCGAGATGATCAACCGCGAGGACCAGATGGTCCGCGTCGAGCTCGAGCTCCTCAAGCTCGAGGCCGAACAGCGCACGCAGACCGCCGAGCGCACGCTCCTCCGCGACAAGCTCGCGAAGATCGACGAGATCAGCGCCCAGCTGAAGGGACGTCCGATCTTCCGCGCCGTCGAGAAGAGCATGGACGTCGCCTTCGTTCCCTACACCCAGATCGAAGGCATGCACGCCGGTGAGGTCGTCTACGACTGCGTGTGGGGCCTCTTCCACTGCAAGGCGGTGGGCAGCATCGCCGAGATCGTTCCGGGCGAGGTCATCCTGCCGGATCCGTGGGGGACGCAGACCCGCGGTCAGTACGCCGTTCTCGACCTCAGCCGGCACGAGTCGGCGAAGTCGAAGAGCCTCCGGGTGCGGCTCGAGAAGGGGCCCCAGGGCACGTCCGCGACCATGCCAGTGGCGGCGAAGTAGCCATGGACGGCTTCGTCTGGGGCTTGCGGACGCTCGACGTTTTTCTGATCGTCGTGCCTGTCTTCTTCCTCCACGTGATGGTCACGTTCACGATCGAGCGCCCCGATGTGCTCGGTCTGTTCGCCACCTTCTTCGGGCGAAAGGCGCTCGGCCTGCCGTTCTTCACGCCTGGGGGCCCCGGCTCGCGGCCGACCGGCCTCGTCATCATCCCGTCGCTGCTCCGCGACGGCGACGATCTCAAGGCGATCACGACGACCATCGAGAGCTGCGCCACCAACGGTTATCCGAGCGAGCTCGTGATCGTCGCCAGCGTGGACGGCAGGACGGAGCACCCGAAGCTCTATGCCGAGCTCACCCGGTGGATCGCCGGGCGCTCCTACCCGGTGAACGTGCATGTGCGCCTGACCGGCACCGAGAGACGGCAGGGCAAGATGATGGCCGTCGAGGCCGGCGTTCTCTTCGTGAACGCCGAGGTCGCGGCTGGCACGCTCGCGGCGTTCCCGGAGGTCTATTTCAGCATCGACGGTGACGGCATCCTCGGGCCACACGCGCTCGAGCGCCTCGCCGCTCGGCTCGCCACGCGCCACTGGCTCACGAAGAACCAGCGCCGGATCGTGTCCGGCAAGCTCGCGATCCGGCCGGACCTCATCTGGCGCGGCTGGCGCGCCTTCTTCACGATCGAAGGGCAGATTTACCAGCAGGTCGCGCGCGAGTTCGTGGTCTCGAACATGATGCGCTTCAACCGGAAGCTGTTCCCGCAGATCGGCGTGCCCGGTGCGCTCTACTGCTGCTGGTCGGACCTCCTCGTGATGGCGCCGTACTACATGGCCTTTCTGCGCACGGTCCGCGCCTCGCACTGGCTGAAATGGTGGATGGGCGCGCCGCCCCCGCGGTTCTCGGACAGCGTGGAGCCCCCCGCCGCCGAGGCCCTGACGGGCGCCTCGGACGACACCTGCATGGCGTTCCTCGCGAGCATGGCGACCTGGAAGAACGGCAAGCTCTCCCTCGACGCGCCGCGCACCCCGCTCCACTCGCTGGGGCGGCTCTTTCTCGGCTTCTGGGTCGAGCGCTCGCACATGTACGAGCCCGAGGCACGCATCTACACCTTCACTCCCTCGTCCGTGAAGGGGCTCTGGGTGCAGCGCGTCCGCTGGAACTCGTCGCGCTTCGAGTGCGCGGGCCGCTTCTCGCGAGCGTTCTGGTTTCACTGGGAGATCGGCTTTCCCACGAGCCTGCACCTGTCGCTGGTGCTCCAGAACGTGGGCAAGATCCTCGTCTATTACTTCGTGATCCCGTTCGTTTGCCTCGGGCGCGGCCACGTGGCCCTCGGGTTCTTCTTCGGGTACGCGTTCCACGTCATCGAGGACATCCTCTACACCGCGGTCGCGTTCTCGATCGAGCGAGACTACCGGCGCTCCTGGCGCAGCGTGATGTGCCTCCCGCTGACCCCGCTGTACACCATCGTGAGCAGCAACCTCGCGTGCGCTTACGGCGTGACGAAGGACCTTCTGCTCTTCGGCAACCCGACCAAGTTCGCGCCCGAGTCCACGCTCATCGCCGGCCAGACGACGCGCGTGGCGCTGCTCTTCCGTCTTCGCCGCTTCCTCGCGCTCACCGTCCGTTCCGTCCTCTACGGCGACGTTCCGTTCGGTGCCTTCTGGTTCGGGTGGCTCGAGACGACGTGGACTCCGAACGGCTTCGAGGGGTGGTCCTCGGGCAAGAACGCACGGGCCATCGTCCCGTGGGCACGCATCGCGGCCTTCGCTCGCGGTGGCCCGGCAAAGGTCGCCGCCGAGGTCTCGACGGCCAGGCGCGCTTCGCCGGTCCTGGCCGTGGTCCGCGGGCCGCGCGCGCTGGAGGCCGAGACGACGCCGACGAACGCGCGGGGCGAGGTGGGCGAGGCCGCGGATCGTCGCGCCGCCTGAGATCGTTCCGCGCGAAGGCGCAGTGCGTTCGGTCCGGAGCTCCTCGTCGAGCCCCGGACCTTCGTGTTTTGTCGCCATTGACGGGGCGGGGAGTGCTGCGCCATCGCCGTGACGGCCTCGTCACCCGACTGACTGGAGAGCCCCGTGGCGCCTGAAACTCGAGAAGAAACCTCGCAAAAATGGCCCCGACGTCAAGCTGCTGACAGGCACGAATGATGAAAGAACGCCCTCCGAAGCAATGATGCTCGAAGCCCCTCTCACGACGAACGACGCGCTCCTCTCGGCTCTCGTCCGGCCTCGTAAGCGCGCTGCCTTCACGGTGCTCGCGGGGATCGTCATGACGATGTGGTCGGCCGCGGCACGGGCAGAGGTTCCGAGCGACCACTGCCAGAAGGTGACGGCGCGAGCCGAGAGCGACGCCGCGCTCCTCTTTGCACCGACCGCGCACGTGCAGCTGATCCGGCTCCCGAACAACGGCTCCGCCGACCCGTCCGGGCTCGTGCTCGGTCACGGGCTCCAGCCGCGCGCCGCTCTCAGCGTCGGCTTCGTCGACATCTACAAGGGCGTCGGGGTGCTCGACGTCGCGCGCGCGGAGTGTCGTCGTCAGGCGAGCGCGTCGACGCTCGAAGACGTGATCGCGCTCCGCGAGGACATCGGGCGTCTGCCCGCGCTCGAGCGCAAGCTCGCGTTCTTGCGCGAGCAGTCCGTGGCCGTGCAGGACCTCGTGCGCACGGCCGAGGAGCGCTTTGCGGCGCACACCTCGACGCTGCCCGAGGTCCAGGACCTCCGGATCCGCGCGCTGTCGTTCGCGCGAGACATCACCCGGCTCGAGGCCGATATCGCGGGCGTCAAGGCGCGCGGGCTCACGATGCCTGCGGAGCCTCTCGGCGAGCTCCTCCGGAGCTACGAAGAGCGCTCCGTCGAGACCGAGGAGCGCGTCGCCCACGTCCGCAACCTCGAGCCGTGGCGGTTCGGCGTGATCGGCGGCGTCGCAGCCAACCCCACCGTCGACGCGTACGGGATCGCCGAGCTCTCCTACAATTTCGGCGGCCTCTTCTCGGTCGGCCGCGAAGGGCGCGCGGTCGACGCGCGTGCGAAGGAGCTGAAGAACGCGCGCTACGAGATGCGCCACCAGATCGAGACGCTCGTGCACGAGCTCCGCGCGAGTGCCGACGCGAGCCGAAGCCAGGCGCACGCCATCGAACAAGAGCTGGCGCGGATGATGCTTGATCGGGCTTCGCTCGATGGGACCGACGCACCCAACAAACACACGGTGATCGCGACGATGACACTCCAGATGATCGCCCTCGAGGCGGAGCAGCGCTTCCTGACCTCGCTCGCGTTCGCCCAGGCCCACGTGGGAGGCCAGAAGTGAACGCAACGTCGAACGTGGAAGTCGAGGTGGAGACCGCCCCCACGACGTCGCAGCGCCAGGCGAAGCCGACGAAGCAGACGCTCCTCCGCTCGCGGATCGTGTCGGTGGCGGCGCTGTGCCTCACCGTCGCGGGCGTCGGCTACCTCGCGAAGAACGCGTACCACATCGCCACCGACTCGTTCGTCGTCCCGGTGGTGCTCTCCCCCGACAGCGACCTCGTCATCCAGAGCACGCTCAGCCGCGCGGCGCTCCTCAGCGAGCGAATGAAGATCTCCTTGCAGCGGGAGCAGGCCGAGGCCGAGCTCTACGCGGCGGAGCAAGCGATCGAGCAGCTGAAGGCGCTCCAGGGCTCGGTCGAGAAGTCGCTCGACTGGACGGGCGTCGTCACGAACACCCAAGCGAAGGCCGACACTCACGAGCTCGACATCCTCCGCCGTCATCAGGCGGAGCTCAACTCGATGCTCGCAGCCCAGGAGGCCGTCGTCGCCCGGGCCGAGACCGATCTCGCGGCCGGGCTCCTCCAGAAGAGCGAGTACACCCGCGAGACGAACGCGCTCGGGCCGATCCGCGTCGCCATCATCGAGAACGAGCGGGCGCGGCTCCTCGCGCAGACGGCGATGGACCAGGTGCTCCTGACCCGGCACGCGATGACCACCGGTGGCCACGGTCCTTCGACGAAGGTCGCGACCCCCGAGATGCTCATGCAGCAGGAGCAGCTCGTGCGCATCAAGTGCGATCTGCTCAAGCTCGAGGCGGAGCGCAGGACCAAGAGCGCGATGCGCCGTCACATCGAGGAGGAGGTCGGCAAGCTCGACGAGCTCCTCGCGCAGCTCAACAAGCGGCCGATCTTCCGCGCCATCGACGCGAGCACCAACGTGGCGTTCATCCCGTATACGCAGGTCGAGGGCGTCAGCGCGGGAGGCAAGGTCTACGAGTGCGTCCTCGGGGTCTTCTCGTGCACGCAGGTCGGCCGGGTCACGGAGGTCTTGCCGGGTGAGGTCATCGTTCCGGACCCGTGGGGCTCTCCAGCGCGCGGCGTCTACGCGGTCATCGCCCTCGACGATCAGCACGCTGCGCAGTCGAAGACGCTCCGCGTCCGCTCGGCGGGCAAAGGGGCCGGCGGGCCCGGCGTCGCGAAATCCTCGACCGTCGCGAGCAAATAGGCGCCCATGGTCTGGCTCCTCGCTGACTTGCAGACGCTCTTCGTCGCCACGCCCGTGGGAGCGGTCGCGCTCCTGGTGCTGCTGTTCTTCGGCGACCAGCTCGCGCTGCTCTTGCCGTGGCGTCTCCTCCGCTCGGCGCTCGGGCGCCAGCCGCAGGCGTCGAAGGAGCGGCTTCCGTCGGGGCTCCTCATCATCCCGTCGCTCCTCCGCGGCGTCGAGGAGCTCGAGGCGATCAAGGCGACCGTCAGCAACGTGATCGAGAACGACTACCCCGGGGAGATGATGGTCGTCACGAGCATCGACGGGGCGCTCGACGCTCCGAGGCTCTTTGCCGAGCTCGAGCGCTGGTTCGAAGCGCGACAGCGCGACCTGCCGAAGGACGTCTCACTCCACTTGATCGGCACGCCGGACCGCCGCGGCAAGCCCCTCGCGATCGATCATGCGATTCGCCACGTCGAGAAGCTCGTCGAGCGCGGCGTGTCCGCGCGATTTCCGGAGATCTACTTCAGCACCGACGCCGATGCCGACCTCGGGCCGCACGCGCTCGAGCTGCTCGCGCGCCGACTCGTGAAGAAGAACTTCTTCACGGGCAACCCTGGCCGCGCGGTGGCGGGGCACCTCCACGTGCGCGAGGAGCAGTACTGGAAGGGGTGGCGTCACTTCCTCACGCTCGAGGGGCAGCTCACGCTGCAGGTGGCGCGCGAATACCTGGTCACTGGCATGATGCGTTACAACGTGCGCCCGCTGCCGATCTGCGGCATCCCTGGCGCGCTCTACTGCACGTGGACCGACATCCTCGTCGAGGGCCCGCGCTTCATGGGCTTCATGAAGACGCTCGACCGGCGCGACTGGGTCAAATGGTGGTTCGGCGCTGCACCACCCCGGTTCTCGGAGAGCAAGGCGGCTCCCATTCCCGAGCTGCTCGCCGGCGACACGGACGACACGGTGAGCGCGTTCCTCGCGATCATGGCTCGCTGGGAGAACGGGCGGCTCACGCTCGACGCGCCGCGCACGCCCGTCCACGCCTTCCTCTACATGCTGAGGACGCTCCTCTTCGATCGTGGCCTACGCTACGAGTCGGAGGCTCGCGTCTACTCGTCATCGCCGTCCACGGTCGGCACGCTCTGGCGCCAGCGCATGCGCTGGAACGCGTCACGCATCGAGGTGGTGGGACGCTTCCGTAAGTCGTTCCGGTACCACTGGGACGTCTCGCTGGCCGGCCTCGGCTCGGTGGGTCTGATGATCAAGTGCGCGGTCTTCGGGTTGTTCGCGTACGTCCAGGCCCCGCTCGTCATGGCGAAGACCGGCCTGCTGCTCCCGCTCGCGGTCGGCCTCGTCGTGCACAGCGCGATCTACACGGTGAGCACGGTCCTCGCGCTCCTCATCGACGGCGTGCTCGTCTCGCGATGGCGGCTCCTGCTCGCCCTCCCGGTGGCGCCGCTCTACCTGCCGATCTACGGCTTCTGGGCGGGCGCCGTGGGGATGACGAAGGACGTCCTGCTGCTCGGCAACTGCACGAAGTTCGCGCCGGAGTCGACGCTCATCAAGGGCGGCTCGTCGCGCATCGCGCTCTTCGCACGCGTGCGCCGCGCCGCTGTGCTCGCGCTGCGGTCGGCGATCTATGGCGACGTTCCGCTCGGCACATTCTGGTTCGGATGGGGCGAGACGCCGTGGACGCCGAGCGGCTATCAGGGATGGACGACCGGCAAGAGGCCGAGCCTCTACGCGCGTCTCCGCTTCGGTGTGACCACCGAGCACGCGACCATCGGGCACGCCGCGGCGAGCGAACCCGCGCCGCACCTCGCGGTGGTGCGGCCGCTTCCGGTGCGCGCGGTCATCGAGGCTCGCGACGGCGAGTCCGGGCGGCGCGCGGCCTGAGTCGGCTCAGCGACAGCTCGCTCCGGCCGCGCGCGCGCGAGCGACGCTGAGGTCGAGGTCGAAGACGCCGTTGTCCGTGCGGATGCCGGCGGGGCCTCCGAACGTGAGGGCTTCCGGCGGCAGAGTGCCGGTCCAGGCCACGGTGCGGTCGACGAGCACGCGAAGAACGTCGCCGTGGATCTCCGCACGAAGCGCGTGCCTCTCGTTCGGCACGATGTGCGGTACCGCTGCGGCCGCCGTCGGGGGGATGCTGACGTACCCGCGATCCGCGCACTGTTGATGCGTCGAGGCCCCCGGGTTGCTCTTGACGAGCACGGCGATGCCGGGCGTCGGCTCCACGTGCCACATCACGTAGACCACGTTGCATGTGTCCTTGGCGCGCAGCTTCAGCCCGATCTGTCGCCTCAGCTCGCCGCTCGCGAGCGGGGTGGTCTCCCGGCTCGGGCCGCCGTACACGAAGTCGACCTCGGCGGTGTCGCTCATGTCGCCGGCGATGACGGCGCGCATGGCCCCCGAGTCGACGTGGAGGTGTGATGCCACGGGATTGACATGTCCGCTCGAGACGCACAGCTCCGACGCCGCGACCGGTCGGATCGCCGTGGGCGCAGAGGCATGGTGATGCGCCGGCACAGGAGATGGGACTGCGGCGGCGCCCGATGTCGGGAGGGCGAGCGCAGCCGCCTGGGGGCTCGGGCGGCCGACGAACGACAGCGGCGCCGACACGGAGGCCGTTCTCTCGAGGACGGGCGCGGCAGGCGCGGGTCCGCGGAGGGGCTCGACGGGGTGACGCGGGCGAGCCTCGTTGGCCCGTCCAAGCGAGCCGCCGCAGGAGACGAGCGCGGCGCAGACAGGCAAGAGGAGGACGGAAGCCTTGTGCATCCCCGTGCGAACGGCGGAATGGCGTCGAGCTTGAGGGCCCGCGTTCGACGGCAGCGGCGCTGCGGCTGAACGACCTTGCGCGTCGCGCCTTCCTCGCGGCATCAATCCTCTCAAGCTCTCGTCGGTGCTGCCGTTCGCTCCGTTGTGATGATGCCCAAGTGTCGCGACGTGACCACTCTTGCCGCCAGCCTCACGAGGCTCAGGCCGTTTCCGGGTGCCGTGGAGGCCGTGCGCAAGCTCGCCGCCGATCCCGACACCTCCGTCGGCGAGATCGCGTGCGTCGTCGAGCTCGACGTCGGCGTCGCGACCGACCTCTTGCGGATCGCAAACGCTCCGACCTCGGCGCTCGCGCAGAAGTGCGCGTCGATAAGGCACGCCGCCACGCTCCTCGGCCTCCGGCGCGTGTGCCAGCTCGTCGAGAGCGCCGCGGCGCTCGCCTTCGTCGAGGACACCGCCTCGGACTTTCCGGACCTCGCCAACCGAACGCTCGCGGTCGCGGGGGTCGCGCGCATGCTCGCCCACATCACCGGCGTCCCGCCCGACGACGTCTTCACCGCGGCCCTCCTGCACGACGTCGGCGTGCTGCTGCTCGTCCAGTCGGACGACCCGTTCTACGACGGCCTGATGGACTCGGACGTGGTCGGCGCCGAGCCCAGCATCGAGGACGAGGTCGCGCTCATGGGCTTCGACCACGCGTCGCTCGGCGCGGCGGTCGTCCGGAACTGGAACCTCCCGGCGCCGCTTCCGCAGGTCGTCGCGCTCCACCACGACTGGGAAGGGGCCGTCGAAGCCGGGGGCGTCGTCTGCGCGATTGTCGCGCTCCTGCGCGTCGCCGATCGGCTCGTTCCGGTGCTGAATTCGACGCCGAACCCGACGCTCGATGACCTCGCACCGGTCGTCGCCTCCGAGCCCGCGTTCGCTCACCTCGGGCTCACGCGCGAGGAGCTGTTTCGTTCCTGGGAAGGGCTCCGCAAGGCGGAGGACCGCTCCTCGCTGCTCGGCGAGGCGCCGCCGCTCGGGGCACCGATCGTCCCGCTCGTGCTCGCTCGAGCCCGCGCCGTCGAGGCCGCGCACAAGCCGACGTCGAAGGACGGACCTCCGTGGGCGATCGTCGGCGCCGTGGCGGCCGCGGTCGCGATCGGTACCGTGGTCGTGGTCCTCGCGAGCTGAGGCGCGTCACGCCTTCGCGAGCGAGGGCAGCGAGAGCAGCATCTTCGTGACGGTAAGGCTCTGCGAGTACGAGTTTCCCGCCGCGGAGAGCTCCGTGGCGAGACCGGCGAGGTCGTCGGCGCCGACGTCGCGCGCGCGCGCCTGACTGATCGTGAGGCTCGCCGTGTCGATGACGTCGGCGGAGCTGTGGAGTCGCTCGATGGAGAGGCCCGCGTCGACCTGGACGGCGACGACCTGGTCATAGCCCTTCTGGACAGTGCCGATCGCGCTGCGTATGCCGATGATGTCGTTTGCGTTCAGCGCCGTGGTGAGCGCCGTTAGCTCGGCGAAGACGTCGGTGCCGCCGGCGAGCGTGAACGCCTTCGCTCCGCTCACGTTCATGCGCGGCGCGATGCCGTCGCCAACAGGCACGCGCATGACGCCGTCGTTGCCGGTGAACGCGCCGGCCGGGTCGAATGGCGCGGAGTCCGTACGCGAGCCGGCGAAGACGTAGCCTCCGGAGCCGCGCG
>JANXVA010000802.1 GCA_025351875.1 Myxococcales bacterium | reverse complement strand
TCGAGGGAAGCGCCGCGCTCGTGTACGCCGTGATGATCGCCCCGAGCACGGCGACCGCGATGAACGGGAGCTTCCAGCCACCCTGACGCGCGAGCTCGAGCCCGGCGGGGACGCCGAGGATCGACGCGATCGAGAACGCGCCCATGACGGCGCCCATCGCCCGACCACGGCGGTCGGCCGGAATGACGTCGGCGATGATGGAGTACGAGAGCGACGTCGCAGGACCGCCGAACGCGCCCGCGATCACGCGCGCCAGCATCAGCGTGCCGAGGCCGCGCGCGAATGCGCCGGCGAGCGTGCCGAGCACCAGCCCGACCATCGCGACGAGCAGCGCCTTCTTGCGATCGTAGCGGTCGAGGAAGAACGCACCGGCGAGCCCGGAGATGCTCGCCGCCGCCGTGTAGCTCCCGCCGACGTAGCCGATGTGCGAGACCGGGATGTCGAGCGCCGTCGCGAAGTCCGGCCCGAGCGGCATCACGATCATGAAGTCGAGGATGTTCACGAACTGAACAGCGCCGACGCAGAACACGATCGCACGCTCGGAGGGCGCGCCGCGGGAGGACATCGCCGCCAGCATATACGGGCGCCGGTGGCTCGATCATGCGACGTGCGGCGGGCCGAAAACTTGGCCTCTCGCACGCGGGTCCGATACCGGGTCGACATGGGCAAGCGCGTTTGCTTCGGGGGCCTTCTCATCGTCATCGCCGCATGCGGCGGACAGGTCGGCACGGATCCGGTCGCGTCCGACGGCGCGCTCCAGGCGCCGCCGCGCGAGGGGGATCAGGGGCTCTACCAGCCCACGAGCACGGCTCCCGACCATGTCGCGGATGGCGTCGGCGCGCCCAGCGCCATCGCGATGACCGACGATCGCGTCGTGTTCACCACCCACAGCACCAAGATCGGCGGCGAGCTGGTCGCCGCGGGCGGACTCTTCGTCGTCGACAAGCGCGACGGCCCCGCGCTCATGATCTCCGCGGATCGCCAGGGCGCGTCGTTCGACGCGCTCGCGACCGACGGCACGACGGCGTTCGTCGCGACGAGCGACGGACGCGTGCTTGGCACGCCGGTGTCAGGCGGGGCGACGACGACGCTGGGGACCCTCCAGGCACCCGCCATTGCGCTGACGACGACCGGTAATTACGTGTATTTTGCAACGAGTGCGGGCGCGGTCGCGCGCGTCGCCAAGGCGGGCGGCAGCGTCGAGCCGCTCGCCACCATCACGGGCGCGATCCGCGGGCTCCAGGCCGATGACGTGGCGGTCTACGTCGCGACCGGCGCTGCGGAGGAGACCCCTGCGGGCATCGTCCGCGTGCCGCTCGACGGGGCCGCCGTGAAGGTGCTGACCGCCGGCGGCGAGCCCTGCGCGATGATCCGTGACGGCCGCCGCCTCTTCTGGACGAGCCTCACCGCCTCGGCAACCGACGTGACCAAGCTCGGCAGGGGCGAGGTCCTCCGGCTCTCGCTCGACGGCGGCCAGGTCGCTACCGTCGCCTCGGGAGCGTTCTCGGCGTGTGCGATCGCGGCCGACCACGACAGCCTCTACTTCGCGACGACCGTCCCGAACGCGCTCCCCGTGAAGTCGGGCGATGCGACCGGCGCGCCGACCAGCGGGCTCGGGCTCATGCGCGCACCCATCGCCGGCGGTCAGCCGGTCGCGATCGCCGAGGCCGCGCGCGCCCTGGCGCAGCCCGGTGCGGTCGCGGTCGATGCCACGCACGTCTACTGGCTGACGCAGTCGGCCGTGCTTCGCCTCAAGAAGTGAGCACCCAGGCCCCCGGGCGCGCTTTGCTACGCTGACGCGACCCGATGTCTTGGACGATCGATTCCTGGAAGGACAAGCCTCTCGCCCAAGAGGTCGCCTACGACGACCCTGACGCGCTCGCGAGCGCGGTGGCGAAGCTCTCCGAGCTCCCCCCGCTCGTCACGTCGTGGGAGGTCGAGCGCCTGAAGACGTCGATCGCCGAGGCCCAGCTCGGCAAGCGCTTCGTTCTCCAGGGAGGCGACTGCGCCGAGACGCTCCTCGACTGCAAGCCGACCATCATCGCGAACAAGCTGAAGATCCTCCTTCAGATGTCGATGGTGCTGGTCCATGCCGGCAAGAAGCCAGTGGTGCGCGTCGGGCGCCTCGCCGGCCAGTACGCCAAGCCGCGGTCGAACCCGACCGAGGAGCGAGGAGGCGTCGTGCTGCCGAGCTATTTCGGCGATCTCGTCAACCGGCCGGACTTCACCCCCGACGCACGCCGGACGGACCCGCGCGCGCTGCTCGACGCCTATTCGCACGCGGCGCTGACGCTCAACTTCGTGCGTTCGCTGACCGCCGCCGGCTTCGCTGATCTCCACCATCCCGAGTACTGGGACCTCGGGTTCTTCACGCGCTCCGGCCTGCCTCCGGAGCTGCGCGAGGAGTACATGCAGACGACCGCGAGGCTCTCCGAGGCGCTCCGCTTCATGGAGGCGCTCGGGGAGATGACGGTCGACGAGCTCTCTCGCGTCGACTTCTACACGAGCCACGAGGGGCTCAACCTCAACTACGAGGCCGCGCAGACCCGCAAGGTCCCGCGTCGCGAGGGGCACTACCTCCTCACCACCCACATGCCCTGGATCGGGGAGCGGACCCGCGCGCTCGACGGCGCGCACGTCGAATTCTTCCGCGGCATCCAGAACGTCGTCGGAGTGAAGCTCGGGCCCAAGGTCGACCCGCAGGATGCGGTGAGGCTCCTCACCCGCCTCAGCCCGACGAATGAGCCGGGCAAGCTGGTCGCGATCACCCGCATGGGCGCGGCCGGCGTGGAGCGCTCGCTCGCACCACTCGTCGAAGCCGTGACCCGTGCCGGACGCCGCGTCCTCTGGATGTGCGATCCGATGCACGGGAACACCCAGGCGACGTCCATGGGCATCAAGACGCGCAATTTCGACGACATCCTCCGCGAGATCGAGCGCTCGTTCGCGATTCACCGGGAGGTCGGCACCGAGCTCGGCGGCATCCACTTCGAGCTGACGGGCGAGGACGTCACCGAGTGCGTCGGCGGTGGCATCAGCGAGGCCGACCTCGACAAGAACTACGCGAGCGTGTGCGATCCGCGCCTCAACTACCGTCAGGCGCTCGAGATGGCGTTCCGGATCGGCAGCTGGATGGGAAAGCCGCGGTAGGCTGATGCCTGCCGGCATCGATCCGTCGCCGAGAATCGATGCCGGCGTGGGAGCGCTCGCTGCGGGGTGGGTCGGCTTGGATGCGCTTTCCCCAGTCATCTTGGGTGCTTCGAGCGCAAACGTGCCACGCACACAGTCCGCGTACTTACCGTGAAATAAGCTCATCAAATGTTCAGCTGTAGCGAGGAAACGACACCCGGCGCCTTGACCGAGCCGAGGGGGCCGTTGTAGCGATGTAGGACAACGCGACAGGGCCACGGCGGTGGAGGGTTCTCCACCGAAGCGCGCTCCCGGTCTCAGACCCGCGTTTCGAGAAGTAAGCAAATGATGAGGTTCGAGACACGCATGGGCAGTCGCATGAGTTGGCCGCAAATTCGGCAGAGCGACGAGTACCGAGGGCGCTGGGTCGCGCTGGACAACTGCCGGTATGACGGAAAGACGGCCCAGCCCGTCGAAGGGACGATCATCGACGCCGACGAGGACCTCGTCGAGCTCTGCACCCGCATCCGCCACAGCGAGAACAAGCACTGCGCGATCCTCTTCTGCGACGAGTCGCCTGAAGAGTCACCGGTGCCCAGCTCCGTTCGTCGGCCTACGTACCCGCCCGCTCAGCACTGAGCGAGGGAGCGCAGCGACCGAGCGGGCGTG
Organism: Myxococcales bacterium; assembly: GCA_025351875.1. Taxonomy (GTDB): domain Bacteria; phylum Myxococcota_A; class Polyangia; order Polyangiales; family Polyangiaceae; genus Labilithrix. The sequence goes on along the minus strand of JANXVA010000802.1, from coordinate 34,938 downwards.
ACTGAGCGCGCCCGAGGCCGCTATTCCTTCTTCGTCGGCCCAGCCTGACTCGGAAGCGGAAGCGGCGCGCGTGGACGGGTGCTCGGGCGTGAGTCGCCGGAGGGTGGCCCGCCTTGCTCGGATGCGGCCGGTCGGGCAGGCGCCGCGATCGGCATCCGCGGCGACGAGATCGGCGGGATCGGCATCCCGGGTCGCCCATGAGGCGGAGCGGGCACGGGCAAGCGACCCGCGGACGGCGGCGGCAGCGGCGCCGGGAGCGGGAGCCGAGGGCCCGAGGGCGACGCGGCCGGCATTCGTCCAGCGCTGGGGGCGCCGGGGGCGGCCACGGGGATCCGACCGCCGCTGGCCGCCGCCGGGACGCCGCCGCTGCTCTCCGGCGCAGCGGGCGAACGCACGATGCGAGGTCCGGACGGGCGACCTCCGGGGATGTCGAGCGCCGGGCGCGCCGCGGCCATCCGCTGGCTGGACGCCAGGGGCGGGGGAGCCGAGGCGACGATCGGCGCGATCGGCATCGACCGCGCGGACGGTGGGGGCAGCGGAGCCGCCGGCGGCGGTGCTTCGGGCTCATCGCGACGGCGGAGCATGACGCGCGCCTTCGCGCCCGGCGGCAAGGCCGCGCCGCGCTGGTGGCGCTCCCCGTGGCCCGCGCCCATCGGCGGCGCCGCCATCGGCGCGGGCGGGACGGTGTCCGAGGCCGAGCTCTGGTGCGCCGCGACGCTCGCGTTCGCCTCGGCGAGCAGCGCGTCGACGTCGTCGGTCTCGAAGTCATCCATGTCGACTTCGATGTCGAAGGAGACGTCGCGCTCGGCGGCCGCGCCTCCTCCCTCGCCGAAGCGTGCCTTCGCCTTGCGGATGTGGCGCTTGTACGTGCCTTCCTCGATCTGCCGGCAGATCCGCACCCAGTGCATCGCGTACGTGTTGAACTTCTGCGTCACCACGTTGAAGCGGAAGCGCATCGCCGTGTTGCGGATCTGCTCCTTGCGGAGAAGCATGAAGCGCCGGTCGACGTCCTTGCGCGAGACCGAGGGCTCGAGCTTCTCGAAGCCGAGAAAGTACTGCTCGTAGAGGTTGCGCAGGCGGTCGACCCGCTCCTCGAGCTCCCCGATCGCGATCTCTTGCTCTTTGGGGGTCACGTCGACAGGGCTCCGCGCGCTCTACCAAGTCTCTCGGACGTAGCCCGCAGAGTAAAGCCTCACGGCCCTCAGAGTGGCGTGACCTTCACGTTGTCGAGGCAGACCTTGGCTTCCCACTCGTTGAAGCCGAAGTGGTCGTGACCCTGGCCGGCCAGCGGGGACGGGTCGTTCCACGTGAGAAAATCGATCCCGTCGACCGACCAACGCACCGTCTTGCCGTCGGTCCGCTCGATCTTGAAGTGGTAGGTCTGCCCCTTCTGGGCCGGGCGCTGGCGCGGGTCGTCGGAGTCCTTGTCGACGTGGATTTCCTTGCGATCGGTGCCGTGCTCGTTGAGACGGGCAAGGACGTGCTGGGTGTTCTTCCAGCCGCCGAGGATCGCGAGGTAGCTCGTCGCATTCGTGTAGGACGTGCCGGTCGCATACGTGGCACCGTCGCCCCAGACCTCGGCCTTCAGGTCGCCGTCATCCGTGTACCCGGTGGCGTCGAACTCGATGCGGGCGTTCACCGGAAGCGTGCGATTCAGCCAGATCCCGTGGTTGTGGGCGTTCTGGACGCAGAGCTTGCCGCCCTCGACGCGCCACGCGGTGGTCTTCATCTGGACCCAGTTGGGGCCGAGGTTGCTCCGGTCGACGAGGGGCGCGATGACCGCGGCCCCCGAATCGGTCGACGCCTCGCTCATGCTCGCGTCGGCGGCGCCGCCCTCACCCGGTGACGCTCCCGCCTCGCGGAGGCCGAGGAGCGCGGCCCCGCCCTCGGGCGCGCCGGCCTCGAAGGCCGGCCAGGGCGTGCTTTCCCCCGAATCCGGCCGGTCGAAGGAGTCTTCGAACGCGGCCGTCATCACGTTGAGGGAGGGCTTGAAGCTCGAGACCGTCGCCGGCGCAGCCCCCGCGTCATAAGGGGGAGCGCTCCCGGTGGGGACACAGGCAACGAGCGCGGCACCCGACAGCACGGCGACGTGAAAGACCTTCACGTCGCGGTTTCTACCACAGAGCAAGGATCTTTAGGACCCGCGTGCGGGCTCTGGTAAAAACCCCGTCGCCATGCACCCGATTCTCTTCCGCATCCCGCTCCCGCATATGCCCTTGAAGCTGTGGTGGGCGCTCGCGGCCGTCGCGGCGATCGCCCTCGTCTACGCCTTCCTCGGTCAGCGAAAGGGCGACCGCAGCGCGATGTTGATCGCGATGGTCGTGGCCATCGGCGCCGGAGTTGCGGGGTACGTCTTCCGCGAGACCAAGTACGAGGCGGCGAACCTGCCGATCTACTCGTACGGCGTGATGCTCGGGCTCTCGCTCGTCGTCGGCTGGTACCTCACGTTGACGCTCGCCGAGCGCGACGGTCTGCCGAAGGAGACGATGGCGAACTGCTACGTCGTCACGGCGATCGCCGCGATCATCGGCGCGCGCGTTCTCTACATCGTCACGAACATGGACGAGTTTCGCGTCAACCAGCACGACGCGACGAGCACGATCGACTTCGCGAGCTTCTTCGCGCTGAGGCGAGGGGGTCTCGTCGCGTATGGCGGCTTCCTGGGCGGCTTCATCGGCAGCTGGATGTACCTGCAGAAGCAGAACATCCGCCTCCTGCCGTGGGCGGACGTCGCGGTGCCGAGCCTCGCGTCGGGTCTGCTCATCACACGCATCGGCTGTTACCTCTTCGGCTGCGACTTCGGCACGCGCCTCTCTCCGACGGCGCCCGCGTGGCTCCAGAAGCTCGGCACCTTTCCGCACTGGACGAGCGGCACGCTCGACGGCGGCGGCGACGGCGCACCCGCGTGGTCGAAGCACCTCGCTGCAGCCGAGCACGGCACGCCTGCCTATGGCGAGCTCATGAAGCTCAATCACTCGTGGCCGGTCCATCCGACGCAGATCTACGAGTCGCTGGTCGGGCTCACGCTCCTCGTGATTCTCCTCTGGCAGCGCCAGCACCAGAAGTTCCGCGGGCAGATTTTCTTCCTCTTCGCGTTCGCCTACGGCTACCTGCGGTTCCTCATCGAGATGCTCCGCGACGACTCCGAGCGCGGCGAGTTCGGCACGTTCCCGCTCCACCTGTTCATCCCCGGCGCGCTCACGATCATGGCGCTCGCGTTCGTGTTCGGTATCTCGCTGGGCATCACCAACCTGCGCACGCGCATGGTCGCGCGCGTCCTCGCCTTCGTCCCGCCGGTGGTTGCGTACGTGATGCTCGCGCCGGCGAAGTTCGGCGAGGTCACGCAGGCTCACCCGTCGACGAGCCAGTGGATCGGGCTCCTCAGCGGCCTGGTGTGTGCGTACTTCTACGCGCAAGCGTGGGAGGTCGCGCGCAAGAGTCCGAAGGCGGCGATGAGCCTCGAGTCGCTCGGTGACCTCAAGCCGGCGAAGGAAGAGGGCCCGCGGCGGCGTCGCGACGAGGACGAGGACGAGGACGAGGACGGCGAGACCGCGGACCGCTCCGCCGACGAGGCAGCGGCGGACGCCGAGGCCGAGGCGCGCCCGAAGAAGAAGAAGGGCAAGAAGAAGGGCCTCAAGGCGCCCGCGGCGAAGCTCGCCGACGAGGACGCCGATGAGGACGCGGACGCGAAGGCGGACGCCGAGGCCGAGGCGAACGACGGGGCCGAGGCGCCGGGCGCGCCCGACAAGAAGCCCGCGAGCGACAAGGTCGAGGCCGCCAAGGAAGCCAAGGCCGAGAAGACCGACAAGAAGGAGCCGGCCGAGAGCGCGTAGCTCACGGTCCCACCCCGGGGTGTGACGCGCGCGGCGGCGGCGCTCGCGCTCTGCGGAGGCGGAGCCGGCGGCGCGCTCGCGGCTCGTGGGGCCTTTGCACGGTGCTTGCTTCCCTCCCTGCCGCGTCGTCCAAGAACAACTCGAGCCTGTCGCCGACGTTCGTCTGGACGGGAACGACCGCCTTCGGCCTGAGGACGCAGTCGACCTGCTCGAGCTGGACGATTGGCGATCCGGCGAACGTGGGCACTGTCGGTAGCAGCACCACGAGCATCAGCGCCTGGACGAACGCTGGCACCATGATCTGCCAGACCGGTCTTCGCCTCTACTGCTTCGAGCAGTGACCCACGCGGGGCCGCCGCTCAGACGTCGGTGGCGTGAGCCGTGATGGCGCCCCACTCTGTCTCGAACTGCTCTCTCGTGCCCCCTGGTCGCGCTGCCATCCACTCCTCGAAGAGCTTTCGCTTGATCGCGTCGGGCCCCTCGTAGGCGTCCTTGATGGACGTAGTGCTCGGTCGCGTCACACTCGTGCGCGTCCCGCCCGTGAGCGCGACCCAGTGGTCGTCGAATTGCTGGAGCGTCCCATCGGGCTGCTCCGCCTTCCACGCCGCGAAGATCTCCTGCTTGATGGCCTCGGGGTCCTTCGTCATTGCCGTCGCCTCCGCTTGACGAGGAAATCGTAGCGCAACTCCCGAAAAGGGCAGCTTCAGTTCGCGCTGCAGAAGCTGTTCGGCCCGCAGACCCAGAGGCGCAGGCCGAAACAGGTCAGGTGCTTGCAGGTCTTGCCGTCCAGGCACTCCGCGTCCGTCCGGCACGCCTGGATGGTCGCGCAGGTGCGCGCGCATGCCGCGCGTCTGTCACCGCCGTCTCCGAGGCTGAAGCAGCAGGACTCCGTTTTCGCGCAGTCGGCTCTCTCGTCACAGGTGAGGGCGTAGCCTGCGCACGTTTCGGCGGCCGCTTGGCACGTCGTCGGGATGGTCCCTTGGCCCATCGGAGGGCTGGCGCAGCAGGTCGAGGGGAGAGTGCATCGCATGGGCCCGCACAGAACCTGCCCGGGGGTGCTCTCGGGTATCTCGCCCGCATCGACGCCCGTCTCCTCGGTCGCGGTGCTTCCGTCGCTCGCCTTGGCGGCATCGGCGCCACCACCGCTCGCGACGCCGTCGAGCGAGACGCACGCGCCGAGGAGGGCAAACGCGAAGACCGCGGCGAGTCCAGCGAGCACGACGTGACGGAGACGCATGCGCATGCACGATACCCGGAAATGTCAGCTCGCGCGCACCCAGCGCCGCGATCGCGGGCGCATTGCTCAGGCAGCGGCGCAGAGCGTCGCGGGCGCCTGCTTTTGCGCGGCCGTCGCGGATGCGGCGGGCATGGCGGCCTCGAACGCGTCGCGGAGCTCCTTCACCGTCGTGAAGCGCCAGAACGGATCCTGGTGGAGCGCGCGGTCCATCCACGAGTCGATCGCGCCATGAAGGTCGGGGCGGTGCTCCGTGAAGGGCGCGCGCGTGCCGGCGCGGAGCGCGGCGACGATGTCGTCGACCGGACCGGGAAACGGACACTGCCCCGTGAGGCACTCGAAGACCGTGACCGCGAGCGCGTAGAGGTCGCCGGCGCGATCCGACTCGTGCGTGGCGAGGAGGATCTCCGGGGCCATGTACTCCGGCGTGCCCGCCAGCTGGCAGTGGGCGTACGAGCCGTTCGTGCCCTCGACCTCCGCGATGCCGAAGTCGAGGAGCTTCACGAGCATGCGGCCCTCGGCGTCGCGCGTGAGGAAGATGTTGTCGGGCTTCACGTCGCGGTGGATGACACCGATGGTGTGCGCGCGAGCGAGCGCGTGCGACATCTGCCTTACGACCTCGAGCGTGTCGCTGAGCGAGATACCGCCGTCACGCACGATGCGCTCGCCGAGCGTCTCGCCCTCGAGGCGCTCGTAGACGATGCAAGGGGCGCCTTCCGAGGTGACCGCGAGGCCGAGCACCTTGACGACGTTGCGGCTCAGCATGCGGGCCGCGACGCGCGCCTCCTGCGCGAAGCGCTCGACATGCCGGCGCGAGCCAACGAGCTCGGGGTAGAGCATCTTCACCGCGACGTCGATGCCGAGCACCGTGTCGTGCGCCGAGTAGACCTGACCCATCGAGCCCGCGCCGAGCAGCTCGCCGAGCACATAACGGTCCTCGAGGAGGCCGACCGTCGTGCACGCGCTCTCGTTCGTGTTCGTCGACATCATGGTGACCCTTCGTGCAGTCACCGTGCCGACCCTCGAGGGCTGCAGAAGCGGCGCGGACGGCCGTTAAGAAGGCCTGGACGTCATCGTCCTGACGGACCCCGCCAAGGCCTTGCCGTTTCGCCGCCAGCGGCGCTCCACCTACATCGGCGAGCGTCAAAAATTCGCCTGGAAGGGCGAGTGTTCAGGCGCTCGGCTCGCGGATCAGGTGAACGTGGTCGGCAGCCCGGCGTTCTTGAACATGCCGAGCAGGCCGCTCTTGTCGGTCGCCTTGAGCCAGGCGTCCTTTGCTTCGATCTGCTTGTTCAGCACGAGGTTGGTGAGCGACTCGTTCATCGTGATCATCCCGATGTTCTTCGATGTCTGCATGACGCTCGCGAGCTGGTACGTCTTGCCCTCGCGGATGAGGGACGACACGGCGGTCGACCCGAGCAGGACTTCGAGCGCCGCCACGCGCCCGCCGCCGATCTTCTTGCAGAGGACCTGCGCGACGACGCCCTTCAGCGACTCGCTCAGCATGACGCGTATCTGCGCCTGACGGTCGGTCGGGAACTGGTCGATGATGCGGTCGACCGTACTGACCGCGGTGGTCGTGTGGAGAGTGCCGAAGACGAGGTGGCCCGTCTCGGCCGTCTCGATGGCGATCGCGATGGTCTCGAGGTCGCGCATCTCGCCGACGAGGACGATGTCCGGATCCTCCCGCAGGGCGGCGCGCAGCGCGTTCTTGAAGCTCTTCGTGTTCTGGCCGACCTCGCGCTGGTTGACGAGGCACTTGATGTTCTTGTGAACGAACTCGACCGGATCCTCGATCGTGATGATGTGATCCGAGCGGTTCTTGTTGATGTAGTCGATCATCGCCGCGAGCGTGGTCGACTTGCCGGAGCCTGTCGGTCCGGTGACCACGACGAGGCCCTTCGAGAGCGAGCACAGGTCGATGCACGCCTTGGGGAGCCCGAGCTTGTCGGCTGTGATGATCTCGATCGGGATCTGTCGGAGGACGGCGCCGGCGCCGTTGCGGTCCTCGAAGACGTTCACGCGGAAGCGCGCGAGCCCCGGGATCTCGTAGGCGAAGTCGGCGTCGCGGAGCTCGGCGAAGTCCTTCTTCGCCTTCTCCGTGATGATCTCCTTCATCAGCGAATCGATGTCGGCGCTCGAGAGGGCGTCGCGCTCGGTGCCAAAGTGGATCTCGCCGTGCACGCGCATCACGGGGCGGGTGCCGGACGAGAGATGGAGGTCGGAGGCCTTCTGCGAGAGCATCTCGCGGAGGAGTCCGTCGATGCGTGGCGTGCCGCCGGGCGACGTGGCCGCGGCCGACTGGGCGACCGCCGGCGCGGGCGGCGCGGGCGGCGCGGCGACGGCCGCGACGTCCTCCTTCTTGAAGGTCACGGTCGGCTTGGTGGGGTCGGGTGCCTTCGCCTTTGCGGGCGCGGGCGCGGGCGCGGGGATGGCGGGAGGCGCGAGCGCCACCGCATGCGAGCGCGGCGTCGCTGCGAGCTCGATGTTCGCGGGCGCACGCACCGACGCGCGGCTGCGGCGCGGCTTGGGGCCAGCATCCCTCGGGGGTTCCGCCCGCACGACGGGCTTTGCGGGCCGGATCGCCATGGCGATGCCGGCGGTGGTCTTCGTGACCTCGATCACGTAGAGGACGTCGCCGTGCTCGTGGCGGACCGTGCGCGGGCGCTGGCTGGGCAGGTCGTTGAGCTCGGACTGCGAGAGGAGGTCCGACGCCGCCGCGGAGATGAGTCGCGCATTCATGGGCTGAGAGGCGACGTCGCGGCGTTTCCCGTCGACGGTCACGCACGGAGGCTCACCGGGCGTGAGGCGCAGCTCGTCCGCGTTGGCACTTTCGAGCATGGAGAAGAGCGGAACGAGATTCGACAATGCGAGCGACCTCCGGAAGATCTTCAGAATACGTACGTACGCCCATCAGCGCGAAAAAACGGGGCCCGCACGAGGTACTGCGCGATACTCCGGCGCGCTGAAAGGAGGCCGCATGAGCGGGGAGGGCGCTCCTCGGCGGGTCCGCGGCGCGTCCGCGGCGCTCGTCGGTACGAGCGCGCTCGTCGGTACGAGCGCGCTCGTCGAGTGCGAGTCGTTCTGCAGCCGCTTCGCGCGCTGTCTTCGGCGAGCGCATGGCACGCGGCCTGCCAGGAGTGCGCTGCGTGGTGGCGAGGCGCGGTGAGCTCGTCCCGGTTCGAATTTGAGCTAAGGTTTGGCCGCTTCCTTCACGCACCCCTGCCATGCTTCGCTTCCTCGTCACTCTCCTCGTTTTCGGTCTGCTGCTCTGCACGGCCTCGCCCGCGCTCGCGGACCGCGTCGCCGTGCTGCCGTTCTCCGCCGCGAAGACGAGCACGAAGCCCGAGCTCGATCAGGCGCGCGCCTGGGCGCGGGATGCGGTGATCGCGAAGGGCCACGTGCCGCCGAGCCCGGGCGAGATGCTCAGCGCCGAGCAGGCGGTGAGGGATGGCTCGCCCGACACCAGCCAGGAGTACCGCGCCGCAGGGAAGGCCTCCGGCTCGCAATGGACCGTCACAGGTCGCATCGACCGTCATGATGCACCTCCTGCACGTCTCCCCGACGGAACGGAGGAGGATGGCTACACGACGTATCGCGTCGAGCTCGAGGTGTGTCAGGTCGACACGGGTCGCGTCGAGTCGCTCGCGCGTGAGATCGATCCCGACGAGGCAAGCGTACAGCTCGGCGAGATGCTGGGCCTTCTCTTGCGCCCCGAAGGGATCAAGAGCGCCGTGCTCCCGTGGGACGGTGCGGAACCACACAAGCGAAAGCCCAAGGCCAAGCCGAAGGCGCCACCGCCACCGCCACCGCCTCCACCGCCTCCCGCCGAGCCGGTCGTGAAGCACGCGTACGCGGAGAACCGACCTGCCGCGCTCGGCGTCTCGGTCGGCGCGTCCACCGCTCTGGCTCGACCGTCGGAGGCGCGTGGTCCGTCGGAAGCGCTCGCCCTCGGTGGCGTGTTCGCCTACGCGATCGAGCAGGTGCCCGGCGTCGAGCTGCGAGGCATCTTCACGAGCCAGGTGATCGGCCCGCGCGCGCTCGAGATCGCCGCGGGCGCTCGCTACGCGATCGGAGTGCTCCCACAGTACCGCCTCTTCGTGGGTCCCGAGGTGCTCCTCGGCGCGCACGTGGCGATCGGCGCCGAGAAGACGGCTCGCTTTCTCGGTCATGGCGCGGCGTTCGTCTCGTGGGGACTCGGCGAGCAGCTCCAGCTCGAGATCGCCGGCGATCTCGCGGCGGCCTTCGGCGGTACCGGAACGCTCGTGCTCGGCGGCGGTACGGCGCGCGCGCTCGTCCGGTTCTGAGGCCGCTGTGGCAGAGACGCTCTTCGAGGTTCCTCTCCCGACGCGCCGGGCCACGGCGCGCCTCGGCGGCGAGCTCGCGTCCAAGCTCTCGCAGGGAGACCTCGTCCTCCTCTCGGGTGATCTCGGCGCCGGCAAGACGTTCCTCGCCCGCGCGATGGCCCGCGCGCTCGGCGTGCCGACGGAGCAAGCCATCGCGAGCCCGACGTTCGCGCTGGTGCAGGAGTACGAGACGCCGCGCGGCGTCCTCCTTCATTGCGATCTCTACCGATTGCTCGACGACGGCGGCGATCGGACGAAGACGAGCGCCGAGATTCGCAGGCTCGGCCTCGCCGAGCGCCGCGCCGAGGGCGGCATCCTGATCGTGGAGTGGGGGGAGGGCTTCGAGCGCGACCTCGGCGGCGCCGCGTCGTTCGACGTCCGGCTCACCGTCGAACGAGGCGCACGAAAAGCGACGATTCGCGGCCGGACATGAAGAAATCTCGTCCCGATGTCCCCGACTTTGCTCTCCTTGCATCGTGGAGGACGGTCGTAGCGCGCGGGACGTCTTCGGCGCCGCGATCCTCGCCGCGCTGATCGCCCTCACGCTCGCGTTCGGCGCGCAGCGAGGTCGTCGCGCAGTGCCCGCGGCGACTCGCGCCGGAGAGGTGACCGAGCTCGGCGGCGTGGTCGCGCGCTTCTCCGTGTTCCCGGCCTCGGGCCGCATCACGGTCGCGAGCACCGACGGGCGCAGCCGTGCGGATCTCGAGATGTCGCTCGTCGTCGACGGCGTCGAGCGTCCGCTCGTCATGCGGCGCGCGGACATCCAGCTTCGCGACAAGCTCACCCTCTCGGCCTCGTTCCCCATCGAGATCGGTGAGGAGCGCGCGACCGGCGCGCTCGAGCTGCGCATGGACCCGACGTCGGATCATCTCGCGGCGAACGTCGTCGTGACGCCGGACACGGGCAGCGCAGCGCACACGTACGCGCTGAGGCTCGGGCTCGCACCTGCGGGCCGCGCGATGTTCGTCCCTGGTGCGGGCACCGTGGCCGACCTCGGGGCCACCGAGGCGCGCACCCTCGTCGTCGACGACGACGTGCACCCCATCGCGATCCTCGGCACCCAAGGGCCGGTCTCCATCCAGGAGGTCGCGCCCGACACCGATCAGGCGGGCGCCCAGCCGCGCGTCGTCGTGTCCGCGCGAACGGAGACCGCGGGACAGCGCTCGCCGGGCGCCGCGCCGAAGCCCGCGCGAATGGAGCTGGCGATCCTCGTCGGCGCCTCCGAGCAGCTCGTATGGGGACGCCTCTACAAGCTGCTCAAGGCGCCGGTCGCGCGTGTCGCGGGCGTCGTCACCGGTACGAAGGAGCGCGCGCACGTCATCGGTCTCGACGAGGACGGGCGCCCGCAGGTGCGCGTCGCCGTCGATCCGCAGGGGCGATTCGCGCTCGACGCCCCCATCACGACCGTGCAGTGGTTCGCCGCGCTCGAGGCAGCGCACACGAGCGCGCCCGTGCGCTTCACGCCGGGAAGCCAGGCCGAGCTCAAGCTCGACGTCTCACCCGGCGGCGAGATTCGCGTTCGCATCATCGACGCCGACACGAACCAGCCGATCGTGGCGAGGCTCATCGTGAAGGGCATCGAGGGCACCGTCGACCCGAGCTTCGGCCCGGACTACCGCGCCTCGGGCGCCGGGCCGCTGATGGACGTGCTGGAAGGCGAGATCGCAACACCGCTCCCGGCGGGCAAGTACCGCGTCGCCGCGACGAAGGGCTTCGAGTGGAGCATCGACGCCGAATCGGTGGAGGTACAGAGCGGTCACACGCGGACCATCGACCTCGCGCTCCGACACGTCGTGCCCACCCCCGGCGTCGTCGGTTGCGACCTGCACGTGCATGCACGGCCGAGCTTCGACAGCCCGGTCACCGCCGAGGACCGGGTGCTCTCGCTCGTCTCCGCCGGCGTCGATTTCGCCGTTCCGACGGAGCACAACATCGTCGGCGACTACACGGGCCCGCTCGAGGTGCTTCGCCTCTCGAAGCAGCTCGCGCACGTCACCGGCGTCGAGGTCACGACGTACAACCCGCGCTTCGGACACTTCGGCGTGTTTCCGTATCCATCGAACGCGGGTGTTCCGCCGTTCAAGGGAGCGACGGCGGCGAGCGTCTTCGGTGCTGCCAAGCGTGGCGACCCGACGCGCGTGCTCCAGGTGAACCACCCGCGACTGCCGTCCGGCATCGGGTACTTCCACGTCGTCGGCTTCGACCCGAAGGTCGGCCGCATGCCGGCCGGCATGCGCGCCGACTTCGACACGCTCGAGGTCTACAACGGCTACGATCTCGCGTCGCGCGCGCGCGTCGATCAGGTCCTCGAGGACTGGTTCGCGCTCCTCAACCTGGGCAAGCACATCTGGGCGACGGGCAGCAGCGACTCCCATCGCATCCAGTACCAGTGGGCGGGCTACCCGCGGACGATGGCGCTCGTCGACGCAAAGTCCGCCGGCGACGGCGGCCAGGCGATCGAGACCGCGGCGGTCGTCGCCGCGATCAAGAAGGGCCACACGTTCATCACGAGCGGACCGACCATCGAGCTCGAGCTCGGCGGCAATGCCGACGGCAAGCCCTCGAGACCGGGCGACGATCTCGCGGTGGCGCGGGGCGCGAACGTCTCGGGCAAGCTGCGGGTCCGCGCGGCCCCCTGGGTCGATGTCACCTCGGTCGAGGTCATCGCGGGTTTTCCGCCAGCTCCGCCGTCGCCGACGCCGGGCGCGGGACCCGCCGCGCTCGTCCCCGGCGCGGGACGTCGCGAGATCCTCTTCAAGTCCAAGGTCGCGTCGCGCCCGACCCGCCTCGGCAAGGAGGAGGGGACGCTCGAGGAGGCCGCGGCGCGCACCGTGCGCCTCGAGACCGATCTGAGCCTCACCATCCCCGACGGCGCGCGCTGGATTGCGGTCGTGGTCCGTGGCGATCGCGCGCTCGACGACGCGTTGCCGTTCATGCCGATCCAGCCCCTCGCGTTCACGAATCCGATCTGGCTGACCCGCTGAGGCGCGTTCTCGTTCAGGCGTGAACCGCGGTCTGGTCGGACGGGTCGGGGGTTGTCCCGTGACATGTCACGCGAAGCGTTCGTTCTCAGTGCGGAGCCGGTGGTTCCGCATGCGTCCCTGAATTTGCCGTCTTTCTCTGGAGAATTGGCGTGGCACGGGGATGGCAGGTCGCCTCGATGTCTCTCACCCAGGAGCTCCTCATGCGCATGTCGGCCAAGACGGTTCTCGCGTTCGGTCTCGTCACCACCTCGATCGTCGCCGGATGCTCCAGCGAGACGAGCCCGACACCTCACGCGGCGAATCCGCCAGGTGTGTCGACGGCAGCCTCCGAGGAGACCACGCAGCAGCTCGGTGTCGTCACGTGGTGGGTCGCTCCCGAGGACGACGGCACCACGCACGCCACGCATGCGATCGGCGTCGACGAGGCCGGCGGCATACGCGCCGACGTCGTGATGGGGGTCGAGTCTCAGGGACCGAGCGCGGCGGTCTTCACCTACGACGTGCGGGCACCTGAAGCGGCGACTCTTCGCTACGAGGCCAAGGCCGAGGGCGGCACCGCGAACCTCGACGCGTTCGCTTCGCCCGTCGCGCGCCGGACGCTCCAGCGGCTCGGCGCGGACCTCGCTCACGCGGGGCCGGCGCCCGCCTCGACGCTCGTGAAGTCCTCGCTCTCGACGAGGCCTCTCTCGGGCGGGTTCATCGGCCACCCCACGACCACGCTTGTCGGGCCGCCGCAGTGTTTGCTCGACAAGAGCGGCAACGGGTGTGTCGGTCAGCTCGTCTCCTCCGCCGGTTGCATCGTCGCGACGGGGGTCTGTCTCATCGCCGACGGCCTCTCCTTCGGACTCCTCACGGCCGCATGCGGCGCGGGGGCGGTCGCCTGCGCGGGAAGCGTCATCTCGATGTACGAATCGGGCTGCAAGCTCCGCGATTGCGCGAGCGTCCCGACGTCGTGACCGAGGTCGAGAGAACGGAAGCGGCCGCCGAGCTCACTGCACGCAGAAGTTCTTCGCGCTCTTCGGCCAGGAGACGGTGCGGAGGATGAGGAGGTCGCGGAACGAGCACGAGGCGTCCTGCAGCTTGCCGCCCTGGGTCCGCTGCTCGCAGCTGAAACGGCCGCCCTTCGACTTGCGCGTCGCCGTCGTCCAGCCCTGATCCGTCGACGAGGTCTCCGCCGTGTGCTCCATGGCAGCGAAGAGCGCCTTGGCCGCCGCGAAGCCGCGCTTCGAGAGCTTGTCGCCATTCGTGGAGGAACCTCCGATCGAGGCCGAGAAGCTTCCTCCGGGGTTCGTCGCGAAGACGCGCTCGGCGCTCGCCGAAGCGCCCAGGGGCGCCTGGATCATGTCGCCGCCGTAGCTGTCGTAGGCGATGAGCGCCCCGGGCACGCCGATCTGGTAGTCCTTGATGAAGGAAGCGCCGAGCGAGTCGCGCATGTCCTGGGCGAGGCCCTGCTTCACGAAGAGCTCGTTCTGATCGCAGGTCGCCGCGGCGGACAGATCGCTCTCGGAGCTCTCTGCGGTCTCGGCGCCCGCCGGCGCGGTGGGCGCGTCGGACGAAGACGGGGCGCTGCACGCGCTCGCGGCGACGAACAGGACGAGCGAGGGGATCAAGACGAGCTTCGACATCGGGAGAACCTCTGTTGCGACGAGCCGTCGTGGCCCGCTTGCAGCAACAGGGCTTTACCCCATCCGATTGGATGCGCCATTCGTCTTATCGACACCAAATAGTATGGATTGAGCTTACAATCCTGCGGGAACGGCAACGCGCGGTCATCACGATCTGATTGTAAATACAGCGTTTACATACCTATCAGGATCATACGGATTCTCCGAGCCTGCCTCCGGCGGTACATCCGGATGATGCTCAATCGCCTCGCCACGCTCGTCCTCTGCGGCGCTCTCGCCTCGCTGATCCCTGCTTGCTCGTCGGCGACGACATCGCCCACGGCGAGCGGGACGCCCGCCACCTCGACCTCACCCGACGAGACGGCGACGGCCGAGCCCGCAGCCGACCTCACGGCCTACTCGCAGGCCGAGGTCCAGGCGCTGTTCGATTCACGCTGCGTGAAGTGTCACGGCGCGCGCAGCGCGAACGTCGACCTCTCCGCGCCGTTCACGAAGAACACCGTCGGCGTCGCGACCGGCGGCCCGAGCGGCGCGACGGTCTGCGGCCGCGGGAGCGACATCGCCGTCCGCATCAAGCCCGGCGACCGCGCTGCAAGCCTCCTCTGGCACAAGGTGAAGGGCACGCAGGACTGCGGCAGCCCGATGCCCTACGACAAGGGCAACAGGCCTCTCGACGCGAACGAGCTCGAGCGCCTCGGTCTCTACATCGATCAGCTGACCGACTGAGGTTCGCACCCGCTAGGGCGTCCGGAACCTGGGCGCCCATGCTACGCTTACGCGCTCGCTAGGGCGGTGCCATCGGGCGGGCGTGAAACGCGGCGATTCGGGGTAAGGCGCGAAAGTGAATACGACCTTCGGGCGCTATCGCCTTCTCGAACGTCTCGGCCAGGGCGGCATGGCCGAGGTCTTCAAGGCCAAGAGCTACGGCGTCGAAGGCTTCGAGAAGGTCGTCGTCATCAAGCGCATCCTCCCGGAGCTCGCCGAGAGCGATCAGTTCGTGGAGATGTTCATCCACGAGGCGAAGCTCGCCGTTCGCCTCTCGCACGCGAACGTCGTGCAGGTCTTCGACCTCGGTATCGCCCCGGGCACCGTCGTCGGCAGCATGCCGTCGGCCGACGCCTACTACATGGCGATGGAGTACGTGAGCGGTCTCGACCTCGCGACGCTCCTCACACGCTGCCGCCGCCAGTCCGTACAGTTCCCGGTCGAGATGGCCGTCTACATCGCGGCGGAGGTCGCGAAGGGGCTCGACCACGCGCACCGCCGGCGTGACGAGCAGAACCAGCCGCTCAACATCGTCCACCTCGACGTGTCGCCGCAGAACGTCCTCCTCTCGCTCGAGGGCGAGGTGAAGGTGACGGACTTCGGCATCGCCAAGGCCGTCGGCGTGCTCGAGCCGACCGGCATCGAGGACACGCGGCAGCGGCAGCTAAAGGGCAAGTTCGGGTACATGAGCCCCGAGCACGCCGAGGGCGAGGCCGTCGACGCGCGGAGCGACCTCTTCTCGCTGGGCACCGTGCTCTACGAGATGCTCGCGGGCGTGAATCCCTTCAGCGCGCCGACGTCGTTCGAGACGCTACGCCGCGTGTCGATGGTCGAGTATCCGCCTGTCGAGCTCCTCCGCCCGGACGTACCGCCCGAGCTCGTGGCCCTCCTCAAGACGGCGATGGCGCCGAAGAAGATCGACCGCTTCGCCGACGCGGGGCGCATGTACGAGGCGCTCCTCGCGTTCCTCTACTCGCAGGGGCGTCGCTTCTCCGCGCACGACCTCGCGGACCTCCTCACGCGCTTCCGCTCGCCCGACGAGACCGGGCCGCAGGTGATCCTCGATGCCGAGGGCGTGCCGTCGCAGGAGCGCACGCCCGTCGAGGTTCCCGGCTCGTCGAATCGGCGCAGCTACTCCTCGCTCAAGATCGATACCGGCGCACCGTACGTCGACGTCGAGCGCGCCGTCGGTATGGGCGAGCGCCGCGAGGTCACTGCGCTCGTGGTCGAGCTCCCCGGGCGCGACGACCCTTCGCTCGCCCAGCGCGCCGCCGACACGATCACACGCCACGGCGGCCGCATTCTCGCCCGCGAACCCGAGCAGATCACGGCGCTCTTCGGCGTCGACGAGCCCGACGGTCGCGACACCGAGATCGCGACGCGCTGCGCGCTCGTAGTCCTCCGTTCGCTCGCCGGCGTGCGGCAGCCGAGCGCCGGGCTCCACGTCGGTCGCATCCACGTCAGCGGCGATGGCGTGCCGACCGAGGGCGAACAGCTCTCGGCGCTGGTGACGGTCGCTCGCGACCTCGCGCGCGCGCGCGAGGGCATGTGCGCCATCAGCGCCGGGGCGATGCGGCAGGTCCGCAGCTTGTTCGTGTTCGACACGCTCGGAGACTCGAGCTCGCAGCCGCGTGCGCCGGGTCTCTCGGCGTCGACCACGCTCCTGGTCAAGGAGGTCCGCGGCACGAGCGAGGCGTTCGGTCGCTTCGTCGGGCGGCGCGACGAGCTGCGCGCCGTAGGCGAAGTGCTCGCCTCCGCGACCCGTCGAACCGCCAGCGTGATCACGGTGCGCGGTGACCACGGTATCGGCAAGACGCGCCTCTTGCTCGAGGTCGAGCGCCGACTCCGCAAGGGCGGCTACAACGTCGGCTGGCACCTCGCCACCTGTCTCCCCCGCGGCACCGAGCTGCCGCTCTCGGGAATTCAGTGCATGTTGCAGGTACTCTGCGGTGTCGCCGAGGGCGACCCGGACGTGCGGGTCCGCCAGGTCGTCCCGCGGCTCCGCGCGCTCGGCCTGCACGACGACGAGGTGGGCGCCGTCATGGCCGCGCTCGGCGCCAGCGCGGGGTTCTCGCAGGCGAACGCCAAGGCGTCGCTCGTCAACGCCTTCACGCGCATGATCCTCCGGCTCTGCGAGGATCGGCCGCACGCGTTCTCCTGGGACGCCGCCCACTGCATGGACACCGACAGCTACGGCGTGATCGAGGCGGTCCTCCTTCGCATCCCGCAGTCGCGCGCCCTCGTCGTGCTCGCGGCGCGCGCGGGCTTCTCCCACCCGCTCGAGAAGCTCGGCGTGCATGCCGGGCTCGACCTCTCGGACCTCGACCCGGAGGATGCGGAGCGGCTCGTCGCGGTGCGGCTCGGTATCGAGCGCGTCCCGCCCGAGCTCATGCGCTTCGTTCGCGAGCGCGCCGGCGGGCACCCGCAGATGATCGAGGAGATCCTCAAGGCGCTCGTCGAGGCGCGTGCGGTCACCGTCGCCGACGGCTCGCTCGTCTCGATGAAGCTCGTGGGGCAAGACCTCGCGCTGCCGAAGACGCTGCGTGGTCTCGTCGCCTCGCGCGTCTCTCGTCTCGCGGCAGCAGATCGCGCGATCCTCCAGGGGGCCGCGGTCCTCGGTGAGCCGATCAACGCCGCCGTGCTCGCCCAGATGACGGCGCTCGACCTCGCTGCGCTCGAGCGCTCGCTCGCGGTGCTCCGCGATCGCGGGTTCGTGGTTCACACCGGGCCTCTCGAGCTGATGTTCACCTCGCCGATCGTTCGCGAGGTCGTCGTCGACGCGCTCACGGCCGAGGCCGCGCGCGAGATGCACGCGGCGGCCGGCCGCGCGCTCGAGGACGTCCTCGGCGAGCAAGCCGTCGAGCATGCGTCACGGATCGCGACGCACCTCTATGCCTCGGGCGAACGCGAGCGCGCTGGTATGTGGTTCGCGAAGAGCGCCGCACGTCGGCTCGAGAACGGTCAGCTCGAGGCCGCGACCCGCGATTTTGCGCGCGCGATCGAGCTCTGCGAGCCGGCCACCCGAACGCCAGCGGAGCTCGCGGGCTGGCTCGCCGGGCTGGCGAAGGCGGTACGGCTCGTCCGTTCGCTCCCCGAGGCGATGGAGCTGTGCGAGCGCGTCATCGCGCACGTCGACGCTTCACCCGGGACGTACGCCGATGCACTCGAGCTGAGGGTGCGCGTGCGGATCGACGCGGGTAGGATCCTCGGTGCCCTCCACATGTTCGACGCGGCGCGCGCGCAGTTCTCGGCGGCGGAGGCGATCGCCCAGGATCGCCAGGAGCTCGTGAAGTCGGCGATGGTCGCTGCCGCGGAGTTCTCGGGGCGTCAGGGCGACTTCAAGCGCTCGCTCGCGCTCCTCGAGCGCTTGCAGACCCTCGTGCCGACGGGAGGTGACAAGGTGGACGAGCACAAGCTGCTCGTCAGCCTCGTGCAGACGAACGCGGCGATGGGCGA
The DNA here is from genome assembly GCA_025351875.1 of Myxococcales bacterium. GTDB lineage: Bacteria > Myxococcota_A > Polyangia > Polyangiales > Polyangiaceae > Labilithrix. The sequence goes on along the minus strand of JANXVA010000802.1, from coordinate 16,695 downwards.
CCACACGGCCGCGAAGCGTCACTTCGAGCGCGCCGCCACGCTCATTCCGGACGACCCGACGTTCGTGTGCGAGCGCGCCAAGCTCTCGGCGCTGATCGACTACTTCGCGCGGGATTTCCGGTCCGCTGCGCTGCGCTGCGAGCAAGCGGTGGACATGGCTCGCGACCTCGGCCTCCAGTACGAGGTCGCCGTGAACCTCCACAACCTCGGGGACACGTTGATCCGCCTCGAGGACTACGCGCGCGCGTACGGCGCGGTGAAGCAGTCGCTCGCGCTCTGCGACGAGCTGGGTCACGACCACCTGGCGAGTCACAACCGGATGATCCTCGCGTTCCTCGACGGGCGCGCCGGCGATGCCGATGCCGATCGCGTCCTCTGGCAGGGGATCCGCTACGCGGAGGCGAACGAGTTCACGTGGGACGTGCTCGGCGGCCGCCTCCTGCTCGCGAGGCTCCTCGAGAGTCGTGGCGAGATGGACAACGCGCGCCTCGAGTACCAGAAGCTTCGCGAGCTCGCGCGCGCCGCGGGCAATCGTCTCATCGCCGACGACTGCGCGGAGGCGCTGCGTTCCATGGGCGCGCCGCCGAGCCAGCCACCGCCCTCGGCGCGAGGCACGTCGCTGGCGTGAGTCGTGCTGAGGTGAACGGCACCGGCTGGCGCTTTCGCGACCACGAGGGCGTCTCGACGGCGACGTTCTCTCCGTGCGGGCTCTTTCGCTACGAGCTGCGCCGCGTCTGGAAGCCGCGCGCGAAGGTGATGGTGTTCGTCGGCCTCAACCCGTCGACGGCCGACGAGAACGTCGATGACCCGACGATTCGTCGCATCCTCGGCTTCGCCGACGACTGGGGCTTCGGCACGCTCGTGATGCTGAACGCCTTCGCGTTTCGTTCGACCGATCCGAAAGCGCTCCACGTGCGCGCCGCGCGCCGCCGGGAGATCGTGGGCCCGGAGAACGACGAGACGATTCGCCGGACGTTCGAGGAGCACCGAACGACCAAGCTCGTGATGGGTTGGGGAGCAAACGGCACGCTCCTCGAGCGTGGTCGCGACGTGGCGCTCGTCGCGCTCTCGGTGCATCGGCGGCCCGAGTGCTTCGGGCTGACGCAGAACGGTCAGCCGAAACACCCGCTGTATCTCGCGGCCACGACGCGTCCGATGCGTTTTGCCGCACGTTCATGACGGATTTGTAAGCCGAACGCGAATGCGTCTCCCGGGGCCGGGCGTATACTGCGGACCGTGATCGTCTCGCGCTTGGCGGCGCCCTTCGTGCTCGTTTGCGCGCTCGTCATGGGGTGCGACCGCCCGTATGTCGGGCGCGACGGCACCGTCGCCTTCCAGGAGAAGGGCAACAACGGGCACGGAGCCTCGGTTCTGACCGCGAACGGCGTCGAGTATCGCGACAGTACCGAGCCGCCGACGGCGTTCATCCGGCGGAGCGCCGACGAGCCTTGGCGCGCGCCGATCGGGTTCATCCTCCCGAAGGATGGACGCTTCACCAAGACGAGCCAGCCCACCGTTCTCGCGACGACCGGGCTCGCCATCGTGCTTCGACCGAGTGATACACGCGTTCCCGCCTGGGGCGGCGAGGTGCTCATCCGCGTCGACGTGATCGCGCCCGCTGCCGAGGGAAGCGCACGCTGGGGTGAGAACGTCGCCATCGTCCTGGACGGCGACGGGCCTGACTCGGCCGCGCTCGCGGAGGCCGCGCTCGCGCAGCTCGCGGGTCGCGATCGCGTCACCATCATCGATGCACTGGGCGCGCGCACGATCGTCCCGATGATGCCGGCCTCGCATCGCTCGATGGCGATCGCCGCGCTCAAGAACCACGTGCGCACGCGCTCGCGTGGCGCTCGCGACATGCCGGGCGCGCTCCGCGCAGCGGGGGTCGCGATTGCCTCGCCGGAGATCACGCAGCGCATTCTCGTCCTCACCGAGACGCCGATGGCGGCGGCGGACACGACCGAGGTGCAGCGGCTCACGCAGCACGGTGTGCAGCTCGGCACGGTGCGTACGAAGGGGAGCGACGACCTCGACGAACGGCTCGAGGCAGTGCGCACGCAGATCCCGCAGGCGGGGCTCACCAAGTTTCGCGACGTGCGGCTGGCCTTCGAGGGCACGCCCGCGCCGACGCACGTGCTCGAGGCCTCCGGCGGAGAGACGCGCTGGGCGCTCGATGCCGGAGAGCTCGTTCTCGGTAACGTCCGCGCGGGTGAGGCACGCACCGAGGTGCTTCGTGTGACGGTCCCGCCGTGGGTGCCCGGCGAGGAGTTCAAGTTCACGGTCAGCGCGCACGTCGACGACCTGGACTACGGCGGCCCTCGCGATTTCGCGGCCGCGGTCCCGTGCGTCTATGACGACGACATCGAGCGCATCGCGAAGTCGCGCCACGGCGACGTCATCGCGTACGCCTCGGCGATGGCCACGCTCCGCCGCCTCGACGCGGCGTTCATCGGCGACGAGATCAGCAAGGTGGGCGGCCTCCGCCGCATCGCCGAGCTCCACGCGAGCTCGATGAAGGCCCTGGCGCGCGACACGAAGGACTTCGCGATCCAGGAGCAAGCAGATCTGCTCATGGCGCTCCTCGCCGCCACCCGCTGAGGGAGTGCTCTAGCTCGTCACGGAGTGCAGTGGAGGGAAGCTGTCTTGTCGACCCCCGCGGGCTGGACGTCGACATCGAAGTACAGGTCGTTCTTCTCGCTGTCCGCAACCAGCCGCGCCACGATGCTCTTCGCAACCACGAGCTTCTCGCCGACCGGCTTCTTGTCGCCCTCGCCGTAGCTCGCGAAGAGCAGGATGTACGTCCCCGAGTGGGGCACGACGGAAACGGCGAAGCGCCGCGGCTCCGCGCCGTCGACCGTGAGCGTGCCCGTCATCGAGCTGAGCTCGAAGCGCGCCTTGATGGTGCTCGGGCCAGCCTTGGCGTGACACTCGACGACGTTCGCCGACGACGTGGCCGGGGTCGCGCTCGAGGTGTTGGGGGCCGGCACGGGTGCCGCGCCTTCCTGCCGAGCGCACGCCGTGAGAAACATTGCGAGCGCGGTCGACTGTATCGAGGTGAGCTTCATGAGGTCGGCGAGAGTACGCTCGCCCGCCCCGGAGCGCTTCCCGAGTCGCAAAAATTGTCGAAAAAGTCGTCCTACATGGCGAAGAGTCCGGCGGACTCCAGCAGCCCGTCGCCGAGGTCGTAGAGGCGGACGCGCGGGACTTCGGCGTCATCGACGATCGCCGGTGCGCCCAGGATGCGAGCGCGGTTCGCGAGCCCGGCCACGCCCTTGCCGAGGTCGACGATGCGGTCGACCACGCGATGCATGTGGCCGTGGAGGATCTGAACGCGCGGATGACGCGCGAGCATCTCGAGCACGTGCTTGCAGCCACGCAGGCCGTCGACCCACTCGGAGAGCGGGTTGCCGTGGCGTACGAACGGCGGGTGATGCATCACCAGCACGATCGACTTGTCCCGGAGGCCCGGGTCGTCGATGCGGGCCTGTACCGCGCGCGCCGCATCGGGCGTGAACATGCCGCCCGAGCGCGCGATGGACTGGAAGCACGACGTGTCGATCGGAAGGAAAGCGACCTCGCCGCGATCGACGACCTTGCCGGCATCGGTCGCGCTTGCGCTTGCATACCTCGCCAGCGGCCCCTCGAGCGCGCGGCGCCAGCCGGCCGCGGAGGTGTACGCGTCGTGGTTGCCAGGCACGAGCGTCACCGTGCCCTCGGGCATGTGTGCGTCCGAGAGGATCTGCGCAAAGTGCTCGAACTCCTTCGGATCACCGACCTCCGTGAGATCGCCGGTGATGACGACGTGATCGGCGCCGCTGGCCTTCGCGGCCTCGAGGCCCCTTGCGAGCTTTCGCGCGCGGTCGCGCGGGTCGACAGGGCGTCCCAGGCTCACCGCCCTGGTCGCGATGCGGTAGCGGGCGCTCGAGCGACGGTGCGCGGGATCGAGCGTGTGGACATCCGAGAGGTGAGCGATACGACGGGTGCTGCGTGACACGGGACTCCTCCGAGTACTTCCGGCGGGCCTGAGAGTGAGCGACGGCGCGCGGGAGGCGAAGAAAAGATGCGAAGCGAGCTTCGCCTACCTTCATCGTGAACCATAACGGCACCTCGCGCACGTCGAGTAAGTGCGCGCGCCGGCGTCGCGCCAGAGTCACACGGACTCCGCCCTACACCAGAAAAGTGCGCTGAATCAGCGGAGCGAGAGCGGCGCGGCCTGGGCGAGCGCGCGCAGAAGCGCCTCGTGGATGTGTCCGTTCGTCGCGACGACGTGGCCGCTTGCGATGGATCCGCCGCCACCCTCCTCGAACTCCGTCACGCGGCCGCCCGCGCCGCGAACGATCGCGATGCCACCCGCGCTCAGGCGCTCACGCAGGAGCGCCTCGCTGTCGCGATCGAAGCTCGTACCAGGTCGACGACGCCCTTGTGCTCGACGACCGGGTGCTTGCGGAAGCCGCCGTGGACGAACGTTGCGGCCTCGCGGGCGGCGCTCCGCGCGGTCACCAGGATCGCGTCGAGCTCGGCGGCGTTCACGCGGGCTTCCGCGCGGCGAGCGCGCCGAGCAGCCGCGTGTGGATGCCACCGAAGGAGCCGTTCGAGAGGAGCGCGATCGTGTCGCCCGGCTTCGCCTCACGCACGAGAAGCTCGAGGATCACGTCGACGCTTGCGCCTTGCTCGGCCTTGTCGCCGATCTCCTTCGCGAGGCGTGCGAGGTCGAGACGCTCGCTCTCCGGGATGTTCGTGCGCCCGAGCGGGGCAAAGAGCACACGATCGGCGGGGGCGAATGCCGCGACGTACTCGTGCTGGTGGAGCGCGCGGCATGCCGTGGCGCTGCGCGGTTCGAAGACCGCCCAGAGCTGGCCTGCGGGATGACGGGCCTTGAGCGCGCGGAGCGTCTCGTCGACCGCGGTCGGGTGGTGGGCGAAGTCGTCGTAGACGGCGATGCCGTCCGGCTTGCCGAGGAGATCCTGACGCCGACGGACGCCCTCGAACGAGGCGAGCGCAGTGCGTGCTGCCGCCACCCCGACGCCGAAGCCCTCCGCACACGCGGCGATGGCGCCCACCGCGTTGCGAACGTTGTGCGCGCCCGGGACCTTGAGCGCGAATCGGCCGCAGTACGAGCCGCCCGCATAGAGATCGAACGGCTGCGCGCCGGTGACGGGATCGGGAGCGACCATCGCGCCGAGCCACGTCGGCGTCACGTCGCCGGTGTCGTCTCCCTCGAGGCCGTAGAAGAGCGTCTTCGTCTCGGCGTGCTCGGCGACGATCGCGCGGACGCGCGGATCACGCGCATCACAGGCGAGGAGCCCGTCACCGGGGACCATCGCGACGAGCTCCTCGAACTGCGCCTCGTAGACCTCCACCGAAGGGTAGATGTCGATGTGATCGAGCTCGATGCTCGTGAGGATCACGACGTCATCGCGACCGACGCCGATGTAGTCGAAGAACTTGGGCCGCTTGTTCCAGTAGACGGCGTCGTACTCGTCGCCCTCGACCACGAACGGAGATGGCTTCGCGGACGAGCCGAGCGCCGTGGTGACGAGCTTGCGCTTCGTCGAGCCGATGGCGGCGCCGGACGGGAAATTCTTCGGGAGCCCGCCGATGAAGAAGCCCGGCTCGAGGCCGGCTTCGTGGAGGATCCAGGCGACCATCGACGACGTGGTCGTCTTGCCGTGCGTGCCGGTGACGACGAAGGGTCTGCGACCCGTGAGGAAGTGCTCGCGGAGCGCGCCTGACATGCTCGTGCGCGTCCGCTGGAGCTCCTCGGCGCGGATCGCCTCGGGGTTCTCCTTGCGGATCGCGTTCCCGATGACGACGAGCTCGAGCGAGCTGTCGATGTGCGCGGCCTCGTAGCCCTTCAGGCAGCGAATCCCGGCGGACTCGAGCGCCGGCCCCATCGGCGGATCGAACGCCATGTCCGAGCCGCTGACGTCATGTCCCGCGTCGCGAAAGAGGAGCGCGAGCTGCCCCATACCAGTGCCCGAAACGCCGACGAGATGAACGCGCATCGACCTCGCTTCTAGCCGACCTGGCGCGAGGCGTCACTTCACGGTGAAGCGACGCGCTGCGATCGACGCCTCGAGCTCGGCGACACGCGCGAGCGCGGCCTCCTTCGCAGCTCGCTCGGATTCCTCGGCGGTCCGCCAGAACGACGTCGCGTCCTCGTCGTCTGCAAGCCGGAGCTCTCGTCCTTCATCCGTCGCGACGAGATAGGCACCGAGCGTTGGTGAGCGCGCGGGACCGTCGCCCGTATAGATGCGCACGAAGTCACCGTCGGCGCGACGATGCCAGATCTGGATGCGATGAGGTCCGCCGTGCGCCGCCGGTCCAGCCAGAAGCGGATCGAAGACCCGTAGCTCCGCGGTCGGGGTCGACTCCGATCCGCGGCTCGGATTCGGTCCACCTCACGGCGAGAATGCGAACGACGAGCGCAGCGGAGCCCTTGCGCGCTACCGCCCACGCGGCGAGCAGCGCCTTCAGCAGTTCGACGGCCTGATCGTGAAGCACCGACTCCGGCATCAGCTCGTCGGGCAGCTCCAGCCGGGAACCCCCCGAGGCACCGTATCTCCGGGACACATGGGCGGCCGTCCCCAGGACACCCAAGCTCAGGCCGTGTGCTCCGAGAGCCTTCAGCTACGAGGAACGCGCGTCGACGGGCGCGCTATTTCTTGCCGGTATCCGCGCCAGCGTCGGCGATCGATTTCGGTCGGCAGCCCTTCTGGAGGGAGCCCTCGACGCCGTTGCAGTCCTGGCCTGCGGGGCAGTCGACCTGTTCCTTGCACACCACGAGGCATTGAAGGCTGGTCGTACCGTCGGAAGGCTTACCGCAGACGCCACCGGACGCACACTGCTCGGCGGCGCCCGACTGGTTGCATCCGGCGCCGACGGCACCGCCACCACCGCTGTCGCTGCTGCTGCATGCCACCGCGATGCAGACTGTTCCTGCGACGAGCAGCGAGAAAATAAATGCCTTCATCCGATGGACCGTAGCGGGTACGGGAGCGCGCCACAAATCGCCCCTAATCCGGAAGCGTCGATAACCGACTATCGGTCGCTCGTTGCCCGCCGAAGCATCGCACCGATGCTCAGGCCTTCACGAACTTGAAGCCTTCGCCCTCGACGTCGACACGCACGGTGGAGCCGTTCGGATAGCCGCCGGAGAGGAGCTCCTCGGCGAGCGGATCCTGGACCGCCTTGAGGATGGCGCGCTTCAGCGGCCGCGCGCCGAACGCGGGCTCGTAGCCGATGTCGACGAGGCGCATCTTCGCCGCTTCGGTGAGCTCGAGCTTCAGCTCGCGATCGGCGACGAGCTTCTCGAGGCGACGAAGCTGGATGTCGACGATGCCGCGGAGATCCGGCTTCGAGAGCGGGCGGAAGATGATGACGTCGTCGATGCGGTTCAAGAACTCGGGGCGGAGGAAGTTCTTCAGCTCCTCGCGGAGCACGTCGCGGAGCGCGTCGCGGCCCTCCTCGGACTCGAAGAGCTTCGCATCCGTCTCGAGGATGCGCTGCGAGCCGATGTTGCTCGTCATGATGACGACGGTGTTCGAAAAATCCGCGGTGCGACCGCGGCCGTCGGTGAGGCGGCCGTCGTCGAGAACCTGGAGGAGCAGGTTGAAGACGTCGGCGTGGGCCTTCTCGACCTCGTCGAAGAGGAGAACGCTGTACGGACGACGACGAACCGCCTCGGTGAGGAAGCCGCCCTCCTCGCTGTCGACGTACCCCGGCGGTGCACCGACGAGGCGCTGCGCCATGTGCTTCTCCATGAACTCGCTCATGTCGATGCGGGTCATGGACTGTTCGTCGTCGAAGAGGAACTCGGCCAGCGCCTTCGCGAGCTCGGTCTTCCCGACGCCGGAGGGGCCGAGATAGAGGAAGCTTCCGATGGGCTTGCCCGGATCGCGCAGGCCGACGCGCCCGCGGCGTACGGCCTTCGAGACCGCGCGAACGGCCTCGCTCTGGCCGACGACGCGCGCCGAGAGGCGCTCCTCCATCTTGAGGAGCTTCTCGCTCTCGGCCTCGAGCATCCGGGAGACGGGAATGCCGGTCCAGTCGCCGAGGACCGGCGCGACGGCCTCCTCGGTGACGATGCGCGACACGCCGTCCTTGAGGCCCGCCTTCTCGACCGCCGCATCCGCGGCGTCGAGACGGCGCTTCACCTCGGGGATCTGCACGTGCTCGAGCTCGCCGAGCTTCGCAAAGTTCTGCTCCTTGCGGGCCGCTTCGAGCTGCGCGCTGAGCTTCGAGAGCTCGTCCTTGATCGCGGCCTGCGCCGCGAGCGCGCCACGGCGTGAATCGAGCTTCGAGCGCATCTCGATCACGGAGGGCTCGAGCTCGGCGATCTCCTTCTCGATGCGCTGCTTCGTCTTCATGCTCATCGCGTCGACGTCGTCGAGGAGGCCCGAGAGCTGCGCCTTCAGCGACGCGACGCGCCGGATGGCGTCATCCATGTGCGCGGGCAGGCCGTCGATCTCGACGCGCTTGCGCGCGCAGGCCTCGTCGAGGAGATCGATCGCGCTGTCGGGGAGCGCGCGATCCTGCACGTAGCGCTTGGCGAGGCGCACCGAGGCAACGCAGGCCGGATCGCCGATCTGCACGTTGTGGTGCTGCTCGTACCTCGTGGCGATGCCGCGGAGGATCTCGATCGCGCGCTCGGGCGTCGGCGGATCGATCGTGAGCACCGTGAAGCGGCGCAGCAGGTTCGGATCCTTGTCCGAGAGCTTGCGAACGCCTTCCGGCGTCGTCGAGGCGAGCAGGCGGATGTCGCCGCGCGCCAGCATCGGCTTCAGGAGATCGCCGACGCCGCTGCCGGCGCCGCCCGTCCCGAGCAACGACTCGAGCGAGGAGATGTAGAGCAGCGTGTCCTGCGACTTGATCTGTGAGATGACCTGCTTGAGGCGGTCCTCGATCTCCCCGCGGAGCTTGGCGCCCGCGACGAGCTGGCCGATCTCGAGCTCGAGGATCGAGAGGTTCGCGAGGTTATGCGGGACGTCGCCTGCGGCGATGCGCATGGCGAGCGCCCCGACGATGGCGGTCTTGCCGGTGCCGGGCTCGCCGACGAGGAGCGGGTGGTTCTTCTGACGGCGCTCGAGGATCTGGAGGAGGCGGCGGACCTCGGTGTCGCGGCCGATGACCGGGTCGAAGCCCTTGTCCCGCGCCCGCGCGGTGAGGTCGTTGACGTAGCGCGACATCGCGTCGGCCGCGTTGACGGTGCTGCCGCCCGTGCTCGAGGTCGTGCCGGGGACGTCACGTGGGACGCTCTTCAGGGCAGCCATGTGCGGACGGAGCGACCCGGGGCCGAGCGCGAAGGCCTGGAGGACGACGGCCGCGGGACCGCGGATCTCCTGCGAGAGCGCATTGAGCAGATGCTCCACGCCGACGGCCGCCTTGTCGGCCTCCTTCTCTGCGCGCGCGAGAAGCGCGAGCATGGCGGAGGACAGGTACGCGAGCCCGGCGCCGGCCTTGGCCAGCTTCGAGAGCTGCGATTCGGCCTCGGCGACGACGTCCGCCGGGTCGGCGCCCGCCTTCTTGAAGACCTCCGCCACGCCGCGGTCGCGATCGAGCGCGCGGGCCAGCAAATGGATGGGCTCGACCTGGACGTGCTTGCGCTCGTCGGCGAGGGACTGAGCGCCAGCCACGAGTGCCTTTGCATCCGGGGCGTAACGCTCGAGGTGAATGGTCTGCTCGGCCGCCATGAGGTCAGCGAAGGTAACACGCCGCGAAGCCCGTTTCTGCCCCTTGCGTGGGGCGCAACGGAACCCCCTTGGTGTACGTCTAAGAGCCGATGGCCGCCCGAGTCCGCATGTTCACGACCCTCATCTGCCCCTACTGCATCCGCGCCAAGATGCTGCTCAAGGCGAAGGGCGTCTCCTACGAGGAGATCGACGTGAGCGGCGACCACGAGAAGCGCGCGTGGCTGGTCAAGACGACGGGCCTCCGCACCGTCCCGCAGATCTTCATCAACGAGGAGAGCATCGGCGGCTTCGACGAGATGCGCGCCCTCGACCGCGCCGGAGAGCTCGATGCCAAGCTCGCGCAGCCCGCGACCGGCGCCGGCTAGAGGCGCCCGAGCCCGGATTTGATTTGTGCATCAATCTTCGATGCGAGCTCTAATCAAACCGGAGATCTCACCATGAGCACGCAGCCGACGTACTGGTTCAGGGCAAAGCGCTTCGGTTTGGGCTGGGGGCTTCCACTCACCTGGCAGGGTTGGCTCGCGTTCTCGCTCTACCTCGCGTCTGCGGTCCTGAGTGTCGTGTTCCTCACGCCAGCGCGATGCAGCCGCGCAGTTTTCGGCGCCGTCCTCCTTGGACTCTCGCTGCTCATGGTCGTCGTCTGCTGGCTCAAGGGTGAGCCGCTTCGCTGGCGCTGGGGGAGCGACGACGGGGACCCCTAGACCCGCAGCGCCTCTCACTCTCAGGTCGCGAGTGCGTCGACCAGGCGAGGGATGTCCTTCTCCGCGACCGAGCAGAGCGCGACGCGGAGCGCCCCCTTTGCCGGCACGACGAACACGCCCTGCTCCTTCATCCGGACCGCGCGCTCGTGCGCGTCGTCGATGAAGACCGTGACGAAGAAGCCGCCTTCGTAGCGCGGGTATTTCAGGCCGCGCGCCTTGGCCGCGTGGTTGAACGCGGTGACGCGCGCGCCGAGGAGCGCCTTCAGGCCCTCGCGCTCGGCGTCGCTCGACTTCGCCATCGCCGGCTCGGTGAGGAGGCGCGTGATCGCGCTCATCCCACCGCGCGTGCAGTTCGACCACGTGCCGCGGCACGAGTAGCTGAAGGCCGCCTCGGTCGCCGCGCGCTCCTTCGCATCCGGGATGCAAGCCACGATCGCGCCGACGCGCAGCCCGTAGTGAGTGAACGTCTTCGAAGCGCTCCACGCGAACGCGAGGCCGACCTTGCCGAGCAGCGGCCGGAGCTCGTTCATGAACGCCCGCGGATCGGGGCGCGCTGCATACGCGAAGTACGCCGTGTCGCAGAGCAGCGTGATGGGCCCGTCGCCCGAGCGGGCGAGCAGGCACTCGACCACCGCGCGCCACTCCGCCGCCGTCATCGAGTAGCCCGTCGGGTTGTGGCACGGGTCGTTCAAGATGAGGAGCGCGCGCTTCTGCGTCTTCATCTGCTCGGCGAGCGCGCGATCGAGCGCGGCCGTGTCGAGCTTGCCCTCGGCATCGAACATGTTGAACGTGGCGAGCTTGCGGTCCGCCTCGTCGCACAGCGTCTGGTAGGGTCCCCAGAAGAAGCTCGTCGTCAGGATCGACTGCCCGGGCTCCAGGTAGTTCGCGATCGCGTGACGGAGCGCTCCAGACCCGCCGGGCGTCGCCGCGGCGGCCGCGCACGCGAGCATGTCGGGCTGGTCCTTGAAGAGATCGTTCGCGACGGCGGCCAGAAAATCCGGCGCTCCGGCGATCGGCGCGTACGGCGCCCACTCCTCGGCGGAGACCTCGTGCACGGCGCGCGCGGCCGTCGGCAGGATCGCGAGCCGGCCGTCGTCGTGGAGGAGCGCGCCCACGGTCGCGTTCACGATCGACTCTCCGCGCGCCTTGCGCGTGGTCGCCTCCTTGTTCAAGGCGAAGATCGGATCGTCGGACGGCCTACCCTGGTGCGCGGGAATGACGTGCATGAGGAAACCTGCCTACCGCTCGTGCGGAGAGACGTAAAGCGGCTCGCGTCAGTTGCAGGTGCCGGCGGGCGTCGCACCGCCTGGCAGCGGGAGGATCGGGATGCCACCGCCACCGCCAAACGGCTTGCTGGCGACCGCACAGACTCCGATCCCCGGGCAGGGAGCATTCGTGCAACAGTACCGCTTCGCCGGGGCGAGGCAGGCGGGCACTCCCATATTGCACGCCACGGCGCCGCCGACGTTCTGGGGCACGCAACACGAGGAGCCGACGTTGCACACCGTCGGATTCGGGCACAGCAGGTCGCCATCGATGGTGCAAAAGGCGCCCGTGCTCCCGCCGTCGAGCGTCGCACCATCGGATCCGATCGAGCTGTCCGTCGGGCTGTCCGTTGGCGCATCCGCGGACGCGTCGGTCGCGCCGTCCGCACCGCCGCCGTCTGTGTTCGTCCTCGGTCCGTCGAGCAGGCTCCCGTCGGGGCTCACTGCAGCGTCGTCGTTCGTGCCGCCGTCGCCCGGATCTCCGGGCTCGAGGCAGCTGTCATCGGTGCAATTCACGTCGGAGCGGAAGCATTTCCCGGTTCGACACGTCGAGAAGGCGTCGCACGGGACGTCCTTGCAGTCGGGATCGATCGTGATGGGCAGATGGAGCCCCTGGTGGTCGCTGAACGTGAACTGGCGCCGCGCGACGATGCAGCCCTTGAAGAGCGGAGGCGTGCACGACGACGGCACGATCGACTTGTCGTAGGCGACGACGACGACGACCGAGCCCCTTCCGCCTCCCGGTGTGACGACCAGCGTGCCGATCTGGTGCGTCGACTCGGTACAGCTCGTGGTGGTCGCCGTCACGAACTGGTCGGCCACGCGCTGCTGGGTCGAGACCGGATCGGTGCCGACGGTGATCGCGGTGCCGTTGGTCTCTGCGCAGGTGGCGCGCTTGGCGAGCGAGATCTCGAGAGTCACCTGCGTCGCGTCACGACAACCTGGCGCGAGCGCGAGGGCGAGCACCCCGACGGCTGCGGACGCGGAAACGAGGAGCTTCAACCTGCGCATTTGGGCGATCCTAGCGGGGACCAGGCGCGGGGGCTCAGTCCGCGAACTTCTCGAGGACGTCGTCGGCCTTGTCGACCGTGAAATACAGCCCGCGGGCATACAGGCGCAGCCGATCCCCCTCCGAGAGGTCGCCCCTCCGGCCCGCGGTCGCTTGCGCGAGCAGGATCGCGGCGCTCACGCTCACGTTGAGGCTCTCGACGAAGCCGCGCATCGGCACGCGCACCCGCCGCGAGCAGGCCGCGGCGAGGGCGTCGGCGATCCCGTCGCGCTCGTTGCCGAGGACGAGCGCCAGGCGTGGGATCGAAGCGAGGTCCTGAGGGCCGAGCTCACCGTCCGCCGATGCGGCGACCAGCTCGAGGCCGTCGGCCTTTGCGTTCGCGATCACGTCGTCGACGTTCGACCACGATCGCAAATCGACCCATTTTTCAGCGCCTTTCGCGACGGTCGGAGCCGCGAGGAAGCGCTCGAGCCGCTCGATCACGTGGACGAACTGCACGCCGAATGCCTCGCACGATCGCAGGACCGCGGCGCCGTTGTGGGGATCGTGGGGCGCGTCGAAGATGACCTGCACGCTCTCGAGGCGCTGGTCGATGACGTCCCGCAGGCGCTTGGCGCGCCGCTCGAGCACGAGCGGCTCGAGGAGCCTCACCACCTGCGCCGGATCGTGCCTCTCGACGCGCCGGATGAGCGCGGGCAAGAGATCCCGCCCCGAAATCACGCCTGGGGTGTTGCGTCGCACTGTGAGGCTCTGTCCTAAGGTGGCGTAGTTCTACCCCAAATGGGCGGTTTTCCTGGCCAACCGCTAGAGTATCGGGTCCCGGACCACCGTGGCATCGAACGAACAGCCACCTGGGAACGTCTGAACACCAAAGAGGATGCAGGACCGAAGCTCGAGCACGATGCTCCCGCCCGTCCGGCGCACCAGGCGCCGCGACTGGGGACGCATCGTTGCGCGCATCCTCTGCGTCGTCTTCGCCATTGTGGGGCTGCTTCCGGTGGGAGTAGGCGTGCTCGTTCGCACGAAGTGGGCGCAGGGCCTCGCGACCGCCGAGACGCGCAAGGTCGCCGCCGGCTTCGGCGTCGATGCCCGCTTCGAGCTCGAGCTTCGCCTGTGGCCGCTGAGCGTGACGTTGCGGAACCTCCGCGTCGAGGCGAGCGACGGTGGCACGCCGTTCCTCACCGCGCGCCGCGCGACCGCCCGCCCGAGGATCTTCGGTCTCCTCGCCGGCAAGGTCGTGATCGATCAGGTCGAGATCGAGCAGCCCGCCGCGCGCGTCGTGATGAAGGGCGGGCAGCTCCAGAACCTCGCCCTGAAGATCCTCAAGACCGAGGAGTCGAGCGGGCCGCTCAAGGCGCCATTCTCCGTCGTCTCGGCGAGTGAGGCCGAGCTCGACCTCGACATCGACGGCACCCGCATGGTCGCCCACGAGATCGACGCCGACATCACCGCCGATGACGACGGTAACGGCGGCACTGCATTCGAGGTTGCCCTTCGCGTCGCAGAGGCACGCGGCCGGATGGTGCGCATGCTCAAGCCCGCCGAGGGGGCGCGCGGCGCCGAGTATTCCGTCGACGAGGACGTGCTCTGTCGTATCGACGCACGGGCGCGCATCGAGCCGAAGCGCATCCTCGTGCGGCGTCTCTCGACGTACGGCGCCGCCGACCTCGATCCCGCGGAGGAGACGGCGCTCGGCTGCGACGTCGCGCGGACCGACCTGCGGTACGTCGAGCTCACGCTCGGTCACCTCACGGTCGGACTCCCGAAGGCCAAGGGCGATTACCCGACCCTCGACGGCCACGTGCGTGCACGCGCACCCCTACGGCTCATCAACCGCGTGCCCGGCACGCCGTATGTCGAGGGCTGGCTGTCGGTCGACGCGGAGCTTCGCTACACGGCGGAGACGCCCATCCCCGACGTCTCCGGCCACCTCGAGGCGGAGGCGATCCGCGTCGAGAGGTTCAGCTTCGCGCGCGCGATCCGGAGCGACTTCAGCGTTCGTCGCAGCGTCGTGACGAGCCCGTACACGCGCATCGAGATCGCCGACGGCGTGGCCGAGCTCCGCGACGTCGAGGTACAGCCGCTCGCGAGAGGGCTTCCGCTCAGCGTCAAGAAGCTCGACGTGACCGGCGTCAGCTTCACGTCGCTCATGCACGATTTCCACGTGAGCGAGCATCCGCACGTGACCTGGGACATCAACGAGCTGAGGGTCACGGGCTTCAAGGGGACGATCGATCCCGTGAAGCTCGAAGGCGACCTCTACGGCAAGACCTCCAACTTCGCCGTCTACGACTCCCCCGTCGACAGCCCGAACAAGACACGCGCGACGGGCGTGAAGGAAGGCATCCTCCTCGGGAAGATCGGCGCCACTCCGACCGCGCTCGAGTTCAGGCACGTTCGCGTCAACACGACGCACAGCCAGGTGGACGACGTCTTCGTGTCGATCGGCTACCACGAGATCCTGAAGGTCGAGATCCCGCACGCGAAGATCGACACCGAGGACCTCTCGCCCCTCGGGCACGTGAAGATGGCGGGCGTCGCCGAGATCGGCAAGCTGAGCGTGGGCGGTCCTTTCGGCGATCCGCACGTGGTCGGCGACATCCTCAACATCCAGGGCTTCTCGATCGGAGATCTGCCGTTCGGCAACGTGACGCAGGGCCACGTCGAGCTGCACAAGCTCACCGTCGACCTGCGCGACGTGCGCGCGCAGAAGGGCAAGAGCACCTACGAGCTCACCACCGGCGAGCTCGACTTCGGCGGGAAGGCCGCGATGCGCCTCGACGGCCAGGTGACCTCGAAGAGCCTCGACGTCCGCGACTTCTTCAGCGTCTTCAAGCTCGACGAGGACCCTCGGTTCGCCGAGATCGGGGGCAGTCTCGAGACCAACGCGCGTCTCCACCTCGCGCTCGGCGGTCCCGAGGACGTCTGCAAGGGCGGCTACCTCGACGTGCAGGCATCCGTGAACGCCACGAAGCTCAACCTGCTCGGCGAGAAGTTCGACGAGGGGCATGCCGACTTCGAGTACCGCTGGCTCGATCAGAAGGCCGGCCTCGACGGCGCAGAGATCGACGTGCGCTCGCTCTCGCTCGTCAAGTTGAAGAAGGAGGGCCGCGCGCCGCTGGGCTCGGTTCTCGGGTCGCTCGCCGTGCATCGTGGCGGAGAGCTGCGTGGGAGCCTGGTCTTGCAGGGCTTCCCCCTCGGGCGCGCGGACATGCTGGGTGCCGCCGCCGCGAAGGTGGAGGGCGCGGCTTCGGGCGTCGCACGAATCGGCGGCTCGCTCACCGCGTACACGATCGATGCCGACATCAACGTGACCCCGATGCGCATCCTCGGCGTGCCCTTCGGCGGCTCCGATCTCCACATCGGCATGACCCAGCTCCCGTCGAAGGCGAAGGCGATCGGCAAGACGCTCTGCGGCGCGCCGATCTATCAGCCGTTCGACAAGGAGGCGTACCTCAAGGACACCTCCGTCCAGGGCAACTACGCGATCGACGGCGCGCTGTTCGGCGGACAGGTGAAGGTCGAAAAACTCGTGGTCACGCGCCAGAAGTCGCCCGTGATCACGGGGCGAATCGGCCTCGCGCGCTTCGATCTAGCGCCGCTCGGCAAGCTCCTGGTCAGCCAGGATCAGGCCGAGGTCGACGCGGGCAACGGGGTAGCCGCACCCGCAATCGGTGGCGAGATCACGGGTGACCTCGACATCGAGCGGGTCGCGACCGACGACATCTCTCATGCGAAGGGCCGCTTCACGCCACGCACGATGCGCGTGTCGCGCGGCACGCAGACGCTCTCGCTCCGCACCTCGCCGTCGAGCGCGGTGCTCGCCGCCCCGGTCGGTCCGCCGATCGTCATCTCGCTCGCCGACGACACCGTGCAGCTCCCGCCCGTGACCTTCGATCTTCAGGCGCCGAACGGCTTCAAGGGGGCGTTCGCGCTCAAGGGCTCGGTCAGCAAGGTCACACGCGGCGGCGAGCTCGCGCTCGAGGCCGAGCTCTCGCCGATCGACCTCGGCATTCTCGTGGGCATCG
>JANXVA010000776.1 GCA_025351875.1 Myxococcales bacterium | reverse complement strand
CCGCGGAGCTTGCGGGCGACCGACGACGCGGTGCCGCCGTCGCTCCGGCCGTCGCGCACGTCGATGCCGCCCGCCCCGCGCTGAGCGAGGCAGCGCGGACCAGCGCTGAGCGAGGCAGCGCAGCGACCGAGCGGACCGGCGCTGAGCGAGGTCAGCGCGCGCTGCGCTTCTTGCCTCGGCCGCGCATGCCCTTCACGGCGAGGGTCGGGTCGCGCGGCGGAGGGAGGCTGGCCGCGAGCGCGGCGCGTACGCGCTTCAGCTCGAGGGCGTACCGGCTCGCGAGCTTCTTCTCGCTGAGGACCGCCTCGATTGCGCCACGGAGCTCGGGCATCTCCGTGTTCGACCACTTCACGAGGTGGTCGAACATGGGCACGCCGAAGCGGCCGGCCATGGCGGCGGGAGCGATCGCGAGCGCGTCGACGAGCGCCTTGCGACCAGGGTAGCGCGAGGTCGAGCGCGCGGCGTTCTTGGCGAGGGCGTAGGCCTCGTCGAGGCGCGTGAGCGCGGCCTCGATGTCGTTGATCTCGGGGAGGAAGTTGGGCTGGGACATCGCGAGGAGCGCGGCGGCGGCCTGGAAGAAGCCGTCCATCCACGACACGAGCTCGTGGACGAGCGTGTCGCCCATGATGGCGCCGAGCTTCGCGAGCGCGATGGGGACGATCTCGCGGACGCGGAAGCGAACGTCCTCGGCGGAGTCGTGGAGGATCTTGATGGCCTGCTTCTGCATCGCGAGGTCCTTCGGCTCGCTCACGGAGCGAGCAGCGACCGCGAGGACTCCGCAGACGACGAGGAACTCGCGCTCGCTCTGACCGGGAGCGGTCTCCGGCAGCTGCGTCATCATGTGAATGAGCTTGTCGGCGGCCTTTCCTCGCGCGGCGCACTCGCTCGCGAACCCCTGCGCGAGGATGGTGTTCATGCGGGTGCCGGGCAGGCCGGACTGGATTCCCAGCTGGACGAAGAGGCGCTCGTGCCGCCCCTTCAGCGCCTCTTCGAACGCCGCAGTCAGAACCTCATTGCGCAATCCCTCGGCGTTTCCCATCGGACCGCGCAGCATAGTCGAGACCGCGTCCGCGCGACGCGTTCGCAGCGAATGTCGAGATGATGTATGAATTCAAGCGCTCGCGCCCGTAGCTCAGTTGGATAGAGCGCCCGCCTTCTAAGCGGGTGGCCGGTGGTTCGAGTCCACCCGGGCGCGCCCTTCTGCTCTGCCGATACGCCCAAGCCGTCGCGTTCCGCGAGGAAGGCGCCGATGTCAGCGTCGCGCGTGGCGTAGATACGCGTCGATCATCGTGGAGACTCGCTCCTCGAAGCGGTCGTCCGAGGCTTTTGTCTTCTTGCGTCCGAGCGCACCGGTGAGGGCGTTGCCGCCGACCGTCCAGACCACGGAGACCGCGAACGACGCGATCAGGCAAAACTCGAGCTCCTCGCGCGGAAGGTCGACGCGCTGCTGGAGAGCATCAGCGAGGAGCTTCAGGCCTTGCACGCGGTAGACGAAGAAGTCCTCCTGCGCGAGGCGTCCGCTCATCATCGCCCACGTCGCGAGGCGGACGGTCAGCGGATCTGCGGCGTCTTCGGCGATCGCGCGGCGAAAGGTCGCGAGGAGCTCGCTGGCGGTCACGCGGGCATCGAGCTCGAGGAAGAGCCGGCTCACGATCGACTCGCGGACGCGGGTGAGGCGGCGCTCGACCGCAGCCTCGACGAGGCCGCCGTACGTGCCGAAGTAGTGCGTCACCAGCGCGTGGCTGACGCCTGCCTCGCGCGCGATCTCCTTGAGGCCGACGGCGTCCGGGAGGTGCACGCGGAAGACACGGTCGGCGGCCTCGAGGATCAGGGTGCGCGCCTCCTCAGGGGATCGACGAACGCGTTTTTTCGAGCCTCTCGCGGGCTTCGCCGGCTTCTTGTTGGAGGAGACCACCCGCCGAGCCTAAACGCCATTGGCATGCTTGACAATAGTGGGGACCGCCATATTGTCATGAGTGACAATATGGAGATCGACATGAACCGCGCTCGGCCCGCCTCGACTCTTCGCATCCCCTCGACCACCCAGCGTGCTCGCACGGTGGTGCGGACACTTGCGACGCTCGCGCGCGATCCGGGGCGGCTGGATCAGGTGCTCGTCCTCGCGCAGACGGTGAACCTCCCGACCGTCGCGCGCGCGATCGACCGCCTCGAGCACGACGACGGCGGACGGGCGCTGCTCGCCGACCAGCCGCGCATCGACCGCGCGCATGTCGATCTCGATGCGCTACGGCGTCTCCCCGACGGGGCGCTCGGCCGCGAGTACACGCGCTTCCTCGACGACAACGGCATCACACCCGACGCGTTCGAGAACCTCCCCGACGTCGGCGACCCGCGCGCGGCGTACCTGATGCTCCGCCTGCGCCAGACGCACGACCTCTGGCACGTCCTCACGGGATTCGCGCCGGACGTGCGCGGTGAGATCCTGCTTCAGGCCTTCACCTACGCGCAGCTGCGCGCCCCGAGCGCGCTCCTCATCGCGACGCTCGGCACGTTGCGCTGGGCGTTCGAGTGGCCGGGTCAGGGAAAGGCGCTGCGCGAGGCGTTCTCGCGCGGCAAGCGCACGCGCACGCTCGCGACCTTCCGCTGGGAGGATCACTGGGCGACGCCATTGACGGAGCTACGCGAGCTGCTCGCGTGCCCTCCGGCGAGCGCCGCGAGCTAGCCACGCTACGATTCCTTTCGCGAGGAAATGTTCCCGGCGCCGTCAGAGTGAGCGGAACTGCCGAGGCTCGTCGCGCACGCCTAGCGGCGCAAGAGATCCTGCCAGTGTGCCGGCAGCTCCGCGCGCGGCGCGATCTCCCCGCGTGTCGACTGCGAGAGCGGCGCCAGGGAAGCCTTGTACAGCGGCGCGTTCGCCATCTCGAAGCCGCTCGCCATCACCAGGCCTAGCTCGAGCTCCGCGAGGTCGGGCCAGCGCGCCTCGGGTGACCGCAGCACGGCGGCGTGCACGACCCGCGCGATCTCCGGCGAGACCCACGGCGCCTTTTGCTGCACGGGCGGGACCGTCGCTTGCCCCACGAGGAACCCCATGAACGCCCCCGAGCTGGTGAACGCCGGCGACCCGGTGAGCGCGTGATAGAGCACCATGCCCAGCGAGTACACGTCGGTGCGCGCGTCGACGCGCTTCGCGTCCTGCGCCTGCTCGGGGGACATGTAGTGCGGCGTTCCCATGAGCGCACCGGACTTCGTCAGCGAGTCGATCCCTGCATCCTGCACCTTTGCGAGACCGAAATCCGACACCTTCACGACGATGAGCCCGTCCTCCTCCTCGAGGAAGAGGTTCGACGGCTTGAGGTCGCGATGGATGATCCCCGCCGCGTGCCCCGCCGCGACCCCGCGGCACGCCTGGATGACGAGCGGGACCGCGAAGCTCGGATCGAGCTGCTTCACGCGTGCGAGCAGCTGAGCGAGGTCCTCGCCGCGCATCCGCGGCATGACGAGGTACGGCGCGCCCGTCGCGTCGTCGACTCCGTGGTCGAGGAGCGTGAGCACGTTCTTGTGGTCGAGCCGTGCCGTCGCCTCGATCTCGCGATCGAAGCGCGCGCGCGTCTCGGCCGCCGCGGCAGAGGCGTTCGGTCCGACGAGGAGCGTCTTCACGGCGACCGCGCGGCCCTGCTCGTCGGTGGCCTCGAAGACCATGCCCATCCCGCCCGCGCCGAGCTTGGCGCCGAGCGCGTAGCTCCCGCCGCGACTCGTTCCGCTCGCGCGCGACGAGATGAGCGTGCCGGGGGGAATCGAGGGAGGCGCCGGACGAGCCATCGAAGCGGTAAGCATCCTACCCCTCTCATTGCCGGCCGTACTAACGTCCATCGTGTGACGGATTTCGACTACGACTTCGTGATCGTCGGCTCGGGCTTCGGGGGAAGCGTGTCCGCGCTGCGCCTCAGCGAAAAGGGCTATCGCGTCGCCGTGCTCGAGATGGGCAAGCGCTGGAAGCGCGAGGACTTCCCGAAGACCAACTGGAACCTTCGCAAGTACTTCTGGAAGCCCTGGCTCGGCATGTACGGCATCCTCCAGATGACGCTCGTGAAGGACGCCTTTTTCCTCCACGGCGCGGGCGTCGGCGGCGGCAGCCTCGTCTACGCGAACACGCTGCTCGTGCCACCCGCGAAGGCGTTCGAGGACGTGCGGTGGGTCGGCATGGACTGGAAGGCCGTGCTCGAGCCCTACTACGCCGAGGCCAAGCGCATGCTCGGCGCAGTCCCGAGCGAGGTCATCGTCGAGACCGATCGCATGCTCAAGGAGATCGCCGAGGACATGGGCCGCGGCGACACCTTCCACAAGGCAACCGTCGGCGTGTACTTCGGCAAGGCCGGCGAGACGGTCCCCGATCCGTTCTTCGGCGGTGAGGGCCCCGCGCGAACGGGCTGCATTCTCTGCGGCGGCTGCATGGTCGGCTGCCGGCACGGCGCGAAGAATACGCTCGAGGAGAACTACCTCTGGTTCGCCGAGAAGAAGGGCACGAAGATCATGCCCGAGTCGCGCGTCGTCGACGTCGTGCCGCTCGAGGGCGGCGGGTACGAGCTCACGGTCGAGAAGTCGACCGGGATGTTCCATCCACGCCACACGATCCGCGCGCGCGGCGTCGTCGTCTCGGGCGGCTCGTACGGCACCGTGAACCTGCTGATGCGCTGCAAGGAGCGAGGCTCGCTCGCGAAGCTCTCCGAGCAGCTCGGTCGCTTCCTCCGCACGAACAGCGAGGCGCTCCTCACGGTGCAGTCGCAGAAGAAGGGCGTCGACTTCTCGAAGGGCATCGCCATCACCAGCGGCGTGTACATCGACGACAAGACGCACATCGAGATCGTGCGCTACCCCGCGGGCTCGGACGCGATGGCGCCGCTCGTCACCGTGCTCACGGGCGGCGGCGGCAGCGTCCCACGCTGGCTGCGCTGGATGGGGACGGTCATCCGCCACCCGTTGCAGTTCGTGCGCACGCTCATCCCGTTCGGCTGGGCGCGGAAGACGGCCATCCTCCTCGTGATGCAGCCGGTCGACAGCCACCTTCGCTACACGCTCAGGCGGCCCTGGTACTGGCCTTTCAGCAAGAAGCTCGACAGCGATCGCGGCGACGGACCGCCCGTGCCCGTCTACATCCCGGTGGCGAACCTCGTCGCGAAGAAGATGGCGGAGAAGATGGGCGGCGGCATCCCGCAGAGCGGGACGATCGAGGTGCTCCTCAACAAGGCCTCGACGGCGCACATCCTCGGCGGCTGCCCGATCGGCCTCACGCCGGAGGACGGCGTCGTCGATCCGCAGAGCCGCGCGTTCGGGTACGACGACCTCTACGTCGTCGACGGCTCGATCATCCCCGCGAACCTCGGCGTGAACCCGAGCCTCACCATCACGGCGATGGCCGAGCACGCGATGAGCCACGTCGCGCGGCGTGCCGAACGCAACGACGGCGTCTGGCGCTCCTGATCGCGGAGCGCTTGCCTTCGGTCCGTGCGGCGGCCCACGCAGCTGTTACCCTGACAAGACGTCATGGTGGGAGGACCTTTCACGCGTCGTTTGACGCACGTGCTCGCGGTGTCCCTTCTCGGCTGCGGGCTCACCGCGGTGGGGCTCGGCACGTCCAGCGATGAGGCGGGCGCACCGACGGGCGAGGGGGGCGCGCCGGATGCAAAGGGTGGCGCTGACGGTGGTCCCTTGGGTGCGGACGGAGCGAGCGAGGCCGCCGCCGTCGACGGCGGCGCCGACGCGGACGCTTCGGCCGACGCGGGGTGCGGCTCTGGATTCTTCTGCGCGACGAAGTCGGCCTGCCTCACGAGCTGCGCGGGATCGAGCGGCTGCCCCGCGGCGGATTGTTGCGACAACGTGGAGAACAATTGCTTCTTTTGCGTGCCGGGCGCTCCCCCCTCGTCGGTCGCCCGTTTCTGCGGCACCTCGTGCTCGGCCTCCCATTGTGGGTGTACCGTCGCGACCGACTGCCCGGGCGCGGGCGAAGTCTGCAGCCTCACCGGGCAGTGCGTTGCCTGCACCGCACTCGTGGTTGGACGTACGTGCAAGAAAGCCGGTCAGACGTGCACCGACTGCACGTCGAGTGGGAACGGCTTCCGTTGCGGAACATGCATGTAGCCATGCAGCGCGCCACTCGCACGACCATGTGCTGGAGCGTGTTCGGTGTCCTCGCGGGGGCGGTCGGAGGGTGCGCCTTGATCACGGGCGCCGCCGACCTACAGATCGGCCCGGACTCTACGCGTGAGGAGTCGTCGGAGTCTGGATCCGATACGAGCCTCGGGTCGGGGCGAGACGGCCCGGTCGATGGTCCTTCGCCGGTCGGCGATGCCGCGAAGGATGCGTTCGGCGATGCGGTGCTCGATGGTCCGACCTCCACGCGCATCCGCACGGTCACCTTCGAGAATGGCTTGACCGGTGTGGATGGGGCGGACGCGACCAGCGGCGTGGTCAATCTTCAGACCCTGACGCCCATCGACGGCACATCATCGATGACGTGTGCGCCAGCCGGCGGCTACGCGGACGTGACGCTCCCGCCTGTCGACGAGCTCTTTGCGACGGTCCTCGTCCGGATCAGCAACCTCGGCTCGTCGCCGACCGTCTTCTCCCGCTTCCAGTTCCAGGGCACGCCGTCGACCGTCGACCTCGCGTTGACGGCCGGGGCCACCTTTCAGCTGAGGTTCGGCGGAAACGTGCTCGGAGGCGGCGGCAACTTCACCGAGGAGGGGGCGATCCATCGGTTCGGTATCCACCTCAAGCGCGTCGTCGGCGTGGACATGCTCATCGAGGTCTACGAAGGTGCGCGAGGCGTCGCGTTCGGCGCGCCAGCCGCGAGCGCAACGGTGTCCGTGGCCGTTGGGCCTGCGGTCGGGATCCAGATTGGCGCCATCGCGGGGACGAGCGCCAGTGGAGTCGCCCTCAGCTTCGACGACTTGCTCGTCGACACGGCCTCGATGCCGCCTCCGTGATGCCGAGCGGCGGATATCCTGATCGTTTGGATCGCTGCTCGATCCCCTGACCTGGATCGCCCGACCCCGGCGAACGCGTTAGATCGATCCTTAGCTGGCTAACGAATTCTGAAAATAGCCACGATTCCGGTTGGTTGAGCTCGGTCACGTACACGGCCCGACGTTTGCTGGGTGTGTAGGTACCGATGCAGACTCATCACCGTTTTCTCGCCGTCGCGATGGTCTCCCTCACCTCGATCGCGGGCTGTGCCGCCGAGACTCCCGACGATGGCTCCGAGCCGGTCGGCGAATCCCAGGACCACCTCCTCGCGGGCCGCAGGCTCTCGCAAGGCGAGGCCGCCACGCTGATCCGGCAAGCAGGCTTCCCCGAGTCCGTCGTCGGGAAGATGCTCTGCACCATCAAGTACGAGTCGAACTTCTACGAGCGTGCATCCAACAGGAACAGCAACGGCTCGAGCGACTACGGGCTCTTCCAGGTGAACAGCCTCCACTTCCGCGATGCGGGTTGTCCCTCGAGCGCCGCCGGTCTCTACGACGCCGCCGCCAACACGCGGTGTGCTCTCAAGATCTACAAATCGCAGGGCGTCAACGCCTGGTACGGCTACCAGAAGCACAGGGCCGAGTGCGACTCCTATCGCGCGCCCGCCAGCGGCGGCGCCGCACCCGCGGGCAACACGGCAGATCCGACTCCGGACGACACGACGGCGGGCGGCTGCTACTCGGGAACGCTCCAGGAGATGGTCCCTGCGAGCACCTGCGTCGAGTCGAAGTTCGACGGCGAATGGTACCAGTGCAAGGACACGAAGTGGATCGCGGGCGGCGCCAGCGGGACCGGCCCGAGCGGCGCGTGCGTCTCCAAGCACCCACTCTGACAAGTAGGGCTTCGCCCCTCAGGTTTCGCCTGAGCCTCGCCATTTTGCGACTTGGCCGGCGTGATTCGCCTGCGGCGAACGGCGCGCAGACGCGCGGATTTCACACCCGGGTAGCGCTGAGGCTGTGAGCTTCCGCTTGCGAGGTTTGCGATCGCATGCTGCGGAGGAGCGGGCAGCGTTTGGGCGCGCCGCTCGCGCGCGCGTGGTCTACCTTCGGCTTCCGCTGGGAGGCGAGGCGAAGGATGTCCCGCGTAGGCGCATGTTCGACGGCTTTCGCGCTGGTGTGCGTCTCCGCGCAAGCGTCGGCTGCCCCGTCTGCGCGTCTCGTCTACATGCGCGACGCCAACTCCGCGTCATGCCCTGACGAATCGGCGGTCCGCGCGGCGGTCGCTGCGCGGCTTGGCTACGACCCCTTCGTCGCGTACGCGACCTCGACGATGTTCGCCGAGATCTGGCGCGATGGTCAGGTCTACCGGGCGCGCATTCGGCTCGTCGACTCGAAGGACGTCACGCGGGGCGCGCGAGAGCTCGTTCAGCCGGGCGAACGCTGCAGCGACATCGTCGACACCATGGCGCTGACGATGAGCATCGCCATCGATCCACTGAGTCTGGCGACGCCTCCGACGCCTCGCCTACAACCAGAACCGAGCAAGCCCGCGGACCCCGAGCCCACGGGAGAGCTGCCCCAGCCGATCGTCCAAAATCAAGAACGCATGCCTGCCGACACGCGGCCTCCGCGCACACCCGAACCTGACCCCGTCGACACGAGCGCAGTCCATCTCGAGGGCGCCGTCGGCCCTACGGCGTGGATTGGTTCCGCGCCCGATCCGACGCTTGGAATCATCGCCAATGGCCTGGTCCGCTGGAGAGACGTCAGCGCGCTCGTCGAAGGTCGCGCGGACCTTCCTGCGTCGAGGGCCCTTCCCGAAGCGACCGCCCGAACGTCACTCATCGTCGGGACGCTCGGCGCCTGTGGACACGCCTCCGCATTCTTCGCCTGCGCGACCAGCTCGCTCGGTGGGCTGCACGCCGAGGCACGCGGAATCACCGCGCCTCGAGACTCGACGACGCTGCATGCAGCTGCCGGTGGGCGTGCGGGCCTCGTGTTGGCGCTCTCCACACGCCTCTCCGTCCGGGCGCAGATCGACGGAGTATTCGTCCTCACGCCGCACCGCCTCGCCGTCGACGGCCAGACCGTCTACACGCTCCCGTCGGTGGCAGCCGGAACCGCAATCCTCGCGGCCTGGCGCTTTTTCTGACAATCCCGCGCAGGTCGACCCAGGTATCCACCGTGGCTTCGCGCGTCCCGACCGAGAGCGACGTTGCGCGCTTTCGAGAATTGTTCACGACGGAGGTTCGCTACGTTGGCAAGACGCTGCGCCGGCTCGGGGTGCGCGACGCCGATCTCGAAGACATTACCCACGACGTGTTTCTCCAGGTCTACGGGAAGATGGAGACCTACGACCACGAGAGACCTGCGCGACCATGGCTCTTTGCGTTCGCCTTTCGTCTCGCGTCCGACTACCGACGGCGCGCGCATCGGCGCACCGAAGTCGGCGCAGAGCAGCTCGAGGCACCTTCGGATCGACCACTCGCCGATGCTCTGCTGATCGAGGGCGATAGGCGCGCGTTGGTCGATGCCGCGCTCGCGACGATCGACCTCGATCGCCGCGCGGTCCTCGTTGGGCACGACATGGACGAGCTGCCGATGAAGGAGATCGCCGAATCGCTCGGCATTCCGCTCAACACGGCGTACTCGCGCCTTCGAGTTGCCCGCGAGGAGTTTGCCTCGGCGGTGGTAAGGCTACGAAAGCAGGGAGGTGCGCGGTGAACGAGCCCGATTCTTTCGACCCGGAGCTGCGCGATCTCCTTCGTGGTGAGACGGACGACACGGTGTTCACCGACGAGGCGACGGCCCGCATTCTTGGGCGCCTCGAGGCATCCATCCCCGCGCTCACACCCGCGACTGGCGGTCCTCCTCCTCCTCCGCCTCCTCCTCTCCTGGCGACCAAGTTGGGAATCGCCATCGCGAGTGCGCTCCTCGGCGGGCTCGTCGGTGCCGGGGCGGTGCGTGCCTTCGACACCGGCGCTCCGCCGCGGGTCGTCTATGTGGACCGCGTCGTCACCGTGAGCTCGCCCCCGACGATCGCGGCCCCCGTGCTGTCCCCCAGCGTCTCGGCGAGTGCTCCATCGATAGCCGCGTCCGCCGTGTCGGCGCCGTCGGCGCGTGTCGACGAGAACGCGACGCAAGCCGAACGTCGACTGCTCGACGAGGCGCGCACCGCGTATGCGCGGGGAGACGGCGAGGTCGCCCTGGCGACGCTCTCCAAGCACACCGTGCGGTACCCGACGGGCGCGCTCGTCGAGGAGCGCGAGGCGCTCGCGATTCGTGTCCTCGTCGACCTTGGCCGCTACGACGAGGGCCGCACCCGTGGCCAGCGTTTTCGGGTCAAATTCCCGAGGAGCCTGATGCTTCCCGCGGTGGAGGCTGCACTCGAGTCGATTCCGTGACAAAGAACGACAGGCCGCTCCAGGTAGCATCATGACGCAAACGCTCTTCAGAGGGCTGTACGCCTCCCTCTTCGTATTGGCCGCGTGCGGGAAGACCATCGACATCGGGAGCAACTCCAAACAACCCGGTGCAGCGATGGGACTGTGCCGCGCAGGAGGCGCGCCCGCAGAGGTGCTTTCGAGCTTCGACGCGATGCCGGACTTCACGCCTCTTGCCATCATCGTCGTCGGAGGCGACGTGTACGCCGGCGGCGTGAGCTACCCAAATCGGGTTTTCGATGTCAATGCGCCCGATATCGGGCGACTCGTTCGCATACCGGCATCGGGAGGAGCGCCACGTGAGGTCTGGAAAGGGCCCTATTTCGTCGGCACACTTCGGGCGTTTGGCTCTCGAATTGCCTTTACCGAGACCGACCCCAACAACCAAACTCCGTTTCCGACACACGGTGGCGTGAGCGTCTTCGATACGATCACCGAACGAACCATCCAGGTCCCGAACGCACCCGGCCGCGACTTCGTCGCCAGCTTCGAGCTCGACGCCGACGGGGTGTTCTGGTCGGGAGGCAGCATCTCGCGCGTCGACGACGCCGGCTCGGTCTCCGCGAAGTCCGGATACACCATGGCTCGCTGGCGCGATGAGACGACGGGACCAGAGATCCTGCTCGAGGCATCCGACTCGAGCTCATTCTTCCGTCGCGGCAATGAGGTCCTCGCGAACGTCTTCGTCGAGACGCCTTCGGACGGGAAACGGCTGGCGATCTACCGCGCCGGTAGCACGTTCGAGCTCGAGAGGGATCTCCACGAGATCCCGGTGAGCGGCAACGCCGCCATTCCGCCGACTCTCGCGACGGTCGGGGACGCCAATTTCTACTACCTCACCGTCAGTCTCTTCGGCGCGCAGCAGAGTATGCGGCTTCCGCGAGTCTCGAACGAGGGCACGTTTGCGCAGCAGGTCGTGTCTGGTTGGGCGTTTGGTGGCCCGCTGGTCGATCGAGGCGTCGTCCTTTGGGTGCCCACGATGGATCACTCGATGGTGCGCCGACATCGACTCGACGATGGGGTCGAGAATGCGCTCACGGGCGAGGAGGTCGTGCTCGATCCACGCCGGGAGATCGTGAGTCTCGCCGCGGACGACTGCAACGTCTACTGGCTCTCGCGCTCGAGCTTCGACGCCGCCGAGCCGAACCGTGTCACGGTCCACGCACGATAGCGGCCCCTGAAGCCCCTCGCCTGGTCGTAGCGTCTTCTGCGGCTTGGGTTCTCGCCGGGAGACCCAACAAGATCGATGGTATCGTGGGCAAGTGATCACGTTCAGCACGGACCCGCAGCGCGCCGAGCACCAGATGCACGCGGTGATTTTTTACCTCGTGACGTTCGGCTACATCGACGGTGACTTCGACGCTCAGGAGAAGAGCTTCGTCAAAGAGATCATCCGCCAGCTCATCGAGCACCGCGCGACCGACGCGATGCCCGACGCCGCCAAGGAGGTCCGCGACGAGGTCATCACGAAGTACACGCACCACTTCCACGAGGTGCTCGAGGGCATCGACCAGAACGTCAAGGACCTCTTCACGGAGAGCGTCTCCGACGGCGAGGATCCGAAGGCCTTCGTGCACCTCAAGCTGAAGGTGCGCTGCTTCGAGATCTTCAAGATGTTCGATCACGCCGGGCAGGAGCAGCTCATGGCGCTCATCGACCAGCTGCTCCTCGCGGACGGCGTCGCCCATCCCGCCGAGGTGCAGTTCCGAGGCGAGCTCGCCCACCTCCTCGAAGAGGATCTCGGCATCGACGTCGTCGAGGATGACGGCGACACCGCCCACTGCGTCATCGTCGACAGCGTGCGCCAGTCCCTTCCGAGCCTCGAGGACCACCCGTTCTTCAAGCCGTTCGAGTTCCACTTCTCGGCCGACCCCGAGACCATCACGCGTCAGGTCGGCGCCGACCGCGCGCTCATCGATCGCGCACTGGCCGTGCTCGCCGAGCAGCGCAAGAAGGGCGCGGGCCGGCTCACCGGCAAGAAGAACATCTCCGAGCTCGCCGGCACCGAGCCGTTCCTCGACGGCCACACCTACGTGCGCATGCCGAAGCCCGGCGAGAAATACGAGCTCACCGTCCTCGGTGACCTCCACGGCTGTTACAGCATCCTGAAGGCCACGGTCCTCCAGTCGAAGTTCTTCGAGAAGGTCGACGCTTATCGCAAGGACCCGACCAAGCCCTATCCGCTGCTCGTGCTCCTCGGCGACTACATCGATCGCGGCCTCTTCAGCATCAACGGCGTGCTCCGCACCGCGATGCAGCTCTTGGTCACCGCGCCCGACCACGTCATCATGCTGCGCGGCAACCACGAGTACTACGTCGAGGTGAACGGCACGATGTACGGCGGCGTGAAGCCGGCCGAGGCGATCAACACGCTGAAGCCGCTCCTTCCGATCGACGTGTTCCGCCACTACCGGACGCTCTTCGAGGAGATGCCCAACATGCTCCTCTTCGACCGCTTCCTGTTCGTGCATGGCGGCATTCCGAAGGACCGCCTCGTCAAGGAGCGCTGGAGGGATCTCTCGTCGCTCAACGACGCGGACATCCGGTTCCAGATGATGTGGAGCGATCCGAGCACAGCCGACGTCATCCCGGCAGATCTCCAGGATCAGGCGTCTCGCTTCGCATTTGGGCGCATGCAGTTCCGCGCCTTCATGCAGCGCCTAGGCTCCCACACGATGGTGCGCGGCCACGAGAAGGTGTTGCCGGGCTTCGTCCCGTCGTACGACGACGACGATCACGCGCGCCT
>JANXVA010000772.1 GCA_025351875.1 Myxococcales bacterium | reverse complement strand
TCCGCCGCCGGGTCCTTCGCGGGGTCGGCCGCCGGGTCCTTCGCGGGGTCGGCGGGCTTCGTCTGCGCGTCCTTCATGTCCTTCACGTCTTGCTGCAGCTGCTTCATGTCGGACTGGAGCTTCGCCGTGTCGGCGTCGTTGTTCTTCATCTCGACGATGCCGGTGATGAGAGCTCCCGTCGCCGCGGCGACGCCGACGACACCGGCGGCGGTCGCGATCACCGGAGCGGCGGCAACAGCGACGGCGACGGTCACGACGACGCCGGCCCCGATGCTGACGGCCGTGAGAGTCGCCGCCACGGCACCCCACGTGCCGTACTGCGTCTGCGACATGTGCTTGTCCCAGTCGGAGCTCATGAGCGTCGCGAAGGTCTCGAGCTGTGTCGCCGACAGCGTGCTCGACAGGATCTTGCCGGTGCCGAGGTCGACGGCGAGCGAGCCCTTCGACGGCGCGTGCATGTCGAGATAGAAGACGTTCTTCTTCTTGTCGACGCGGATGGCGGTGACGAACCGGACCTTGCCCTTGGCGTCCGAGCCGTCCATGACGATGGCGCCGGTGTCCTTCTCGACGATGCCGTGCCAGCGCGTGATGCCGAGCTTCGCCTGCGTCGCGGGCGACGCCTTCGCGTGCACGACTACGCCCGTCACCACCTTTGCCACCGTCGGATGCGCGGGCGCCTCAGGGGCCGCGCAGCCGATCCCCGCACCGGCGGTGATGGCGAGACAGGTGACGAGCATCGTGCAGCGGTTACGAAACGACATTGAAAAATCTCCCGGATGAAAAAGTGTCAGCTCGTCGGGCGCGCGGGAGGCAGAGCTCTCCAGCGACGACGCGACGACGCGACGACGGCACGACGCGCGCGTCTCACCGCGCGCGGCGCGAGCGATCGGGCAGCGGGTCCGTCGTCAGCCTCCACCAGCCGTCACCCGCTGATGCACTCGCCATGCCGCCTGGCACGGGGTGCTCGATCTGCGCGAATGCCGAAAAACCCTGCGAGTTCAGGGGGTGATCTTGGATCGACCCGACGCAGAGTTGCAGGGGCTAGGCATTATCGGGGGGCGACTACGACTACGGCTTACATCGTTCCCCACACGGACGCGGGTTGTCGGCGGGTCGTGAACGCGAGGACACAGCCTCGAGCTCGGCCGTAAGGAATACCCATTAAATCCCCGTCAACATGCCTGGCGACCGCCTGTTTCCCCATGGCACTTGGGTTGCTTTGAAGGCATCCTGACGGAGTCGACCGAGTGATCTCCTCCCAGTGAGGAGCCACCGTCTCGCACGCGCCGTCTTCGGAGGCAGGGTCTTTCAATGCGCAGCAGCAACACGTTCCGGCGGCTTTTCGTGCTCCCCATCGCGTGCGCGTTCGCGCTGCCGTTTGCGCTGACGCCGAGCACAGCGCTCGCCCAGGGCGAGAAGGACTGCGCGCCGGGCAGCTGGTTCTGCGGAGAAACGACGCCTCCTCCCGCGGGCGCGAACAAGGACCTCCAGCCGCTTCCGGGCGAGGGCACGGCCCAGAAGCCCGCCACCCCTCCTCCTCCTGTGATCGTCTACCAGCCGGCGCCGACGACGGTCATCGTGCAGCCGCGCGAGGCGCCCCCCGCCTACTACTACGTCCCGCGTCGCGCTCCGCCGAAGCGCGAGTGGGGGCTCAATCTCCACGTCGGTGGCCTCCTCATCGGCCAGGGCCGTGACGACAACGCAGGCATGGCGATGGTCGGGCTCGGTCTCCGCTACCGCATGGTGCCGGCCTTCGCGATCGAGGCCGACCTCGATTTCGCGGGTGGTCGTGACTACAACGGCTACCGCCGCAAGGAGACGGCCTTCGGCTTCAACGGCCTCGTCTTCCTGAACCCGAAGAGCAAGACGCAGCTCTACCTCCTCGGCGGCTTCGGATGGTCGGGCGCCACGGCGGTCGACGACCGCTCCGGCTTCGATCAGAACGAATACAAGTACGGCTACTTCGGCGGGCAGGCCGGCATCGGTCTCGAGTTCCGGCTCTCCAGGGTCGTCGCGCTGAACTTCGACTTCCGCGGCTTCGTCCGCGGGCGCATCGACGACCGCAAGCGCGACTACCCGGAGTTCGTCGACACCAACGGGCGAACGACGAACACGTCGGGCGGCGGCCTCTTCCAGGGCGGCCTGACCTTCTACTTCTGATGTGACGAAGAGGCGTGGGACCGACAGAGCGCTGCTTGCCTTCGGCAGCGGCGTCGTCTTCGCGGGCTCCGCGTCGCCGATCGATTTCCACGGCGGCATCCTCGTCGGTCTGTGCGGGTTTGCGCTCGCGCTGGCGCCGGGGCTCCACGGTTCGGACGACGCCGCTGCACGCACGCGCGCCGGAGCGCTCTTCGGCGCGTGCTTCGGGGTCGGCGCGAACCTCGTCGCGCTGCGCTTCGTGCCCGAGGTGATCGTCCGTTTCACACCGCTGCCCTCGACCGCCGCGTGGGTGGCGCTGGTCCTGCTCTCGGCGGCGCAGGCGCTGCCCTGGGCGGCAGGCGGCGCCCTCGCCCATCGCCTCGGCCGCACGACCGTCCCGCCCTGGCTCGCGTACGCGCTCGGCGTGTACCTCGCCACCTTCGTACCGTCCGTCTTCCCATGGACGCCGTCGGGCGGTCTCGCCGCGTGGCCGGTGATCCTGCAAACGGCCGAGGTCGTCGGCGAGCGCGGGACGAGCTTTCTCTTCGCGATCGCCGCGGGGCTCGCGGCGAACGCGATCGTTCGCTTCCGAGCGACGCGCGCGGTTCGTGCCTCGGTGGCGCCGCTGCTCCTCTCCTTTGCGGTCCTCGCCGTGATGCTCGGCTGGGGAGTGCTCCGCGTCGGCACCGTCGACCGCGCGCGCGACGCCGCTCCCCACGCGCGCGTCGCGCTCGTGCAGCCTGGGTTCGACGCCTCGGACCGCTGGGACCCGAGCCGTGCTGCGATGATGCTCGAGCGCCTCACCGTGCTCACGAAGGCCGCCGAGCAGCGTGGCGCCGAGCTCACGGTCTGGCCCGAGTCCGCGTACCCGTTCTCGCTTCCTCACGCGACCCGAACGAGCCCGTCGGGCTCACGCGCCGTCCTTCAGGGCGACGTGCACGGGCCCGTCCTGACGGGCGCGTACATGTCCGGAGGGCACGGGCTCGGCTACAACTCGGCGATCCTCGCGTCGTCGGACGGCTCGCTCTCCGCGCCCTACGACAAGCGCCACCTGCTCTGGTTCGGCGAGACGGTACCGCTCGCCGACTGGTTCCCGTGGCTCCGGAAGGTGTTCTCGAAGGGCACGGGGCTCGTCGCAGGAGAGGAGAGCGTCGTGTTCGTCACGGGGCCGATCCGCGCCGCCGTGCTGAACTGCTACG
Organism: Myxococcales bacterium; assembly: GCA_025351875.1. Taxonomy (GTDB): domain Bacteria; phylum Myxococcota_A; class Polyangia; order Polyangiales; family Polyangiaceae; genus Labilithrix. The sequence goes on along the minus strand of JANXVA010000772.1, from coordinate 12,346 downwards.
AGGATACGCTGCCGGTGGCCGGGCGCGAGGCGATGGAGCACTCGCCGAACCTCCTCGTCAACGTGACCAATGACGCCTGGTTCGCGGGGAGCGCGGAGGGCGAGCTCCACCTGCGGCTCGCGGTGCTGCGCGCGATCGAGACGCGGCGTGACCTCGTGCGGGCCGTCAACCAGGGTCCGACGTCGTTCGTCGACGCCGCCGGCCGTGTGCGCGCGCGCTACGACCTGCCGATGCCGGGAACGCTCCAGGCCACGCCGGCGCTCCTGTCGGGCCCGCCGACGCTCTACGTCCGCTTCGGCGACACCCCGCTCGTGCTGCTCGCGCTCGCGTCGGTGCTCTGGGCCACAAAACGTCGACGGCGCCACCTCCCGAAGGAAGGGGCGCCGGCGATCACGTACCCAGACGAGAAGCGCTAGCCAAGGCGGCCAGCGCTCGAGCTCACTGGATGAGGTCCTTGAGCGCCTTGAGGGCGGTCGCGCGAACCTTCTTCGAAGCCGGCTTCGCCGGGAAGTGCTGCATCTGGCCCGTGAACGGGTTGCGACGCTCGCCGGCCGGAATGGCCTTCTTCTTGACGGTCTTGAGCTTGAGGAGGCCGGGGATCACGAACTCGCCGGGACCGCGCGGGCCAAGCTGCTTCTTGATCAGATCCGTCAGTCCCTCAAAGACCTTTCCGACACTCTTCTTGTCGAGCTCAGAGTACTGAGCAATGTCCGAGATAACCTGAGCCTTGGTCATGCGCTTCGCAGCAGCCATATGCGATTCCTCCTGTCGAACTTCGCGACATCAATTGTCGCTTGGTCCTGAAGTTCATACGCCTTAGTTCGGAGCGGGAATGCTTTCGAAGAGAGGCGGAGAGCTCGAGCACCCTGTGCCGCGGAGCCGAGTTTTTAGGCTCGAAACCGCTTCACGGCCACATGGTTAACATCGCGCGTTCCATCCCCGCAAGGGAAAAAAGGGGCTAAGACGCGTTTTCGTCTGCGCGAGGCAGCGCCGGTAGGAGTGATGGACCCACATCATTTGCCGCTGGGGAGGGGTCAAACGCGCACCTAACACCCTCGACGTCAGCGCGGACCCCTCATTGTCATTGAGCTTTCTTGCGTCGGCCCCTGGTCGCGGGCGCCAGGCGTTTCCGCGAGAGACCTGGGTCGGCTGCCCCCTTTGAGCGGGCTGCGCTCGGGGAGGGCGTCTGCGCCGCAGCGCAGAGCCTGGACGTCTCGGCCCGCATGCGTCGGTCCTTGGCGTCCGTGTCGTGATCCCAGCCGAGGAGGTGGAGGAGGCCGTGGGCGAGGAGCATGGTGACCTCCTCGAGAACGTCGACCCTGTGAGCACCAGCCTGCTTCCTGGCCGTGGGAACGCTCACAATGACGTCGCCGAGAAGGCGGCCTGCCAGCTCGCCGAACTCGCCTTCGTGCATCGCGAAGGCGAGCACGTCGGTCGGACGATCCTTGCCGCGATAGATCTTGTTCAATTGATGGATGCGATCATCGTCGGTTAGGACGAATGAAACTTCCGCCTTATCCAATTGAAGGAGCTTGATCATCGCTCTGAGGCGACGAAGAATCTCACGCCGCGTGAGGCCCGCGTGCGGGCCCTGCTCGATGCTCAATGCGATCGCCACAGCGGGGCCAGCTAGCCTTTGCGCCCCTGCCGGTCAACGTGCAACATTCCGCCCGATGGTCGACCCGGCGCCGAATGCGCGCTCCCACGAAGGCACGGCGGGTGCGATCAGCGCCGCGTCGCGCATGGCGTGGCTCGAGCGCGCGTGTGTCATCGTGCCGGCCTACCAGGCAGAGAAGACGCTGCCCGCGGTCATCGCCGACCTCCGTCGCGCGCTGCCCGGGCTCGCGGAGGAGATCCTGGTCGTCGACGACGGCTCCACCGACGGCACGGCGGGGGTCGCCGCGGCCGCCGGCTGCCAGCTCGTCTCGCACGGACGAAACCGAGGCAAGGGAGCCGCGCTCGTGACGGGCCTCGCGACGGCGCGCGCGCGAGGTCGAGAGGTCGCGCTCACCGTCGATGCAGACGGCCAGCACCCCGCAGACGAGGCGCGGAGCGTGCTCCTCGCGTCGAGCGACGCGGAGGCCTTCGTTCTCGGCATCCGCGAGCTGACGACGGCGGGCGCGCCGCGCAAGAACCAGATGTCGAACGGCATCTCGAATTTTTTCATCTCGCGCTTCGCGGGGCGGCCGCTGCGCGACACGCAGTGTGGGCTCCGCCGTTACCCGATCGCGACGACGCTCGCGCTCGCGCCACGCGGCGAGGGCTACGACTTCGAAGCCGAGGTCCTCCTCCGCGCGATCTGGGCTGGCGTTCCGATCGTCGAGGAGCCGATCCGTGTCCTCTACCCCGAAGATCGCGTGACCCACTTCCACGTCGTGCGCGATCCGTGGCGCATCGTCCGCACCGTGGTCGTCGCGCTCCGCGACCGCCGCTTCGGGCGAACGAGATCGCCATGAGAGCGCCGCCGTTCGTTCGCCGTCACAAGAAGAAGCTCATCGCGCTCGGCGTCCTGCTGGCCGCACCCGTCGCCGCGCACCTGGTCGTCGACCGCATGACGCGCCTCGAGCCGCCCGCGATCGCGCCGCTGGCCCTGGTGATGGTCGAGACCGACGGCGTGCGCCACGCGGGGCGCGGGTGGTCGACGGTGCGCGGCGTGCGGCTCGCTCACCTCGCGGGCAGCCCCGAGGAGATCGGCACGGAGCACACGACGCTCCTCCGCGACCGCATGATCGCGAACGAGGAGATCGTGTGGAGCGGCTTCCGCGACGTAGTCCCGTTCGCGCCAGCGCGTGTGCTCCTCTTCGACGCCGGTCGCTACCGTTACCGCCACGTCGACGAGGGCTTCCCCGACGCGCGCAGGCGCGAGGTCGCCGCGGAGGCGCGCGCCTTCACGCCGGATCCGTTCTCGTCGCACATGGCGACGTACCCGCGCATGGTGTTCCTCCACGCGCTCTACGACATCGCGCTCAGCTTCGAGCACTCTCCGCTGCTCGGCTGCACCGCGTTCGGCCTCGGCCCGGAGGCGACCACGGACGGACACGCACTCTTCGCGCGCGCATTCGACTTCGAGGCTGCCGACGTGTTCGATCGCGACAAGGCCGTGTTCATCGTTCGAGAGGACGGAAAGATTCCGTTTGCGAGCGTCGCCTGGCCGGGGCTCGTCGGCGTCGTCACCGGAATGAACGCGGAGGGCGTGGCTGTCGCCGTCAACGGCGGAAGGGCGAAGGAGCCGAGCACGACCGGCATCCCGGTCGCATTCTCCCTCCGCGAGACGCTGGAGAGCGCACACGACACCGGCGAGGCCATCGCGATCCTCTCGCGCCAGAACGTGATGGTCTCGCATCTCGTCTTCGTCGGCGACGCGAAGGGTCGCTTCGTCGTGGTCGAGCGAGCCCCCGGGATGCCCCCGTACGTGCGCGAGGCGAAGGACCCGTCGCGTCTCGCCGTCACGAACCACTTCGAGGGTCCGCTCGGAGGTGATGAGCGCGACGTACGCGTCCGTGCGACGACGACGACGCTCCCGCGGCGCGCGCGCGTCGACGAGCTCGTCGCGGCCGTCGCACCTCACTCGGCGGACGTCACCCGAGCGGTGGGGATGCTGCGCGACCACGGCTGTGCTGGCGGCGAGTCCTGCCTTCTCGGCGACCGCCGGTCGCTCGACGCGTTCATCGCCACCCACGGGGTCGTTTTCGACCTGACGGCCAAAGCCGCATGGGTCTCCGAGGGTCCACATCTTTCCGGTCGCTTCGTGAAGATCGACCTCACGACCATCGTCTCAACGAAGGAGGGCAAGGTGCCCACGGTCGAGCTCGACACCATTCCCGCAGACGAGGTTCTCGAAGACGGCCGCTACACCGAGGGGCGCGAGCGCGCCGGCGGGCCTCTCATGGGACCGGGCGCACGCCCGCCGAAGCACGGAGGCCCGAAGTGAAGACGTCGTCCCGGATCCTGCTCGCGGCGACAGTCGCCATCGCCAGCCTGTTCGCGCCGGCGTCCCGCGCCGACGCACCGGACGCGGGCGCGGCCCCACCCGACGGGCGCGAGAAGCTCGAGGGGGACAAGCTCGACCCTCTCCTCGCGGACATCGCCAGGGCACGCAAGGGCGTGCGCACGATGCGTGCATCCTTCACGCAAGAGCGGAAGCTCACGCTCCTCGCGACCACGGTGAAGTCGACGGGCGAGCTCGCCTACGTCGCGCCCGAACGGCTTCGCTGGGAGCTCGCGCCGCCCGACGACATCGTCTACCTGATCGGGCCCGAGGGGCTCTCGTACCGAACCAAGTCGTCCCACGCGACGGTGCCGCAAGCAGGCGCGAACATCGCGAAGGCGCTGTCCGATCTGCGCGCGCTCCTCGGCGGAGACCTCGCCCAGCTCCGCGAGCGCTACGTGCTCACGGGCTCGCGCGGACCGAGCGACGTCGAGATCGCCGGAACGGCGAAGGACAAGACGGCGAGCGTTCGCGCGTTCACGCTCACCCTCGACAAGACGCTCGTCTTGCCGGTGAAGGCGAAGCTCATCGAAGGAAAGAGCGACGCTATCGAGATCACCTTCTCGAGCGCCCAGATCAACGTGCCGATCGACCCGGCAACGATGAAGCCCTGAGCGACCCTCCCGCGAAGTCCACCGCCGGAGACCGACGGGCGCATGACGAGCACCGACGGCGTGCCGTCGATCGCGAAGCATGAGTCGTTAATCAAGCCTGTTTCGTGGCCTCCCGTACATGGCAAGCGGCTTGCTACGCCCTCGTCATGGCTGCACGAAAGTATGACTACACCTACGACGAGGCCTACGGCACGGCCCTCGAGACCTGCCTCCACGACCAGGTGCAGCGCGCACGGCCCGCGTCGATCTCGATCTCCCGGTTCGATGTCGGCACGAGCACGCGCTCGGGTGTCGTGCCGATCCGCCGCTCGGGAGCGCCGACCTCGCCGGTCATCCCACGCGCGGCCCTCGTCCCGGAGTTCGTCGTCGGAGAACGGATCTCGGCCTTCGCACTCCACGCGCCAGCGCGACAGTTCCCGATCGCCGCGCTCGTCGTCGCAACGCTTCTGTTCCTCGTGATGACCGTGCTCATGGCGGTCGCCTACTACCGCTAGATCACCGCAGCGTGCCTACCGAAACCGAGGCGTAGCGGGAGGCGGTGAGCGCGCTTCGGCCGTCCCTGTGGGCACCCCATCCGGAGACTGTCGCGTGAGTCGCCGTGGCGACGCGATCCTCGAACGCCCTCACGGCGTCCGCAAAGGGCGAGGCGGCGCGGGTGTCGTCCACTTCACGCCGCGCCGCCTCCGAGAGAACCTCCGCAAAAGATCCCATCGCCTGCGGAACGGAGCTCCGGCCCCGACCTTGAGAAGAAACCGAGCGGTGCGCGCGATTCCCGCTCAGATGCCGGGAACGTTCGACTTGAGGCGGCGGGCAATGCGCTCCTCGAGCGCGGAGGCCTCGATGCCAAGGGTGGCGGCCGACGCGAGCAGGAGCGCGCGCTCCTGGGGCGTCACCTTGCCGTCGACGACCGCGGCCTCCACGAGCAGCGCCATGACGCGCGACTGCACGTCGGGCGCGAGCGCGCGTAGCGTCGCCATGATGCTCCCTGGATCCCTGGCGACGACGCGGTCGGTGCGGTCCTCCTCGCTCAGACCGAAACGCCCGACGACGCGACGGAGAAATTCGCGCTCCTCGCTCGTCACGACGCCGTCGGCGGCAAGCATGGCCTTCAGCAAATCGACGACCTTCGAGCGCTCTTCGACTTCCACGCGCCGAGATTACCCGCGCAGGATGCGGAAGGGCAGACGGATCGGGAAGAGAACGACCGCCAGCACCAGATCCACCACGGCCGACACTGTCGCACCGAGCAGCCGGAATGGAATGCCGAGGAGCCAGAGAAGCGGGTAAACGAGCAGCGCGACCATCGCGAGCGGCCAGCAGCAGAAGAAGAGGAGGCACCAGAGAACGAGCTTCGTCATGGCTTTCCCTGCAGGTCGTCCTGGCCCGCCCAGAAATTTCACGGTTGGTGCGCTTTCCCGTTCCGAGCGCCCAGCAGACTGTCACAGTCCTGTGCTGCCGTTCGACAGGGCCTCCGTGACGAATCTCCGCATCCTCGTCGCCATCGTCGCGCTCCTCGCGTGGGCGAGCGCGGCGTGTGTGGTCTCTCCCCACGGGCCGGCGTCCGCGACGACGGGGGACGGCCTCTCGAGACGCGACCGAGCGTACGTCGCCGTGCTGAGCGGCGAGATGCCCGGCGCGCTCCGCGACGTCGCCCGGCACTCCTGGGTCGTCGCCAACGTGAAGGGGCCCTCGGGCGGCTTTCGCCACCGGCGCTACGAGTGGCTCGGCGACGCGAGCGCAACCGACAGCGACAATCCGTTCGACTACTTCGGGAACGGCGACGTCGCCATCCATGGTGTCGTGATCGACGAAGAGCCGTCGAAGCTCGCCGAGATCGTCGCGTGCCTCGAGCGCGAGACGAAGAGCTACCGCGATCTGAACTGCGGCTGCTGGCCCGGACCGAACAGCAACACGTTCGCCGACGGCCTCATCCGCGCGTGTGGCCTCGGCATCGAGCTCCCTGCGACCGCGGTGGGAAGGGACTACCGCGGACCGATCGGCGTCTCCGTCACCGAGGGAAGGACGGGCGTCCAGCTCGAGACGTGGCTCGGCGGAGCGAAGATCGGCCTCAAGGAAGGCGTCGGAGCGGATCTCGCCGGTCTCTCGCTCGGACTCCACTTCTGGCCGCCGGGAATCGAGGTCCCGATCAATCCAGGGCGCATCGGACTCGACTCGAGCGTGCATCCTCCACACGATCCGGCGACGCCTGACACCCTCGCGTGGGCGCGAGACGACCACGTCGACGATCACCGCCTCGGCGCCGCGAGCCTCGCGATGTCCGTCGCGTACGATCGCGTCGCCTCTCCCGCTCTCGTGGGCGGCCTCTCCGATCGCACGACGGTCGACATGCGGGGCAACGGTGTGCTCGGCAGGACGATCGCGCTGGCGTTCGGCTTCGACCTCGCGCTCGGCGCCGCCGCGCCACTCGGTTTCGCGTATGCCGCGCACCTCAGCCCGGCGGGCGTCGGCCTCGTTCTCGGAGACACCGGTTTCCTCGCGGCGACGAGCGGCATCGGGACGTCGGGCGTCTCTTCCAGCGTGCGCGGCGCCCTCGAGCTGCCTCAGGAGCTTCGCATCGAGCTCGACGTCGCACACCTCGCGAGGCTCGGACTGCGTGGCGGCGTCGTCGTCGTGCCCGATGCCGACGACCGAAGGACGACAGAGACGTTCTTCGGGGCGACGACCCGCCTCGGAACACGCGCGGCGAACCGCCTCGAGAGGTCGCGCGGCAGTGGTGGCGCCAGCGGCGGGTTCTTTCTCGGACTCGAGCGGAGAGAGCTCGCGCGGTCGTACCTGCTGGGCGCGACGTTCGGATACGAGATCGGGATCGGACGATGACATCGCGAACGATCGCACTCGCATTGCTCGTTGCGGGCTCCGCGGCGTGCGTCGGCCCACGCACGCCGCAGGCACGCGTGCCTTACTCGGTGCGGCTGCTCGGAGCCGCAGACGGAGCCCTCCGCGGCGCCTCGCGCGACGGACGGATCGTGTTCACCGGAAGCCCGGGACGGGACTACGCAATCGAGGTGACGAACGACACGCCGTCGAACGTCGGTGTCTCGATCCTCATCGACGGGATCGACGCGAAGAACGGCACGCCGGCAACCTCTTGCGAAGGGCTTGGCGGTTGGATCGTCGTCGCGGACTCGACGGGTACAATCCGCGGCTTCGCCGTCGCGGCGAACCGCATCGCGACCTATCGCTTCGCGCCGCGCGAGCGGTCACTCGCGGCCATGGCGGTGGGAGGGCGGCGGGAGTCGATCGGCACGATCGAGGTGTGTATCTTCACGCTGCGTCCGAGCACGACCACCTCCGGGGGGCCGACCGGCTTCGAGGGCGTGGTGAGGAGCGACGCGAGCCCTGCGCAGGACGTCGTCGCCGAGCTCCGCGACGACCCAACGGGACAGGCCATCGGTCTCGCGGACGACAAGCTCATCTCTCGCATCTTCGTGACCTACGTGGACGAGGAAGGCCGACTGCTGGGCACGGCGCCGCCTCCCGCGGGCGTCGCTCACACGGCCCCCGTCCAGCCTCCTCCGGTCGCTGACGATCGCGAGCCGCCCGACGATCTCGGCGCGCCGCCCAAGGGGGTCATGCCGCCCAAGGGCGTCGTGAAGCCCCCGAAGCCATCGAAACCGCCGAAGCTGCGGTACCCGGGCGGCAAGGGTGAGAAGTGAAGCTCGAGGCTCGCTCCTCCACAAACTTGGCCGCGACGCGCGCGTGCCCCGATCCTCGAGCGCATGGGCGCTGCACGCATTCAAGAACCCACGGCTCCGCGCACCCCCGAACGCCGGAGGCACCGCGTCTACGTGACGCGGAACACCGAGTACCACTTCCGCGACGGCTTCTGCGTCGCGGTCCGGGACCGGCGGACCGGCGACTTTCTCCAGGGGCACCTGGCGGTTCGCCGACGCCTGCACGGTGGTCTCAAGTTCTTCGGTAACGGCGCAATCGTCCCGAACGCGGGCGAGCCGCAGCCCGGCGAGGCGCTCTACTTCGCCGCCGACGGACGCGACCTCGTCACGAGCATCGTCGAGCGCGTCGATCGCCCGGCGAAATCGCTCGTTCAAGCCTATCCGGAGGTGCCGGAGCCTCCGCCGACCCGTCGCGAGCGCTCTCGATAGCCGTCCGCGACCTCGCGAGTCAGGTCGTGTGCGACGCACACGACACAGCCTCCCGAAGGTCGGGTAGGCTCCTGGCGTGCTCGCGGTACCGCCCCGCTCCGAGGTTCGATCGCGCCCCATCGAGACGGAGCGCTTGCTCCTCCATCCGCTCGACGCGACCGACTCGCGCGACCTGTGGAACGCCGTCGAGAGCTCGCGCGCCCATCTCGAGCCCTGGCTGCCGTGGGTGCCGTTCAACAGCGACCTCGATTCGAGCGGCCGCTACGCCGAGGCGAGCGCCACCGACTGGGATGCGGCGCGAGCGTGCCGCTTCTCGATCCGTGACCGCGCCAACAAGCGCTTCATCGGCGTCATCGGCCTCGAGGCCTTCGCTCACCTCCACGAGAGCGTCGAGCTCGGCTACTGGCTTCGCACCGACGCCGGCAAACGCGGACTGATGACCGAAGCGGGCCGTGCGGTCCTGGATTGGGCCTTTGGTCCAGTGAACGCTCATCGAGTCCGCGTGGCCGCGGCAACGGACAACCACGCCTCGCTCGGCGTGATCCGGCGCCTCGGGTTCCGCTTCGAGGGCATCGCGCGACAGGCCGAGAGGTGCGACGGCCGGTGGCTCGATCACGCCGTCTTTGCCCTCCTCGTCACCGATCCGCGCACCTCGGCGTGAGAAACCCCTAAAGTCTTCGAAAGACCTGCCGTTCGCTTCCTTCGTGAAGAGAAGGACCGCAATCGCACTGCTCGGGGTTCTCGCGTGGGCCGAGCCTGCATCCGCCGACGAGGCGCGTTTTCACACGACGGCCGGCGCGGCGCACGCCATCGGCGGGACGCAGGAGCAGGAGTTCGGAGCCGGCGGCGGCGCGTCCGCCACGGCGGAGCTCGCGGTCGGCAACGTCCTCGGCGTGCAAGGCTCGGCCGGCGCCATCGTGCTCGCCGCCGGCGCGGCCCCGAGCGATCCCACCCTCGCGCGGCATGGCACAGGCACCGCGTTCCTCGGAACGGTGGGCGTGCGATTCCGACCGCTCGGCGCCTCGCGTGTCGCCGGGCCGTGGATCGACGCCAACGGCGGCCTCGCGCAGACCGGCAGCGAAGGCCGGGTCGCGATCGACGCGCACATCGGGTGGGACTTCCGCGTCTCGCAGGACACCCGCTGGGACCTGGGCCCGTTCGTCGGCCTCACCCAGATCATGCAGTCGAAGGTCTCGTTCCGCCCGGACGACGCGCGAGTCGCGTGGGCCGGGATCCAGCTGAGCATCGGCGCGAGCGAGAGGCGGCCGCCCGTGGTCTCTCCGCAGGAGCCGACTCCCGAGCCTCCCGCCTCGCGCGACTTCGACGGCATGGCGGAGGTCGAGGACATCTGCCCTCCGCCCGACGAGGAAGGCACGCCGCGCGCGGGGTGTCCGGGCAACGAGGTGAAGCTCGTCGGCGACCGTCTCGTCATCGACGACGTGATCCACTTCGAGCTCAACAGCCCACGCATCCGCACGCGGAGCATGGCTCGTCCGCAAGGTCGCACGCTTCATCGTGGAGAACCCCGACATCCTCGAGCTGAGCATCGAGGGGCATGCCGATGCGCGCGGCACCGAGCAGTACAACCAGCGACTCTCCGAGGAGCGCGCCGCGAGCACACGCGCGATGCTCATTGGCTTCGGCGTCGACGAGTCACGACTGCGCGTCGTCGGCTACGGCAAATCCAAGCCCTTGGTCGCAACGCGGCGCGCCGAGGAGCGCAACCGACGCGTCGAGTTCATCGTCGTTCGCTCGCGTGAGGCAGCTGGACCGCCCGCACCGAGCACCGGAGGAGGATCATGACTTCGAATCGTTCGCGGGCGGCACTCGTGCTCGTCTCGCTCGGTTTTACCGCCGCGTGCGGCATCGATAGCGCACTCGTGGGCGGCCGATGTCGCGACGGTATGGCTCAGGAGGGGCGCACGTGCGTGGGCCCCACGCCGAGCGTGACGCTCATCACGCCGACCGAGCCGCCCACCGGCGCACCGGTCGTCTCGCTGTCGAACGATGCGTCGGTCGACGTCTCCCCCCCCGTGAAGGTACCGGATCCGACGGAAAAGAAGCCCGATCGCGACGCGGAGGTCGACCTCCCGCCCCCGCCGCCGCCTCCGCTCGTCTGCGCGGTCCCGCTCGTCGCCTGCCACGGCGCATGCATCTCGGTCGCGAGCGACACCGCGAACTGCGGAGCGTGCGGCAAGATCTGTCCGTCGAACATCTGCGTCGCCGGCGAGTGCCAGGGCGCGATGCCCGGCGACGTCGTCCTCATCGGCCACGACTTCACGAACGCATGGTCCGGCTCCGCGCAGGCCAAGGTGCTCATCAACGCGATCTCCATCCCCACCACGGACCCGATCCGGATCCTCTCGTACGAGGAGGGAGCACCGATCGGCTCTGTCGCACAGACGAAGGCCCTCGCCACCGCTGGGATCAAGGGCCGAAGCATCGACGTGACGGTCGCGGCATCGGCGAGCGCGCTCGCCGATACGGAGCTCGCGAAGCGCTACGACATCGTCCTCATCCACGACGCGAGCGCGGGCGACGCGATCGCCACCGGAGCGAGCTGGTCGACGTCACTCGGTGGCTTCACGAGGAGAGGTGGAGTCGTCATCGCGCTCGATCGCGGGACGTCGCCGATGCCCGAGCTGCTCTCGAGCTCCGGTCTCCTCACCGTCACCTCGCACGTGCTCCTCCCGGACGGCACACACCTCGCCGTCGCCGGCGCGGCGGACGTCGTAGGGGCGCAGGTCCTCTCGCCGTACGCGGGCTTCGGCGCGCCGGTGTCGTTCCAGGGAGTGGTCGCGCCGAGCGCGGACCTGGGCTGGGTCGTCCGAGCGACGGGCCCTGGGAGCACGCTCGGCGATCCCGTGGTCGTTCACCGCATCGTGCGCTGAACGCTCCCGGCGAATCAGCTCGCGGAGCGAGGGGCGGCAGCCCCACGAAAGCGAGCGACGAGGGCGCGCAGGCGAGGCAAGCCTTCGATCGTCTGGGCTCCGTACCAGCAGAGGTCCTTGCCACCGGTGCGCACCACGGCGCCGCGTGTGGCCGCGGGGATCGCGAGCGCGCGAAAGACGTTGGCGTCCTCCTCCGAGAACGGGTGCGGTTCGTCGGGCAGGAGGACCAGCTCGGGCGCCCGCGCCACCACCTCGTCGAACGTCACGCGTGGGTAGCGCTTGTCGCGCCCTTCGGTCTTCTGGGCGGAGAGCGGCGCTGCCTTGCCGAGGTCGGCCGCGAGCGGATAGCGGCGCTGCCGGTCGACGAAGACGTTCTGCGCGCCCGCGAGGTCCAGGATGTCGCTGATGAACGTGTCGCCGTGGATGGTCATCAGCGGGTCCATCCATATCGGGCAGAAGGTGCGCAGCGGGACGAGTGCGGCGCGCGCCTGCTCGGCCTCGCGGATCACGTCGTACCCGCGCTTCAGGAGGTCGCGGACCGCGGGGTCTCCTTCGACGCGGAGGATGCGCGCGAGCCGCGCGAGGTGCGCGAGACCGTCGGCAGCGCGCTTCGGGAAGGCGATGAAGACCCTCACGCCGCGATTCGCGAGCGCCTCGAGGTCGCCCTTGGTGTTCTCTTCCTGGTTCGCGATGACGAGATCGGGAGAGAGGTCGCAGATGGCGTCGACC
>JANXVA010000687.1 GCA_025351875.1 Myxococcales bacterium | reverse complement strand
CTACCGCTTCGACGTGACCATCGGGAAGTAGTCCCTCCGCCCATGCCGAGCGCCTCCGCCGCGGCGACGTTCTCGTGCCGATCGTCGACGAAGAGGCAGTCGCGTGGCGAGACGCCAAGCGACTGCCTCTTCGTCGACGATCGGCACGAGAACGTCGCCGCGGCGGAGGCGCTCGGCATGGGCGGAGGGACTACTTCCCGATGGTCACGTCGAAGCGGTAGTTGACCGGCGCGGCGCCCGTCGTGCGGATCTTGAACACGTACTTCTGACCAGGCTTGAAGGCCGGGGTCTCGCCGACGTTGAACGCCTGGCCTCCCGCCGTGCCGTCGATGGCGAGGCCCTGCAGCGAGTACTCGGCGCCGAAGCCGATGCTCTTTGCGTCGGCTGGGAGCACGAAGGAGACGAAGTCCACGTCGGCGCCGCTGCCGAGGGTGCCGCAGAAGCTGCTCGTCGCGTTCGGGAGTGCGTTCGCAGTGCCCTCGCTGTCGTTGGCCTCCGTCTCGTGCACGGAGCTCGCGGCGCAGAGCGGGTTCGCGCCTCCTCCGCCTCCGCCTCCGCCTCCACCACCACCTTCGCCACCGCCACCACCTTCGCCACCGCCACCTCCGTCAATATCGGTTGCCGGCGGAGGCGCGGTCGGCGCGGCCGGCGCAGCGTCCGGACCTTCCGCGCCGGGCGCCGGGTCGGTTCGAGGAATGGACGTGACCTCGTCGGCCGCCGTGGCTTCGTCTCCGCCCTTGGAGCTGCAAGCGATGGACGCCATGACGACCAGGACTGCCGCAGAGCAGAGGAGGAGACGCATGCCTGGTCCCAGAGCACGACGCGTGCCGTGCTCTGGAAATGGATGGCGCGCAGTCTCGCTGGATGAAACGCGACCGCCGCGCATCTTTTTGCCCTCGAACCGCGTCGCTCCGGATCGCCACCGCACCAGGGACCAGCGCGGTCGGGCGATCTACGATCGATTCGTTCATGGGGAACGCGTTACGCGGGGGGCATTGCTTGGCCCGTCGAGCGGCGTCCGCGCTCGCGTGGCTCACCACCGAGCGATGGCGACCACGTCGTTTGGCCTCGTAGAGCGCTGCGTCCGCACGCTGCTGCAGCAGCTCGATGGAGACGCACTCCCGCGAAATTTCCGCGACGCCGACACTGACCGTGATCCGCGTCGTACCGCCGCCCGGGAGCGGCACGCGCAGGCCCTCGACGGAGAGCCGGATGCGCTCCGCGGCGGCGCGCGCGCCGATGACGTCGGTCGACGGAAGGACGAACACGAACTCCTCGCCGCCGAGCCGCGCGTATCGTTGATCCGCACGGCGCGACCTCCGTGAAGAAGTGCTTGCCCGTGACGCGGGCCGCGCCGAGGCCGGCGCAGCGAGACTCGAACGCGTTGTAACGCTCGACCGTGCCGTTGGACGTCATCCCGATGACGCCGAAGTCCAGGCTTAATCTCCGGCGCCGCCTCGCCGTTGAATGAGGCGCGGCACCATGACGATCCCGGCTCAAAGACTCTCCTTTCACAGCTTCCCGCGCCCCGCGAAGGTCGTGGTGCTCTCGGCGACGCCTGCGAGCGAGCCCTCGAGCGTCGCGCACGTCCTCTCGTCGGTGAAGTCATTGGACGTGACGGTCGCCACGTCGCTCGGACAAGCCTGCCGCCTCGTCGCGTCGCGCCGGCCGGAGGTGGTCATCGTGGACTCTGCCGCCGAGACGGGGGCGCCGGGGGCGTGCTCGCGCCTTCGCGCGGCGTCGGGCGAGTCCACGCCCCTGGTCCTGCTCTCGGGGTCGCTCGCGCCAGGCGCGCTCGTCGAGCGTATCGCTCAGTTCGTCGGAGCGAGCCGCGCGGAGCGGGCGACGGCCTTCGCTGCAGAGCACCTCCATCGAGCCCGGATGCTCGGTCGCGTCGTGCAATGGAGATTCGATGCCGAGGCGCGCACGTTCGCCTGGTCCGAGGACCCGTCGGCGCGCTTCGCCGGTCTCGCGGCCGAAGGCACTCTCTCCGAGACCCTCCTGCGCTTCGTTGCCCTGCCCGACCGGGCGCGCGTCGAGCACGCGGTCCTTCTGCGTGGTGCCCATTGCATCGAATATCGGCTGTGCCTTCCTGGCGGCGAACAACGGATGGTGATGCAGGAGGCGGTGGTCACCGTCGATCCGGTGTCGGGTCGCCCGATCCTCCTCGGGACGGTCCAGGACGTATCGGAGCTTCGTGATGCCGAGCGCGCGCTCGATCGCGTGGCCTACTACGACGAGATCACCTCGCTCCCGAACCGCGCCCACGCCTCGAGCTATCTGCGCGCGGCCGTCCTCGCGGCGAAGCTACGGGGCAGCGAGATCGCGGTGCTCTCGTTCGGCATCGTCTCGTTTCGCAGGATCAACGATACCTTCGGCCACCTCGCTGGAAACATCGTCTTGCGCGAGATCGCGAGTCGACTGCGCGCCGCCGCCGAACAGCTTCCGCGCGACGCGCACGCCGGAGTAGGCATGGTGGCGCGCCACGGTGGCGACGAGTTCCTCGCCGTGCTGTGCGACGCCGAGCAAGAGGCCGCGTCGACCTTCTTCCGCCTCGCCTCCGCAAAGCTCGCGGCGCCCATCGTGCTCGACGGCACGAAGGTCGTCGTCTCGTGCAGTGCCGGAGCGACATTCTCGTCGGCGTCGACGGGCGATGGCGACGGCCTCATCGCACAAGCGGACGCTGCCATGCACGTCGCGAAGGCCGAGGGCCGCAGCGGCTACCGTGTCTTCGCGAGCGACATGCAGCAGAAGCTCGAGCGACGGCTCGACGTCGAGCGACGGCTCCGCGAGGCGCTCTCCTGCGGCACCGGCCTCGAGCTCCATTACCAGCCCAAGGTCGAGGCGCGCGGGTGCCGCGTGAAGGGGGTCGAGGCGCTGCTTCGCTGGTCGCCGGACGCGCGCGGCCCAATCTCGCCGCTGGAGGTCGTCTCGATCGCCGAGGAGAGTGGGCTCATCCACGTACTCGGTGAGCTCATTCTGCGAACCGCTTGCCAGCAAGCGAAGGCTTGGTCTCGCGCGGGGCCAGAGCTGTGCGTCGCCGTCAACGTCTCGGCTCACCAGTTCGCGAGCGTGGATTTCGCCGACAACGTGGCCCGTATTCTCGAGGAGACGCAGCTCCCGCCCAGGCTGCTCGAGCTGGAGATCACGGAAGGCGCCATGATGGGCGATGCCGAGGCCGCGCGGGGAATGCTCACCCGCCTCAAATGCCTGGGCGTCCGTATCGCGCTCGACGACTTCGGCACCGGCTACTCGTCGCTCGCCTATCTGACTCGATTTCCCATCGACACCTTGAAGATTGACCGCTCCTTCGTCGTCGAAATCGGCCTCTCACGCAAGGGCGAGGCGATCCTCGGCGCGATCATCGCGCTCTCGCGAGACCTCGACATCGAGGTCGTCGCGGAGGGGGTCGAGACGGCGGCCCAGGAGGCGTTCCTGGCGTCGCTCGGCGAGCTGGCGATCCAGGGATGGCTGCACTCGAAGGCGCTCCCGCCGCTGGAGGTCCTCGCGTGGATCGCGCGGCACGAGATGATGAAAGAAGTGTAACGCCTGGCGGCTTCGGTTCACTGCTAGCGTTTGCCGCTCGATGAACCTGCCCCGACACCTCTCGTCCGCTCTTGCTCTCGTTCTCCTGCCCGGCGCGCTCGTCTCGTGCGACGCGCTCAAACGAAAGATCGGCGGTGGTGGCGCCACGGCGTCGCTCGCGTTCACGGCTTCGAACGTCGACCTCGCGAGCATGGATCTCTCCAGAATCGGGGACTTCAAGATCGATGATGCAAACTGCACGCTTTCCTCCGAAGAGTTGATCGCGTCGTGCGGTAACGGTGGTGAGGTGCTGGCGTTCAAGCTCGCGAAGCAGGCCGATGGCAGCCCCATCGCGGTGTACGTCGCACGCTCGATTCATGTCCCGGCGCACATGGTGCTCACGATCCACGGGAAAAACCCGGTCGCGCTCATCGCGCTAGACACGATTGACGTTCGCGGGAGCGTCGTCGCCGCGGCGACCGGCGACAGCGCGGTCGCGGGTGGTCATCCGCCCGCAAAGAAGGAAAATGCACAGGGTGCCGGCGCCGGTGGGGGCAGCGCTGCCACCGCGACGACCGCAGGAGGTGGCGCCGGCTACTGCGGAAAAGGGGGCGCAGGCGGGAGCGAGGTCGGAAAGCCCGGCGCGGTGACGGCGCACGCCGGTGTCGCTTACGGGACCGCCTCGCTGATTCCACTCCTCGGTGGATCGGCGGGCGGCGCGCTCGCTTCGGGTGCGGGTGGTGCCGGCGGCGGAGCGATCGAGCTCATCGCCAAGACGTCGATCACGATCGCGCCCGGCGGCGTGGTCCATGCCGGCGGCGGCGGCGGCGAGTTCGGCGGCGAGACCTCGGGGCAAGAAGCTGCGGGGGGTGGTAGCGGAGGATCGATCCTGATCGAGGCGCCGGACGTCATCGTCGCCGGCACGCTCGCAGCCAACGGCGGCGGTGGCGGTGGCGGCACGAGCAACCACACTCCGAGCGGCGCCAACGCGACTGGAAACGCCACGCCCGCGGCAGGCGGCGTCGCCGAGGGGATCTCTGCGGGCGGTAACGGCAGCGCAGCAGCGCGTATCGACGGTTCGAACGGAAGCGCATCCCCAAGCAAGACCGCCGGCGGCGGCGGTGGCGGCGCGGGCCGGATTCGGATCAACACCAAGTTGGGCGTCGCGGTGCTGACGACCGCGACGCTCTCCCCCGCCGCGACGACGACATGCACGACGCAAGGCAAGCTCGCCGCCGCCAACTGACCTGACCGTCGCTCTCGCGACGATCAGTCGTGCTGGGTCATCACCATCTCCGCGATTCGTTCGCCGATACGGACGAGGAGGCCAAAGAACTCGTCGTCACCGAACTCGGCGCCGCTCGTGAGTAGCCCCGGGTCGATGACCTTCTCGTCGATCAGCGATGCCCTGCGGTAGCGACCGAGTACGTCGACATGATCGCCGATGACGAGCCCGATCAATTCGCCGAAGACCTGGCGGTGCGTGGTGACGATCCCGTCGTTGTCCCCTGCGTCCGCAGGAGGAAGTGCGATGCTGCGCTGGCTGGGCAGTCGCAGCGTGAGATCGTCTAGCGGCTGCGTCGACGAAGGGAGCGACGCTGTCGCTAGCGAGCCCTCGTGTGTCCAGCGCCACATGTCGCGAAACAGCTTGTCGGCGTGATCGTCCTTGGGTCGGGGCGCTCTCGTCGCTACCGAGAAGACGCGTCCCGCGGCAGAGCGCCGGACCGGCCGCGCCGAGAGCGAGCCGAGCACGCTGGGGCGCAGATCGCGCGCGAGCTCGTTCATCAGCATCATCTGGAGAAGAAAGAACGGCATCTTCGTCGCGCGTGGGGAGGCGCTGAGGGCAAAGCGGATCCGGCTCGGGAGATCTCCGCGCTGCGCGACGTCCAGGCCGACGCGCGCCATGTCGCGCACGGCCAGCAGCGAAGGATGACCGCCGACGAAGCGCGCGAGCGGAGACTCCGCAAGGCCCGTACCGAAGTGGGGCGACGCGAGCGTCGTCACCGAGCTGATTCGGCCCACGAGGTCCGCCCAGCTTTCCCAACCTCCGGGCGAAAAACCAGTGCCCTCGCCTTCGACGGCCAGCGGCGCGTCACGCAAGAGCAGGGCCGCATCGACGCCGCCGGTGCTGTGACCGAGCAGGTGCCAGGTGCGCGGCCCTGCGAGGCGAGGCGCGCGTTCGGTCGGAGTCTCGAGCGCGCGTAGCTCTCGGAGGAGCTCCTCTTGACGCTTTCGCAGGCTGGCGATTCCGAGCGTTGAAACGGAGATGACAGGAACGCCCACGATGCCGCGCGCCTCGAGGACGCAGCGCAAGCCAGCGACGAAACGGTCCGCGAAATAGGTGCTCCCGCCGCTGTGGTCGAAGCCGAAGAACCCGGGCACGAGGGCGATTGCTGGCGGAAACTTCAAAGGACCTGTCGTCAGCTTAGCTCGTTGGTTCGAGGTGATGCACGACGCCTGTCGTCGTTCCTGTCCTCGCTCCGCTGTTCTACGCACGGGCGTTCTGCCAGGGACTGCTAGGTTGCAGACGATGACGCCGGACGCCTGCCGAGCCTTCTCTCGCTACAACCGCTGGATGAACCGCAAGGTCTACGACGCGGCCGCACGCCTGACCGACGAGGAGCGCAAGCGTGATCGCGGTGCGTTCTTCGGCTCGATCCACAACGTGATGAATCACGTCCTGGTCGCGGATCGCATCTGGCTCGGGCGTCTTGTCGGCCGCGTGCCGGAGCCGGGCTTCATCGGTGTCGACGGCATCAGGTCGCTCGACCAGGAGCTCGCCTCCGAGCTCGAAGAGCTGCGCCGAGCACGCGAGGCGACCGACTCCGAGCTCGACGCATGCGTCGAGGCGCTCACCGCGGAGGACCTCGCCGGTCCGATCCGGATGTTCCGCAAGGGACAGTGGCAGGAGGTCCCGCGCTGGTGGGTCATCACACAGGTCTTCAATCACCAGACGCACCACCGAGGTCAGATCACCGCGTTGCTCTTCCAGGCCGGCCAGGATCCGGGCTCGACCGACATCTTCGCGATGCTTCTCGAAGAAGCCGCTGAAGGCCGAACCGCCTGAGGGGCGAGCTCCAGTCATCGCTGATACACAGAGAGAGCCCCATGATCATCGTTACAGGAGCAACCGGCCAGCTCGGCCGCGCCATCGTCGAGAGCCTCGTCCGCCGCGTTCCCGTCTCGGAGGTGGGAGCGAGCTGCCGCGAACCAGAGAACGCCGCCGCCCTCGCCGCCCTTGGTGTGCGCGTCCGTAGAGGAGACTTCGACGACGCCGCGAGCCTCGAGTACGCCTTCGAGGGCGCCACGCAGGTCCTCATGGTCTCGTCGAATGCTCGCGCCTACCGCGGCGATCCCATCGCGCAGCATCGTACGGCCGTCGAGGCTGCGCGTAGAGCCGGTGCGCGACGCCTCGTCTACACGAGCCACATGGCGGCGAGCACGTCGTCGCAGTTTTCGCCGATGCGCGATCACGCCGCGACGGAGGCGATGCTCATGGAATCGGGCCTCGCCTGGACGTCGCTCCGCAACGGCTTCTACGCCACGAGCGGTCTTGCGCTCCTGGGCGACGCGAAGAGCACGGGCCTGGTCGAGGCGCCCAGGGACGGTAAAGTCTCGTGGACGGCGCACGTCGATCTCGCGGAAGCCGCTGCCGCGATCCTCGCGAAGGAAGGAAGCTTCGAGGGCCCGACCCCGCCGCTCACTGGCTCCGAGGCACTCGACCTCGCCGATCTCTCCGAGGCGGCGTCGAAGGCGTGGGGACGCCCCGTTCGTCGTGAGCTCATCAGCGAGGACGAGCTCCGCGCGAGAATGGTCAAGCGAGGATTGCCTCCGGCGGTCGGCGAAATCGCTGTCGGCCTCTACCGCGCGAGCCTCGCCGGCGAGTTCGGCGCCGTTGACCCGGCGCTCGAGCAGCTGATCGGCCGTCCCGCCACTCGCATCGCCAGCCTTCTCAGCTAGCCCAGCCATTCGGACGACGGTTACACCGCTTCGCCGTCTAGCATCGCCGTATGAGCGAGGGGCAAGCGAGCCTGTCGATTGCGCCGCTCTCGCGCGCCTGGTTCGGGCCGTGTCTCGCGCTTCCTGCGTTCGCGATCGCAGCCGCCGTCGTGAACGAGGGCACGCACGGTCTCTTCGTCAGGATTGCGATCGCCGGCGTGCTCCTCGGCGTGGCCGCGACCCTCACGTCGACCTTCGCGCGATCAAGGACGCGCTTCATCGTTCTCATGTCGGCGAGCTTCGGGCTCTCGGGCGGTCTCCTCGTCTATCTCGTCAAGCACATGGTCGACGGCTCGCCGGTGTTGTTCTTCGACCTGTCGAACCAGGCCTTGTTCGTCCTCGCAGCCCTGATGTTCGGCGCGGTCGGCTCCGCGGTTCTCGGTCTGCGCCTCCATCCGGAGGATCCGCTCACGACCCCCGACGTCCATCACGCGGCGCTCCTGCGAGCCGGTTCGTTCGCCATCGTGAGTGCGGTCGCTACTGCGTCCACGCTCACCCCGTCTCTCTTCTTCTTTCTCCCGCCGATGATGCTCGTCGTCGGCGTCGCCGTCTGCGCTCTCGTCACACTTCGCGACCTCGCATTCGAGCGGCGTCTCGCTCGGATCGCGAGCGGCGAGGACGACGCCTACGCGATCGACACGCCCGAGGGCGACGCGCCGCAGGTTCCGCGTCCCATGCGATGGGGAACCGACCTCGGGGGCATGGACGAGCACGGCTACGTCGTCAGGAAGAAGACCGGCGGCTCCTACCGCGAGCACGACGGGCGTGGG
>JANXVA010000668.1 GCA_025351875.1 Myxococcales bacterium | reverse complement strand
CACGTCGGCTTCCTTTTCGGCGAGCGCGCGCGCGAGCTCGCTCGGGCGCGCGAGCCCGAGATCGAGCCGCGGGTCGTCCTTCAACGACTCCCAGAGGGGTCGCGCGTTGAGGTACGCGACGCCGAGCGCGCGCAGCTTGGCGGGCGTCGTCGCGCTCACGACGGGACCTGCTTGCCCTGCAGCACGGGCAACTTCGGCCTCACGCGGTCGCGGGGCTTGAGCGCAGCCTCGGGCACCTCGGCGCGCGTGTGCTCGCGCACCACCTTGTAGAGCGTGTCGCGCTCGACGGGGATGCGACCCGCCTCGCGGATGAGCCGCACGAGCTCGTCGTACCCGAGCGCGCCCGGCGAGCTCGTCCCCGCGGCCTTGTAGATCGTCTCGTGGACGATGGTGCCGTCGATGTCGTCCGCGCCGAAGCGGAGCGCGATCTGAGCGACGTCCGGCGTGAGGCTCACCCAGTACGCCTTGATGTGTTCGACGTTGTCGAGGAGCAGCCGACTCACCGCGATGGTGCGCAGGTCGTCCACCGCGGTCGGCGCCGGCAGGTTCTTCATGCCGTTGCCGTCGGGGTGGAACGCGAGCGGGATGAAGGCCTGGAGCCCCTTCGTCTCGTCCTGGAGCGCGCGCAGGCGGAGGATGTGATCGACGCGATGCGCGAACGTCTCGATGTGCCCGTAGAGCATCGTCGCGTTCGTGCGCATGCCCATGGCGTGCGCGACACGATGGACCTCGAGGTACTCGGTGGCCGTCGCCTTGTCGGGGCTGATGCGATGGCGCACGTCCTCGTCGAAGATCTCGGCTCCGCCGCCCGGGAGGCTCTCGAGCCCCGCGGTGCGCAGCTTCTCCAGGACCTCGGCGTACGTCATGCCGTAGTGCTGCGCGAAGAAGTGGATCTCGACGGCCGTGAAGCACTTGAGGTGGACGTTCGGGTCGATGCGCTTGAACCCGCGTAGAAGCTCCTCGTAGTACGAGAACGGCAGGCCCGGGTGGAGGCCGTTTACGACATGCACCTCGGTCGGAGGACCGCCGGGGTCGTTCATGCGCATCTCGAGCTCGCGCCACGCCTCCTCGAGCTTCATCGTGTGCGCGCCCGGCATGTGCTCTTCGAGCTTCGCGAACGAGCAGAACAAGCACGAGGCGACACAGACGTTCGTGACCTCGATGCGCATGTTGCGATTGAAGTACGTGCGGTCGCCGTGACGCTTCTCACGAACTTCGTTCGCGAGCGCACCGACGGCGAGCAGGTCGGGTTCGAGGAAGAGCGCGAGTCCGTCCTCCTCCGTCAGCCGTTCGCCGCTGCGGACCTTGTCGCGAATTGCCACGAGCTTCGGAGACTCAGACACCGGCCACCTCCTGCGAGGACTCGCGCGTGCGCGCCGACTCCTCTTCGATTTCGACGAACACCGGGAGCCGACCGGCATGCGTGACGAGCGCGCCGATCTCCTGCCGCTTGATCGAGCTCAGCTCGACCATGCCCTGCCCCTTCACCTTGAGCTTCTCGTCCGCGTAAATGGGGAGCCCGCTCTTGCGCGTGATCGGACCACGCAGCTCGCTGGCCCCGAAGCCGAGCGCGACCTGCGCGAGCTCCATCCCGCACTTCGACCAATCGACGCCGATGCGTGGGCCGTCGAGCGCCGTGATACGCGCGACGGCGACGGCGCGAAGGAACTCGAGCTCGGAGGCGTACACCGAGGCGTCGACCCACGTGATCTCGGCATCGCCAGGCGCTCCGCCGCGCGGGGCGTGCTCGTGGATGCGCACGACGTCGCCGACGTCCTCGACGCGTACCGTGTCGGCCACCGCGCCGAGCACCAGCAAATCCGCCTTGCCCCACGACGGAGCCGTGCCGCGCACCGCCTCGAGGTCGCCTGCCCTGCGAGCCGTGAGCACCGGGGTCAAGCCACCGTTGGCGATCGCTTCTTCGATGAACCTGCTCACGACTTCACCTCCGCATCACCCCAGCGCTTCAGCATGTCGTGGTCCAGGCCGAGCTGATCCAAGGTGCGGCCCACCACCGTGTCGATCGCTTGCTCGAGCGTCTTCGTCCTTCCGTAGAACGACGGCATCGCCGGCTGGATGATGGCCCCGGCGCGCGCGAGCGCCGTGAGGTTCTCCAGGTGGATCAGGCTGAGCGGCATCTCTCGCGGGACGACGACGAGCGTGCGACGTTCCTTGATCATCACGTCCGCCGCGCGCGTGAGCAGCGTGTCCGAGATACCGTGGGCGATGCGTGCGCACGTTCCCATCGAGCAGGGCACGATCGCCATCGCGTGCCAGCCGGCGCTCCCGCTCGCGAACGGCGCCTTGTAATCGCGCATCCCCCAGACCTGGAAACGCGCAGGGATCTCCTCACGGATGTCGCCACCGCACTCGAGCGCCCAGACCTCGGCCGCCGTCGAGGACAGACACACGCCGACCTCCACGTCGCCCTGGAGCCGGACGCGCTCGTCGAGGTAAGAGAGGAGGCGCTTGGCGTACGGCGCGCCGCTCGCGCCCGTGATGCCGATGACGATCTTGCGGGTGCTCATGATCTTGCCTCGCCGTTCACGTGCCCGTTCGCTCGCGACCTCACCTTGACGATCGCGGTCGCCTTGACGATCGCAGCGACCCCCATCGTCAGGTCCGTGGCAGTCACTGCTTCGAAGCCCTCCTCGGCGAGGAGCGCCTCGTACTGCGCGCGCGTCACGAAGCCAGCCATGCTCTCGGCGAGGTAGGCATACGCGTCGCGGTCGCGAGCGACGACGGCGCCGAGCACGGGCAGCGCGGTGCGTAGCGCCGCGGCGTGTACGGCGCGCGTCCGGAGCAGCTTCGGAGCAAAGAGCTCGAGGGTCACGAACGTGCCGCCGGGACGGAGCACGCGTCGAGCTTCGCGGATGCCGGCGCGAAGGTCGGCGAGGTTTCGCATTCCGAACCCGCAAATCACGGAGCCGAAGGACGCGTCCTCGAAGGGGAGCGCTAGGGCATCGCCGACGACGCGCTCCGTACGCGTGATCTTCTCCTTGCCGCGCTCGAGCATGACCGCGGAGAAGTCGCACGCCACGATGCGTTCGCCGGGGAACGTCTCCTCGAGCATCGCGGAGAGATCGAGCGTGCCGGCGCAGAGATCGAGAACGGGACCGACATCACCATCGCGCCTGCCGAGGAGCGCGATCGCCTTCGTGCGCCAGCGCTTGTCGATGCCGAACGACATGAGCTTGTTGAGCACGTCGTAGGTGGGCGCGATGCGGTCGAACATCGCGCGGTTCGCGCTCGCGTGCTCGGGAGCATCCTTGCGCGCGTCGAGCTTCGCGATCGGGAGGTTCGCACTCTTCTCCTCCGCCGGGGCTGCGGCGGGGATCTCTGGCTCGTTCCAGATCGCGTCGACACGCGCCCTCACGAATGCCCGAAGCCCGTCGTACGCCATGGCTTTCCTCTCTCCGACCACAAGTTTCAAATACTTTTGAAGGGTTTATAGACCCCGCCTCCCCGGGGTCAAGACTCGTCGGGGTGGGGTCCCCAGGATCCGATCGGGCGACGTGGTGGCACGAAACCATTCGTCTTTTAGATGTGTGTTCAAGGCACACCTTTCGCTACCAGCGCCGCCATCATGATGAAGCTCTTCGCCCTCGGAGTGTCCGTGATGCTCGCGACGGGATGCGCCGCCAGCACCGACGGCGTCGATGACCCCTCCGCGGACATGGACGGCGAACAGCAGGACGAGGTCGTGTCGGCCACCGAGCCGCTCGCGATGCCGAAGCCGATCCTCACCTACTTGAGGACGCAGGACTGGGGCAGCCACCACCTCCAGTGGCACACGATCCGTCAGTGGGACCGCCTCGGCCCCTCCGATCAGGCCTGGGCGAAGCGTCAGGGCTGGGCTCGCGCCGACCTCATGGAAGGAGCGAAGGGCAACGGCCTCGAGTTCCTCGCGATGCACCGCGTGATGATCCGCACGCTCACATCCAAGTTCCCGAAGAACGCCGAGTGCTTCAACGGTTGGGAGAAGCCCCCGACGGACAACGCGGACAAGGCCGACCCCGCGACCGACGCAGAGGCGTTCGACGCGAAGAAGGCGGCGGCGATCGACAAGCTCCAGAACCACCTCGCCGACTTCAAGACCGACGAGGAGCTCGGCCTCTACCTCGAGACGACGCTACGCCCGACGTCGGCCGACCCGAACGCGCGCGCGGCGGACAAGAGCGCCGGCCTGCACAACTACCTCCACTACCGATTCCAGGACGCGAAGAGCAAGATCGACATCGGTGATCCCTCGGTGAACCTCCAGAACAAGCGCTTCTGGCGCCTGCACGGCTGGATCGAGGCCCGCTGGACCGAGTTCCGCAAGATCAAGAACCTCAGCGAGCAGGATCCGAAGTACCTCGCAGCCATCAAGAAGGGCGAGGAGATGCTCGCCCCCAAGCTGAAGCTTCCCGGCGACGGCACGACGAAGGGCCTCCCCGAGGCGCCGCCGGAGTCGCTCCGAAAATTCTTCACCAAGGACCTGTGAGCGACGAGAGCTGGGTCAGCTAGCATCCGCGGGTGCGGCTGCCGCTCGCTGCGTTGCTCCTCACGTCCCTCGCCTCCTGTGCGAGCGACGACGGTGCCGCGCCGCGCGTCTTCGAGCCGTACGCGGGTCCCGCGCCCTATCCGAGCACACGGCCGAAGCTCGCCCTCCCCGACGGTGACTTCGCGCTCGTGCCGAGCAGCGCATCGGACACGCTCACGCTCGTCGATCTCGGGAGCGGCGAGCCCGTCGGCGCCGCACCGATTGGTCGCGACCCCGTCGCCGTGGACGGACCGCATCAGGTGGTCGCCGACCGTGCGCGCGGCGTCGCCTACACGGTGCTCTCGTACCCTGGCTCGGCCGCGAACGCAGGGCAGCACTCCCACGGCGCCAGCAACGTCGCGGGATGGGTCCAGGTGCTCGCGCTCGACGACCTCCGCGCCGTCGGGGAGCTGCGCGTCGACCCGAACCCCGGCGAGATCGCGCTGAGTGACGACGGGCAGCGCCTCGTCGTCACGCACTTCGATCTCACCGCGGCCTCCAATGCGCAGGCCTCCATCGAAGCTCGCCGCGCAAGCCTCGCGGTCGTCGACCCGCGGACCATCCAGGCGTTCGGAACGCCCGAGCCGGACAAGCTCCTCGTGTGTGTCGCTCCGCACGGCGTGACGCTCTCTCATCCCGACGGAGCGAAGGCGTTCGTCGCGTGCTACGGCGAGGACGTCGTCGCCATCGTCGATCTCGTCGATACGACCGCCCCCGTCATCAGGGTGCCCGTGGCCTCGAGCGTGAAGCCCGATCCCCCCGTGGGCCCGCCGGCGTTCGGTCCCTACGCCGTCGCGCTCTCGCCCTCCGGAGGTCGCCTCGCGGTCTCGAACCGCGACGCGAAGGAGCTGCGCTTCCTCGACATCGCGCTGGCGTCGATGGAGTCGCTCGTCGTGCCGCTGCTCGGTTCTCCCTACTTCGCGGCATGGTCCGCCGACGCCGCACGCGTGTTCGTTCCGACGCGCGGCCTCGACGCACTGTCGGTCGTGGACGCGTCGACCGGCGCAGTCCTGCGGACCAAGGTCTTCGATGTAGCGACGTGCGCGCAGCCTCTCGAGGCGATCGTGGCGGCCGATCCTGCGACCGTCTTCGTGGTGTGCGAGGGTCTCGCGAACGTGCCTGGGGCCGTGCTCACCGTGGACGCCGCGACGCTCGAGGTGCGCACGCGGACCGCGGTCGGAGTGTCGCCGGGGCGCTCCTTCGTGGGACGTGGACGATGAGAGCCGCCGTCGTCGCGCTTGGGGTCACGCTCTCTGCATGTCTCGCATCGTCGAGCACCGATCCGCAGAACGGGACCGCCGTCGACCATGGACGCGCGCTCTTCTCGGATCCCAAGGCCTCCCCCTCCGCCAGCAACACGTTCACCTGCGCGACGTGCCACCGTGGCGACGGCTCCACGACCACCATTCAGCCCGGCGCGCCGCTCGCCGGCGTGACGACTCGGCGGAGCTTCTGGGGAGGACAGCGGCTCGACCTCCTCGAATCGGTGAACGACTGCCGCATGTTCTTCATGGATGCACGCGCGCCGTGGACCACTGACGACGAGGACGCACGCGCGATGTACGCGTACATCGCGCAACTTCCGCCCACGTTGCCGGCACCTGTTGCGTTCACGGTCGTGTCGCCGACCGATCTCCCGACCGGGGATGCGAAGCGCGGCGCCGTCGCCTACGACCTCGCGTGCAGGACCTGCCACGGTACCGCCCACGGTGGTGCTGGACGCCTGGCGACGTTCATCCCGGTGTTGCCCGACGACGTCGTGCGCGGACACGCGATGCTCACGCCGGAGAAGCTCCGCCTCGTCTTCATCGGCAAGGCGCGCATGGGCGCGTTCCGCGGTGGCGGGAGCATGCCTCCGTTCTCGCGTGAGGTGCTCGCCGACGAGGACCTCGCCGGGATCGTGGCGTTCTTCGGCTTGGACTGAGGCCCGCCGCTTCTCGAAACGAGACGCCCCGCCGCGGCGAACATCGCGTGGTCTCACGGCCTATCTGCCGCTCGATCCGGTGCTAGGTTTTGGTCGGAGGTTGCGCATGAAACCGTCGGAGCATCCCGAGTTCTTCCGCTTCCCTGCCCCCGAGGGTCGATCGCGTGAGAGCACGATCCGGCTCGACCACGAGGGACGGTTCTTCCACGATGAGGTCGCCGTCGAGCATCCGAAGCTGCGCGACGCCTTCCACACGTGGATCGCACGCCACCCCGACGACGGCCGGTACATCCTCACGAACGGTTACGACTGGACGTACTTCGTCGTCGACGACGTCCCGTACTTCGTGCGGAGCGTGCGGGTCGACGACGGGGACGCGATCCTCGTGCTCAGCGACGGGACAGAGGAGGCGCTCGACCCGGCGACGATCACCGCGAACGAGCGCGGAGAGCTCTACCTGAAGGTGAAAGCGACCGCCAAGGGTGGGCCGTTCGACGCCAAGATGACCCGCTTCGCCCAGGGTCAGCTCGGGCCGTTCCTCGAGCCGGATGGCGCTTCGGGGGGCGTTGCGCTGGTCACGAAACGCGGGCGCGCCATGATTCCCGCGGCCTGATGAGACGGGCCGCGCCCCGCCGAAAAAGCGGCGTTGTTCCCGGCGCTTCCCCTGCAAGTTCTTCCATTTTCGGCTAAGCTGCGCGCCGCCATGCGTCTCCTCATTGCCGACAAGCTTCACCCCCGTGCGGTCGAAGAGCTCCGCACGCTCCCCGTCGACGTCGTGTACGAGCCCGAGCTCACGCGCGAAACGCTCGAAACGAAGCTCACGGGGGTCGGCATCCTCGTCGTTCGCTCGAAGGAGGTCACGCGCAAGGCGATCGAAGGGGCGCGTCAGCTCAACCTCATCGTCCGTGCGGGCGCCGAGACGGCGACCATCGACGTGAAGGCGGCCAGCGAGCGTGGCATCTACGTTGCGAACTGCCCGGGCAAGAACTCCTCGGCCGTCGCCGAGCTGGTCTTCGGCCTCCTCGTCTCGATCGACCGTCGCATTCCCGACGCGGTCGCGTCCCTCCGCGCCGGTCGCTGGGAGCGCACGGAGTACGCGAAGGCCGAGGGGCTCATCGGCAAGACCATCGGCATCGTCGGCCTTGGTGCCATCGGCCGCGACGTCGCTCAGCGCTGCAAGGCGTTCGGCCTCCATCCGATCGGCTGGAGCCGCGGGCTCAGCCCGGCGCGCGCCGCGGAGCTCGGCATCGGGCATGCCGCGACCCTCGAGGAGCTCGCCGCGAAGTGCGACATCCTCACCGTGCACCTCGCGCTCAACGACCGCACGCGCGGGATGTTCAACAAGCGCATCTTCGACCTCATGCCGAAGCGCAGCATCTTCATCAACTGTGCGCGCCCCGACCTCGTCGACTACGAAGCCATGCGCGAGGCGATCACCGCGCGTGGAATGCGCGTCGGGATCGACGTCGTCCCGAACGAGCCACGCGGAAAGAAGGAGATCTCTGCGGAGCTCTTCAACGTCGCGCCGGCGACGGCGACGGGCGGCTTCCTCTACGCGACGCCGCACATCGCCGCATCGACGGATCAAGCGCAGCTCTCGATCGCCACCGAGACGGTCCGCGTGATTCGCTCGTTCCTCCTCGAGGGCGAGGTCCCCAACGTCGTCAACGTGATGAACCTGTCCACGGCGCGCTTCCAGATGGTCATCCGGATGCTCGACAAGGTCGGCACCTTCGCGAACGTGCTGGCCGTGATCAAGCGCCACGGAATCAACGTCGAAGAGGTCACGAACACGGTCTTCGAGGGCGGCGGCGCCTCCTGCGCGAAGCTTCGGGTCGTGTCGCGTCCGAGCGAGGGTTGCATGGCCGAGATCAGGGCCTTCGACGAGGTTCTCCACGTCGATATCGTCACGCTGCCGAACCTCGCCTGATCGTGCAGAAGCGGCTCACGCAGCTCGCGGCGCTCGTCGCGCTCGCTGTTGCGGGATGCGGTGACAAGAACGCGGGAGTGCCGGACGGGGGCGACTCCGCGCTGCTGTCGCGCGCGAAGGATGCGGGCACCGAGGCTGGCGCGCACGCTGCCGACAGCGGTGTGTCGCCTGACGACCTGCTGATGCCGCCCGCGACGAGCGAGGATCTCTCGGCGCGGATGCGACACCTCCTCGAGGCCATCGCGCAGGACAACCCCGACCTCGCGAACGATGCGCTGTTCCCTCGCGACGGCTACGTCGCGACCATCGATTCAGCCGACCCGCAAAAAACTTGGGAGCGGAAGCTCTCCGGCGCATTCCACCGCGCCGTCGAGCGTACGCACAAGCGCACCAAGGGCCTGGAGAACGCGAAGTTCGTGTCGTTCGAGCTCGGGCACTCGATCTCGCAGCTCGCGCCGAAGAAGCGCGATTTCAAGAGGCCGCTGTGGCGCGTGAAGCACTCGAAGCTGACGTTCACGATCGAAGGCAAGCAGCGACACCTCGACATCGCTGAGATGACGGCGTGGCGCGGGGCTTGGTACGTCACGCGCCTCAGGTGATCGCTCGGGGCGCGCGCCCAGGGGGTCAATGGGGTTCGCGGGGCGGGGCTCGTCCCGCCCGCAGGCCGCTGTCTTGCCTTGCTGCGGGAGGGATCCCGGGCGCCGCTGCCCCACGTGCTGGTGTCGAGGAGAATGGCGAGCTGGTTAGTGGGGCCCTGCGCGGCGCCTGCGGAGGTCTCGCATCCGACCGACGTAGCGCGGCTACATGCGGGCGGGACGAGCCCCGCCCCACGAACCCCAGCGCTTGGCTTCGGCGCTCTTCGCTAGGGGGTGGTTTTTGGGCTGTCTACTTGGTGTGGGGGTGGCGAGAGTTTCATCGAGCATCGGCTCATGAGCTACCCTCACGCCAATGCTCCAGGTAAACCGGACGAAGGTCGCCTCCGTGGTGTTCAGCATGGTCGTCGTCTCCGGCGTCCTCCTCGCCGTCACCGCGTGTGACGCGCTGAGCGGAGGCGGCAAGATCGCCGGCAGCTGCGACTGGCGCCCGACCAACAAGGATCGCTGCTTCGAGTATCCGGACGCCGACGCCAAGAAGGACTGCACCGCAGGCCGGGTATGGAAGGCAGGCCCGTGCGATCACACCGGCGCGGTCTGCGGAGCGCGGCTCTCGAGCGGCGTCCAGAAGTGGATCTTCGCGACGGCCGGCACCACCAAGGAAAAGGCGACCGCCGAGTGCGCCCAGGACAAGGTCCTCGGCCCCGACGGCAAGCCCGCCAACTAGCCTCCGTTG
>JANXVA010000653.1 GCA_025351875.1 Myxococcales bacterium | reverse complement strand
CTCGGATCGAACGGTTTGGTTTGTGTCGTCACGAGGCGGATCCGAACGGCGGACACAGAAACGCCGCGCCAGGGGAAAACCCGGCGCGGCGAATCGGGCTCAGACCTTGCGCGTCGCGACCGTGCGGTTGAACTTCTCGTGGTTCTTGTGCATCGTCACCTGGTAGGTGAAGCCGGTGCCCTGGTCGCCCATGAGCGCCGACCAGTGAAGGAAGAAGTACCAGAGGCGGTACCAGCGCTCGCCGTACGCCTTCGTGACTTCTTCCTTGTTCGAGACCCAGAGGTCGCGCCACGCGCGGAGCGTGAGGATGTAGTGCGAGCTCATACGCTCGACGTCGGAGACCTCGAAGCCGGCCTTCTCGGCGGCGGCGAGCATCGCCGAGCAAGGGAGGCTCGCGTCGGCGCCCGGGAAGATGTAGCGCGCCATGAAGAGCGCCCAGATCAGATCCTCGGGCCTCAGCGAGAGCGCCGTGAGCGGGTTCTGCGGAGCGTAGAGGTTACGGATGCCCGTCCACTGGAGGACGAAGAGACCGTCGTCTTTGAGGAGGGAGTGGACCTTGTCGAAATAGCCCGACAGGTTCTTGATGCCGACGTGCTCGACCATCTCGAGCGAGACGATCTTGTCGAACTGCCCCTTCACGTTGCGATAATCGCAGACCTCGACCTTCGCGAGCTCCTCGACGCCGTACTTCTTGATGCGATCGGTGCCGAAATCGACCTGCTCCTGGGCGAGCGTGACGCCGTAGGTCTTCGCGCCGAACTCGCGCGCCGCGCGGGCGACGAAGGTGCCCCAGCCGCAGCCGATGTCGAGGAGGGTCTCGCCCTTCTTGAGCTGCAGCTTCTCGCAGCAGCGATCGATCTTCTTGTACTGCGCGTCCTCGAGCGAGGTCTCGGGCGTCTCGTACCAGGCGGCCGTGTAGACCATCGCCTCGCCGAGGCACCAGCCGAAGAAGTCGTTTCCTCGGTTGTAGTGCTCACCGACGACGCGGCTGTCCTGGCTCTTCGAGTGGATGAGCGTCTCGGGGAAGAAGTTCGTGACCGCCCACTTGAAATGGCCCGGGGTCAGCGTGAACGAGACGAGGTCGTGACGGTTCTCGAAGAAGCCGTCCCACTTGTCTGCGGGGATGTCGACCCGACCGGCGATGTACGCTTCGTACACCTCGGACATCGGGACCTTCTTGCTCGACCACTCACCCTGCAGGCTGTGATCCGTGAAGGTGACAAAATCACTGACGGTCTTCTTCATGCGAGTGCCTGTCTCCGTTTGGCCGACCTTCTAGCCACGACTGCCCCTGCGGTCTAGGCGTTTTGACGCAGCGTCGGTTCGGGGCGGGCCGGATCGCTCGACCGCCCGGGATTTTCCAGGCCGAGGGCCCCCGCGAACATGAACGATCCCGCAGCTTCGGCAGGCTCGAACGGCCTCCGCGGGCCGGCGACACTGTCCTCCGCCCCGGACGGCGCGGTTCCGTTGTATGACGCGGGCACCCAAAGATGTCCGCCAAGCCCATGTCGCTCTTCCTCTTCTGCGCGCTGTGCCTCCTCGGCTGCGGCGTCGAGACGACGCTGACCCGGACCGGTCCGAAGCAGCCTGCGCGTCCCGAGAACTGCACGTTCGAGATGCTCACGTCTCCGCCCAACGGCGGCTACGTCGAGCTAGGAACGCTGGACCTCACGTCCGGCGCGACCACCAACCTCGGTGAGTTCCGAACGGGCATCCGGCCGCAGGTCTGCCGTGCCGGCGGCGACGCCGCCCTCGCGATCGTCAACGGGTACGGCATCTACATCAAGGCCACCGTCCTGAAGCGCGTCGAGGACGCCGCGCCCGCCAACGCCGTCAGCGGCGCGCCGCGACTGCCGCCGACGCAGCCGCCGCCCGCCAGCGGATGCCAGTTCGACACGCAGTGCAAGGGCGACCGCGTCTGCGTCCAGGGCGCATGCGTCGACCCTTCCGCCAAGAAGTAAGGACGTAGCTCGCGCGCGCGAGCCGCGGGAAAAGGTACGTTGGACGGCAATGAGCGAGCCCCTCACGAGAGCTCACCGAGCTTGGCGCGTGAAGGTGTTCGCCTCGACGTGGCTCTCGTACGTCGGGTTCTACTTCTGCCGTAAGCCCTTCTCCGCGGCGAAGGGCGTTCCGGAGAAATACGAGGCGACGACGACGCGAAGCT
>JANXVA010000462.1 GCA_025351875.1 Myxococcales bacterium | reverse complement strand
GGTCGCGCGCCTGCTCGGCGATAGGGCCGAGCGCGATCGCCTCCGAGCGAGCGCCGAACGCTTCACGAGCGCGCTGACCGACCCGCAGATCGGCTTCGAGCTCGACGAGCTCGAGACCTTCTTCAGCAAGCGGAAGTAACTGCGCTTCCGCCGCGCCAAACTTCGCATTCTCTGGCGGCCTTCGACGCCCAACGCGACGCGCAGCCTCTTGCTCCGTAGCCGCGGACGAGCACGTCAGAGCACGATGTCGAACTGGTAGTGCCGTGCGCTCGCGTCCAGCGTCGAGTGCCCTTTCTGCAGCTTCGCGAAAATGGTGGAGGGCAAGGGATTGGTCCTCCCCCACATATCGTGCTGGAGCAGCTTGTCTTGCGCGAGCACCTTGGCGTCGGTGTCGTCGAAATACATCTGCGTGACGAGCCGGCGCTGGCGGCCCCGGATGTCGAAGTGAACGTGGGGCGAGCGCTCGAACGTCCCTTCGACCGGGTAGCGGCCGGGCTTGATCGTCAAGATGCGGAAGGCGCCGGTCGCGTCAGCTCGAACGTCTGCGTAGCCCTGGAAGTTCGGATCGAGCGGGGCAACGACGCGAGTGTCGCCCGGGTGCGCGTAGCGACCGACGTCGTTGGCCTGCCAGACCTCCAGGCGCGCGTTCGCCTGCGGTGTGCCATCGCGGTAGAGCACGCGGCCGGAGATCTCGATGAGCTCGCCGCGCGCTCGAGGGCCGTTCTCGCGCGCACGCGTGAGATCGAAGTCGGTGTCGAGGGGCTGCTCGACCGGGTAGAAGGGGCCGAGGTCGCCCGAAGGCGTCCGAGGAAGCGTCTTGTCGCCCGCGGAAGATCGGGTCGCTTCGCTGTCGTCAGCGCGGACAAGACGACGGAGGAGGAGGCTGGACGCTCCGAACGCCGCGAAGGCTCCGGTGGCCATGAGAAATATTCGCTTCGAGGTAGCCATGACCAGGAGCTTGCCGTGCGCTCGCCGGGTTGCACAGATGAGTTATCGTGTACCTGAGGTTGCATAGATGCAACCATGCTCGGATGCCGAAGGTTCGTGAGGGACTCCAGAAAGCGCGCCTCGAAGAGCTCCGCATTCTGGTCGAGGTCGCCGAGTCGGGCTCGCTCTCCGCCGCCGCGAAGAAGCTTCGGGTTCCCAAGTCGACTGTGGGCCGAGCGGTTCGTCGTATCGAGGATGATCTCGGCGTCGCCTTGGTTCGTCGAATGACGAAAGGTCCGGTCCTCACGGAGCCAGGGCGCCTCCTCGCAGACATGGCGGCGCCGCACATCGCGGCGCTGCGAGATGCGCCGGCCGCGCTCGGCCGTACAGCGAGCGAGGCGTACGGCATCTTGCGCATCGCGACGCTCTCGGACGTCGGAGCCCTCGTGCTCGCGCCGCTCCTCCCGAGCTTCCTTGCGCGTCACCCACGCGTCCGTCCGGAGGTGACGCTCGGATTGCCGCCGGTCGATCTGGCTCGCGAAGGATTCGATGTCGGCATCCGAGTCGCCATGAGCCCATCGCTCCCGTCGTCCTCGCTCATCGGTAAGAAGCTGGGGCCGGTCAACATCGCCTTCTACGCGAGTCCGCACTATGCGGCACAGCGGGAGCTACCGAAACGTCTGCAAGATCTCCACGACCACGACACGATCGGCTTCTTCCCTGGCGACACGAACGTGTTCTCGATCACGAGCCCGAAGGGCAGAGCGAAGCTGGAGCTGCGACCGCGCCTGAGCGGGAACGATTTCTTCTTCGTTCGCGAAGCGATTGTCGCGGGCCTCGGCATCGGCCCACTTCCCTCGTTCGTCGCGCGACACGAGCTCGCCGCGGGGCGTGCGGTGCGCGTGCTCCCCGATAGCCAGATGACGATGGGCACGTTGTACGTGGTCTATCCGCAGGCGAACCCGCTCCCGCCGAAGGTCCGCGCGTTCACATCGCACCTCCGAGAGCACGTCCCGCGACTCCTCGATGCGCCATGAGACTCGAGGGAACCGGCGCGGCGTAGTCCGTCCACTCCAAGCACGGCGGGACGATCGGCGCGCACAGCGAAGGCGACGGTAAGGGCGCGACGTTCACCGTGCGCGTGCCCATCGCGCCCCTTCATCCCGTCTCTCAATCGGGAAGCCGCCCACGCGTACGTGTGCGAGCACGTCACGCGTTGTGACGCTGTCCTCGGACATGAGCGAAGTGGCCGGGGCCAGGGGTCGGCCACGCTAAGCGACCGCAATTGCAGGAGCGCGACGCTGGCACGCGGCGAGCGAGAGCAGGTGCGTGTCGCGACTTGCGGCTCCGTACGTCCCGCGTCGTCCCCAGGAGACGGTGCGCTTCGGTCTCGTGAAAGAGCACCTCGAAGAATTTTTGCGTCATGCGCACGAGGCTTACGAGGGCCGCTGCCGAAGTACGTCGAGGACGAGTTTCGGAAGTACCTCGAGTGCGGTGATTTCTCGAGTGCGGTGATTTCTCCCGCGGCTTCGTCCATGTGCGGTGCGTCTCGTGCCGCAAAGACCTGGCCGTCGCCTTCTCGTGCAAGCTGAGGGGACTGCCCCCTGTGTCAGAGCTGTGCCGGCCGTCGCATGGCAGGCAGCGCGGCGCACTTGGTGGACTGCGTGCTCCCTTCAGCCCCCGTGCGGCAGTACGTGCTGGCATTCCCGTACGAGCTGTCGGGCCTCGCGGCCATCGGCCGCTACCTTGGCCGACTCGCCGAGGCCGCCGAGGGACGGATCGTCAACGTGTCGAGCGGCAATCACTACAAGGCGAAGGCGATCCCGTGGGATCACCTGTCGGAGGCGACCCGGAGCTACACCGGCCTCCCCGAGTACGCCGTGTCGAAGCAGTGCAACGTGCTCTTCACGGCGGAGCTGCGCCGGCGCCATCCGCGCATCACGTCGGTGAGCATGAACCCTGGACCGATCGCGAGCGACATCTTCCGGCGCATGCCCGCGCCGCTCTTCGCGATGCTGAAGCTCGTGCATCCGATGGCGTCGGTCGACGTCGGCGGCGCACGTCTGAAGCACGCGGCGACCGTGCCGGTCTCGGGCGACGATGCTTCGCTCTACATCGATCGGGACGCGCCCCGCGGCGTGAACCCGATTGGGCTGCGCGAAGATCTCGCGACCGAGCTCTGGGACTTCAGCCTGCGCGCCACCGCGGCGTGATCCTCGTGGGAACCCGCTAGCGGCGCGCG
>JANXVA010000566.1 GCA_025351875.1 Myxococcales bacterium | reverse complement strand
AGCCCGTCGGCGGCGACACCCCGACACCCACGGAGCGCCGGTGATCTCGAACGGGCGCGTCTTGCCGCGTCCATCGGAGAGGTTCGTGCCTTCGAGGAGGCACCCGCCGGGGTAGACGAGCGCCGTGTCGTACGTCGGCATGTTGGGCGACGGCATGACGAGCGCGCGATAGCCCTCGAGCTTCGCGCGCCACGCCACGATCTCGCCGAGAGTGAGCCCGTGGCGAATCGGTAGGCGCTCGAGGACAAGAAGCGCACGCCCTTGTCGCGACACGCGCGTGCGACGTGCCGCGCTGAGCTTGGAATGAGCTACGGATACTTCGCCTTGATGTCCTGGACGCAGTCCAGGTCGCGCATCCGCTTGCCGGCCTCCTTCACGAGGCGCACTTCATCACCGTTCTGGGCATGGCGCCGCGTACCCGGCCCTCGAGCAGCGCACGAACTGCGCCGTAGCGTCCGTTCGTGCTGGCCATCTGCGCCTTCTCGAGCGCGCTGGACGGCGGAGGGCTGGGTGATGTGAGCACTTAAACGACTGGCGCCAGGAGGATGCACGCGAGCGTGATGCCCGCGGCCACAGCCATGCCGTATCCCTGATCGTGCGAGGCCGGGAGCGGCGGGGGCCGCGGCGTCGGGCACCACTCGCGCCAGCGCCTCGTGCACGCCGGCGAGCTCGGCGGCAAGATCACGCACCGACAGCGGGCGCTCCTCGGGAGCCTTGCGAAGACATCGCTCGACGAGCAGCGCAAGCGGAGCGGAGATGTCCGGACGCAGCTCTCGAATCGGCTTTGGTGCCGAGCCGAGAATATGGCCGCAGATCGCCGCCGCGTTGGACGCCG
The DNA here is from genome assembly GCA_025351875.1 of Myxococcales bacterium. Lineage (GTDB taxonomy): Bacteria > Myxococcota_A > Polyangia > Polyangiales > Polyangiaceae > Labilithrix. The sequence continues at coordinate 4,012 of JANXVA010000566.1, read as the reverse complement.
GGAAGGGATGGGCTCCAGTGAGGAGCCGGTACAGGCACGCGCCGAGCGCCCACAAGTCCACGCTTGGACCTGTGCCCCGCGCATCTCGGAGCTGCTCCGGCGCCATATTCGCGAGCCCAAGTCCAGGACTCGGACGGACGGCGCTCGCGGATTCCCTTCCACGGACACGAAGAGGTTTTGCGGCTGCATGGTGCTCGTGAGCCCGGCGATCGAGCACGTCGAGCTGAAGGAGCCGTCGGTCGCGGACCAGTGGGCGCTCGTTCACTTCATGAGCGACGTCATCGGCGAGGCCGAGTCCGCACGCTGACCGCCGCCCGACGTGACCGCGGCTGGGACGGCGCTATAGTCCCGGCCCCATGCGCCCCGGACTTCCGCTCGCTGCCGTGCTCCTCTTCTCGGCCTCGGTGGCGAACGCCGATCCGATCCTCGCCGCCGACCCCGCGCTCGACGCGCTCGCCGCGACCTACGAGCGACAGCAGGACACGTTTGCGCGCGCCGAGAGCGGGCAGAACCTCGATGCGTTCATCAAGCCGGCCGACATCCAGTCGGTGAAGGACTTCTTCGCGCAGGGTCAGTCGTTCCAGGCGTTCACCGGCAAGCATCCGTTCGACGTGGTCGAGAGCTTCGACGAGCACGGAGACATGGGAAATTTCTCCGGCATCGCGTCGGTCGGGCTCGCGGCGCGGCTCATGGTGCTGAAGCGCGACAACGCTCCCGCCGCAGAGATCACGCGCGCACGCGACGCGTGCATCCGTGCGGCGCGGACGTGGCACGTCTTCGCGGCGATCGGCGGTCCGGGCGTCGTCGCGCGCGGCGTGCGTCGCGTGACACCACTCGCGGGCGAGCCGGCGCTCCCCGGCACGGTGCCGACGCTCACTCCACTGAAGGACGGCGGCGGCGCACCGCTTCCCGCATCGAAGACCGACACGTGGCGCGCGCCGGTCGCGAGCGGCTTCGACGGTTGGATCTGGGTCGACAACACGAGCAAGGATCAGCTCTCCGGATACGCGCTCGGCGTGCTCTGGCTCTGGGATGCGCTCCGGACGGACACGGCGGCACCGAAGGACGTCGTCGACGCGCTCGTCACCGACCTCGTGAGCTTCGCGAAGGAGCTGATGAAGATCGGCTCTGGCCCGAACGTCGACCTCGTCGCGCACGACGCCGACGGACGGCCGACGTCGTTCGGCGATCTCAACTCGCGCCTCGTCGACGGCTCGAGCGGCATCGTCCTCGGCGCGAATTCGTCGATCCAGAACGGCTTCAACGCCGCGCTCGCGATGGGGATCATCCGCGCCGCGCATCGCATGAGCGGCGATGCGGTGCTCAAGAAGTACTACGAGGACGACCTCGTCACCGCGCGCGACTACCCGGGCCACGCCGTCGCCACGGCGCCACTCCTGTTCGTCGGCGAGGCGACGAACTTCTCGAACGCGAACATGCTCGCCATCGCGCTCGCGACGCTCGGGAGGATCGAGACGGTCCCGGCGGTCCGCGCGAAGCTCACGCAGCTCATCGACAAGTTCTGGGACTCCGGCAACAACCGCTCGGCGAAGTACGCGAAGCAGCCCTGGTTCGACGTGATCGTCGCGGGCTTCGGCGGCGCAGTGCGCCCCGAGGTGCCCGCGCGGATGCACGACGCGCTCGTCGCCTATCCGGCGGCGCCGACGATCCAGCGTGACATCGTCAACTGCGACGCGGGAGAGATCGCGGCGCTCTCGTGCCTCGCGGTCGACGGCGTGACGACGATCCCGCTCTCGTCCTCGAAGGGGCGCGGAGGATCGATCGTGTCGACGATGTCGGTGCCCGTGTCGGTTCGGCCCGACACGAACTTCGCGTGGCGCTCCGATCCGTTCGGCGTGAACGACGGGCCGTCGAACCGGTTGAACCCGCGCGGCGACTGGCTCGCGGCGTACTGGCTCGGCAGGCTGCTCGATCGCGACCCGTCGAAGAACTTGATCGCGCCCGATGCGATCCCTCCGGTGGTCGGACCGGACGGCGGGACGAGCACGAGCGGCGGCGTGGGCGGCGGCGACGCGGGGAGCGGCACGAGCGGCGGCCCGGGCGCGGGCCCCGGCACGAGCTGCGGCGCGGCGGGCGACAGCGGCGGATGCGGCTGCCTCGTGCACGGCCGAGGGACGGACGCCGCGGGGCTCTTCGTGCTCGCGGGTCTCGTCGCGGCGATCGCGCGCCGACGTCGCCGCACGCGCTGAGCCACTTCGCGAAACGGAAGACGCGGTTTTCCGCAACCCCCTCAGGGGGTATCGGCGTGCGCCTACAGTCTCCGCCCACGTAACTTGCCGGGGAAAGGCATTGTTCTTCGAAGCTGGCGGTCCGGCGCGAGAAACCGGACCGCAGCTCATTTCAAAGCGCGCGGAGCAAGGTGTACCCTTCGAGGATGCGTCTTTCCTATCTCGCGATGGTCGGTGGGCTTGCAGTAGTGATCGCATCGGCTCCTGTCGCGTGCTCTTCCGGGAGCGCGCGCCCCGACGCCGGCGGAGACGTCTTCGGGGAAGGAGGACTGACGCCGCGAGAGGGAGGCCTTGCCGACTCGAGTGACGCTGCGCTGCCAGGCGTGCCCGCGGACATCGCGCACTTCTCCACGATCTGCGGCACGACCGCGTGCGGCATCATGGGCATCAAGAAGTCGGGCTTCCAGGAGCTCGCCGACGTCTCGTTCATCGTGAAGGACAGCGTCGGCAAACCCGTCTCGGGCGTCGACGTGAAGTTCGAGCTCGAGTCGCCTCCGTCGGGCACCGAGTTCCTGGGTGACTCCGGGGACGGCGGAACCGCGGGCGTCTCCTCGGTCACGATCAAGACCGACAGCAACGGCAAGGCAACGGCGCGCGTGCAGTCGGGCGTCACGCTCGGCGTCTTCGTCGTTACGGCCACGGTCGTCGGCACGAATCCCCCCCTCCAGGCGAAGAGCCCGGCCATCGGCGTCCGCGGCGTCACGCCGGCGAATCGCGGCTTCAGTCTGCAGTGCGCGACCAAGAACCTTGCGGCTTACATCGACCCGTTGCCGCCGCATCCGCTGAAGACGAGCTGCGTAATCACGCTCGTCGATCGCTTCAACAATCCCGTGGGAAAGCCCACGACGGTCAATCTGAAGGTCGAGGCCGGCGCAATCCCGAGCAGCGTCCAGTCCGCGCCGTTCAATCCGGCGGGCTCGAACACCGACGAAGGCAAAGCCACCGTCGACTTCAGCACGGTCGGGACGTTCCCCCCTGTCGACGTCACGCCGCAAGCCACCGAGCCGTCGGGGCCGAGCGGCAACCAGCGCGATGCGCTCGTCACCGTCCTCGCGTACGTCGCCGGCGAGGAGGCCTTCGACGACAACAACTCCAACGGCCAGTGGGATCCGGGCGAGAACTTCATCGACCAGGGCGAGCCCTTCGTCGACGCCAACGACAACAACGTGTGGGATCCGGGCGAGTTCTACGCCGACGTCGCGCCGTCGAACGGCAAGTACGACCCGCCCAACAAGGTCTGGGACAAGCAGACGACGATCTGGACGACGACGTACATTCTCTACACGGGGACCATGTCGCAAGTGGAGTTCAACCCGCCCGGCAACATCACCGCGACCGTCGGCTCGACACAGATGATCACGGCGTCCTTTGCCGACGCCCGCCTCAACCCGCCCCCCGCCTCCCCCACCACCGTCTTCAGCTTCCTCCGAAGCGGTGCCCGCGGAAGCATCACCACTAAGATCGAGACCATGCTCGATGGCTACGGCTTCCTGCTGACCCGAGCGCTCTATGACGGCGACAACCCGACGGTGGGTTGCAGCGCCGGGATCGCCCGTTGCGAATGGCTGACAAAATTCACGTTCCCTCTGGATCCGTACACCTTGGGGATCACCGCGACGATCATGGGTTCCGCGGCTGCCGGCGGTGTTGTCGAGCCGAACGACCAGCTGTCGTTCACCGCGGCCGTCAACTTGACGAAAGTGGATCACGTCCTCTCCGCCAACTTCCAGTAGACGCTCGGCGAGGTGCGAGGCTCGTTGGAG
>JANXVA010000552.1 GCA_025351875.1 Myxococcales bacterium | reverse complement strand
AAGTGCCTCAACGTGTGCGGGAAGGACTCCGACTGCGCCTCCAACGAGGCATGCCGTCCCTCCGCTTCGAACACGCCGTATCTCCGCTGCGTACTCAAGCCCTGAGGAGGGCTCTGCCATCATGGCGCATCCGACCGCGAGCTTTCGCTGCTTTCAGGGCTGCGCGGGGACCTTCCCGCTCACAACCGCGATCTACCGCTGTCCCACGTGCGACGGGCTGCTCGAGGTCGCGCACGATCTCGACGTCCTCAAGAAGACGAGCGGCGACGAGTGGCGCGCGCTCTTCGACGAGCGATGGGCCGCGACCTCGAACGTGAAGGGCGCGCCCACCTCGGGCGTGTGGAGCAAGCGCGAGTGGGTGGCACCCGAGGTCCCGGACGACGCTGTCGTGACGACCGGCGAGGGCATGACGCCGCTCTATCCGGCGCGCCGCCTCGCCGCCGAGCTCGGCTTCGGCGAGCTCCTCGTCAAGCAGTGCGGGACGACGCACACCGGCTCGTTCAAGGACCTGGGCATGACCGTGCTCGTGAGCGTCGTGAACCACGCGATGCGCTCGGGAGCGCTGTCGGTTCGAGCGATCGCCTGCGCGAGCACCGGCGACACGTCAGCCGCGCTCGCCGCGTACGGCGCGGCGGCGGGCCTGCCGGTGGTCGTCCTGCTGCCGCGCGGGATGGTCAGCGTGGCGCAGCTCGTGCAGCCGCTCGCACACGGCGCGAAGGTCCTCGCCCTCGAGACGGACTTCGACGGCTGCATGGCGGTCGTCAGCGAGCTCGCGAAGCGCGGGCTCGTCTACCTCGCCAACTCGATGAACCCGCTGCGCATCGAGGGCCAGAAGACGGTCGCCCTCGAGATCGCACAGCAGCTGGGCTGGGACGTGCCCGAATGGGTCGTCATCCCGAGCGGCAACATGGGGAATGCCGCCGCGCTCTTCGCCGGGTTCACGATGGCGAAGGAGCTGGGGCTCACCACGAAGCTTCCGCGCCTCTGCATCGCGCAGGCCGCGAAGGCAAACCCCATGTATCGTGCATTCATTGCCGGCGCCGAGGAGGTCACACCCATCGTCGCCGAGCAGACGCAGGCGAGCGCGATCCGCATCGGCAACCCGGTGAGCGCGCCCCGAGCGATGCGGGCGCTGCGCGGCATGAACGGCGTCGTGGAAGAGGCGACCGAGAGCGAGCTTGCGGACGCATGCGCGCGTGCCGACCGCACCGGCCTCTACGCCGACCCGCACACGGGGGTCGCGATCGCGTGTGCACGGAAGCTGCGCGAGCGCGGCGTGATCGGGGCGACCGAGCGGGTGGTCGTGGTGTCGACGGCGAGCGCGCTCAAGTTCACGGAGCTGAAGCTCGCGTACCACGAGAGCAAGCTGCCGGACGTGCCGACGCCGCTCGCCAACGCTCCGGTGGACTTGCCACCGGACGTCGACATCGTCGCGAAGAACCTGGCTTGACGAAGCTGGGCTAGAGCTGGCGAGAGCCGCTCAGTCGGCGTCAGCCGCATCCGCCGCGTCGGGCACCGAGGTGTCGGCGGCGGCTGCCGCATCGGCGGTGCTCGTGTCGGGCTGGCTCACGTCGAAGCTCGCGTCGACCGACGAATCCGTACCGACGGCCGAATCGCTGCCCTCGACGGGGATCTTCGTGCGGTCGAAGTCGACGATGAGCTCACAGCCGAGGCCGAGCGCCCCTGTTGCGACCACGAGGACGACTCCTTTGCGAATCCTGCTGAACTTCATGGTCGATCCTCTCAGAACCGAACGAGCGCGCTGGCGCCGCCACCGGTGGGGGTCACGTAGGGGGCAGGCGTGACGGTGATCTTCGCCTTCTTGGGAGTCGCCGCGGCCGTGGCCTTCGGAAGGTTGGCCTTCGCGCTCGCCGGCGCATCGTTCGACAGGAAGAGCACCGCGCTCGTGACGCCGAACGTGATCGCGATGCCGAACATCATGTCGGCGACGAGCGCGTTGTTCTCGCCGTCGTCGGCCTTCTTCGTGGTGGGGTTCTTGTCGAAGTCACTCGACTGGCCGAGGGCCTTCACGCCGAAGCCGATGCCCACGCCGGTGGCGACGATGGCCACGGCGCCGGTGACGTACGCGGGGACCTTGCTGCGCGGCTCGGGGGGCGGAGGAGGCGGCGGCGTCGGTGCAGGCGCGGGCGCCTCGGCGACGACGGGCGGAGGAGGCGGAGGTGGTGGCTCGTTCCTCGCGAGCTCGAGCTTCACGTCCTGCTTCGAGCCGAAGGTGACGTCGAGCTCCTTGTCGACGGTCTGGTACCCCTCGGCCGCGATCTTCAGCGTGTGATGACCTGCCGGGAGATCGAGGTCGACCGGCGTCGCGGTCGCGTTCGGCTGCGCGTTCGGGTTCGTCGCGAGGTCGACGGTGATCTTCGCGCCGGCCGGCGTCGTCTCGACGTGAATCTTGCCGGGCATCGTCTTGATGGCCTCGACGCGCTTCCTGGTCTCGTCGCCCTGCTCCTTCATCTTCGGCGGGACGTTCGCGAGGAATTTCTCGTACGCGGCGACCGCCTCGGTGAAATGTCCGAGGTTGTCCTGGCACAGGCCGACGAAGCGATCGCCCTCGGGCGACGCCTTCGCGGCGTTGGCAGCCTCGAAGTCGGTGAGCGCACCGGCGAAGTCGCCGGCCTTGAACTTCTTCTCGCCGGAAGCCATGAGCGGCTTCGGGTCGACGGGCTTGGCGGCCGCAGGCTTCGCGGCGGGCGGCGTCGCCGGCGCTGCGGGCTTCGCCGTTGCGCCGGCGGGCGGAGTCGGCGGCGTGGGAATGCCGGTCGGCGCCATCTGCGCGGATGCGGGAACGCTGACCGTGACGCCGGCTGTCCCCACAGAGAGGCCGATGGCGACCGCGATGACGGTCGCGACGCCTCTCGATTTCCCGAGGATCTTCATGGGCTGGGAACTTACACCAAGCCCGCCGCGAAGGGAGCAGGTTTCAGGCTCCGCCACGAGGACGTCACGCCCTTCCACGGCCTCGTGCCCGTCGCCGTCAAGCGACGATTCATGTGGAATTTCGACGAGCTCTGCGCTCTCGGGCAGGATCGTCGCCACGCGCGGACCGCACGGTGATCGCGAGCCAGGCGCTTCCGGCGTATGGAAGGTGGCGTGACGTCCGCCCGCGCCCATCACCTTGCCCTCGTGAGCGGCCTCCTCGCCGCCGCTCTCGCCTCTTCGTCCCTGATCGCGGCCTGCGAGGACCGCACGGGTGGCGACGAGCCCGGTCGCGACGCCAGCACGCTCGATTCGGCCGCCGGGCCGCTCGACAGTGGCTCCGAGCCGGACGGCGACGCCGGGATCGACGCCGCCGAGGCGGGCGGTTGTCCCGCGGGCTCGACGTTCCGGAAGGCGCGCACCACATGCCCCGGCGCCGCCCTCTCTCCGCCCGCAGCGCTCACGACCGCTCTCGGGGCGGCCGCACGAGGTGATGTCGTTTCCATGGCCGGCATGGACGAGAGCACGGCGCCCTGCCTCCCGGTCGTGGTGTGCACGCCGAACGATGCGCCGACGATGCTGTTCTCCGATTCGCCGGAGGCGCCGTCGCAAGACGGCGTGCTCTACGCGGACTCGGTGCCCGCGGGCCGCTACCGCTTTTACGTGTATCATGCAAATGGTGGCGCGAGCCTCCGCAAGTTCCCGATCGTCGTGCTCAACCAGGGCGCGCAGCCGGCGAAGATCACCATCCTGCGCCGCGGCCTCGCCGCACCGTCGACGGCCTACGTCTCGGTCGGCAAGACCGTTCTCCTCGACTGGCTCGCCGATCGCGCGCCCGCCGTCGTCACGGTGCCCGCGGCTACACGTGTGCTCCTGGACGACGCGCTCGACCAGCTCCACGCAGGGCAGAACGAGCTCGTGCACGCGATCTACGACGTCACGACGGACGCCTCGCTCAAGGTCTCGTTCGTCAGCGTGCCGGCCGCCGCCGACGCTGCCGCGGTCACCGCCGGGCTCGGGCTCCTCACGCGTGACGTGAGCCATCAGCGCGGGACCTTCCCGGCCGCGGACGTCCTCATCGCGCCGGCGCCTCCCTCGGGAGCGGCGCAGCTGAAGGGTGTGCAACGCCTGCGCCTCGGCCTCGACGAAGCGGACGACACGCTCGAAGGCGTCGACGCACCGACCGGCGCGAAGCAGCTGCTTCTCGGCAACTACGGCATGCTCTACCGCGTGGCACTCGGGCTCCCCTCGCCCGCGACGGCGGCGATCTCCGCACGCGGCGGGGCCTGGGGCGGCGCCGTCCGAACAGGCACGACGACGACCGCCCTGCCGACCGCCACCGAGCAGCTCGCGACGACCACCGACGCGGTCGTCGTCGGCAGCCTGGGCGGCGCGGACGGCGGCACCGAGCTGCACCTCCTCACCGGTGGCGGCTCGAACTTGCCCATCGACCTCTTCTTCGTCACGCCGTGATCTCCGTCCTCCTTCCCTATCGTGACGCGGCGGCGACGCTCGGTGAGGCCGTCGAGAGCGTCCTTGCCGATCTCTCGCCGGAGGACGAGGTCGTCGCGATCGACGACGGCTCGCGCGACGACTCCGCCGCGCTCATCCGCTCGTTCGCCGCGCGTGATCGGCGCGTCGTGGCGATCGCGAGCGAGGGCGCGGGCGACACGAACGGCCTCGTCCGCGCGCTCTGCGTGGGCGTCGCCTCGGCGCGCGGCGAGCTCCTCGCGCGGATGGACAGCGACGACATCACCCTCCCCGGCCGCTTCGCTGCCGAGCGCGCCGCGCTCGAGGACGATCCGGGCCTCGGTGCGGTCGGTGTTCAGGTCGAGGCCTTTCCCGCTGCGGCCGCGGGCATGCAGCGCTACCTCGCGTGGCAGAACGCGCTCACCTCGCGCGCGGAGCACGCGCAGGCGATCTTCGTGGAGGCGCCGCTCTGTCACCCTTCGACGATGATCCGTCGCGCCGCGCTCGATGCGGTCGGCGGCTTCCGCGACGTGGCGTGGGCGGTGGACTACGATCTCTGGCTACGCCTCGACGCCGCGGGGTACGGCCTCGCCAAGGTGCCCCGTGTGCTCTTCCGCTGGCGCATGCGCGCGGAGAGCATGACGTGGACGTCACCGAAGAACACGCCCGCGTGCTTCCTCGCGGCGCGCGCGCAGTTTCTCGCGACCAGGCTGCGCGAGCGCGATCGTCCTTTCGCCGTCTGGGGAGCGGGCAAGACGGGACGCCGGCTCGCCCGCGCGCTCGAGGCCCACGCGCTCACGCCACGTACGTTCGTCGACATCGACCCCGCAAAGATCGGGCGCACGGCACGCGGTCGCGCGATCGTCGACGCGACGACCGCGATCGCGCGAGCCACGAGCGGAGAGTGGCTCCTCGTGGTGGCCCTCGGCGAAGCGGGCGCGCGTGACGAGGTGCGCGAGCGTCTCGCGCGCGCCGGGCTCGTCGAGGGCCGAGCGTACATCTGCGCCGCGTGACGCGACCCTTCGGGCGAGGCAACGGATCAGGCGGGTGCGTCGTGATCCGGCTCGACCAGCTCGACGAGCACGCCGCCGGTGGCCTTCGGGTGAAGGAACGCCACCTTGTGACCGCGCGCGCCCTTGCGGGGCGTCTCGTCGACGAGCGGCACGCCGAGCGCCTTCAGCGTCGCGAGCGCCTCCTCGATCCCCTCGACCTCGATGGCGATGTGATGGAGCCCGGGGCCCTTCTTCTCGAGGAACCTCTCGAGCCCGACGTTCCCACGCGGCGAGATGAGCTCGAGGCTCGTCTCGCCAATGGGCAGGAGAACCGCCTCGGTCTGCTGCGACGCGACGACCTCGCGAACCTGCGGCTCGAGCCCCAGCACTTGCTTGTACTTTGCAATGGCGTCGTCGACGTCCTGCACGCAGATGGCGACGTGATCGATCTTCTTGATGCGAAGCATTGCCTCGTTAGTAGCCCAGCCCAGCGGCCGAACCCAGCGCGGCGCCCTCGGGGGACGCGCGCGTGGCGTTCCGTGGTAGGCTCCGCGGCGCCATGAACCGTATCCACCTCTCGGCCCTCGCGGTCGTCGCTCTGCTCTCCTCCACTGGCTGTTCGTCGGCGCTCTCGCAGCCGTTTGCGAGCATGAAGAGCCAGCCGGTGACGATCTACCGCCTGCAGAACTACGAGCCGCCGGCCGCCGCCGCCGCGCCCGGCATCC
>JANXVA010000549.1 GCA_025351875.1 Myxococcales bacterium | reverse complement strand
GAACGGCGACACGGCGCTCGAGGTCATCCTCTTCCAGGTCGCCGGAAACGGCTTCGTGACGCTCCCCAACCTGCGCCCGGGCGATCTGCGTCAGTAGCGGTTCGTTCGCGGTGTCAGGCAGTGTCATTTGAGTTGCCACGTCGGTGACCGCATCACTGGTGGATGGACTTCCCTTACCGCTCGCCTCTTCATCACCTGGCTGCGTGGGCCTTCTTCGCCAGCACGTTCGTCTCGGCCGGGACTGCCGGCGCCGAACCACCGGTCCCTGGTGGTTCTCCCCCGCCGGAGCCGGTAGCTCCGCAGCCGTCCATCGTCGCGGGTGAGTACCGGTGCTTCGTCGGCGAGCACCTCGGCATCGACGACGCCGATGCGCGCACGGCGACCGACCTCGTCTGCGGTGATCTGGGCGCCGGCAGGGCACCCACGGGCGCTTACGAAGTCCGCTTCGGCAAGCTCGGAGGAAAGATCTTGATCGTCCTGGGCGAGCGCGCGAGCGGCGAACAGCGCCGCATCCTCGTTCGTGGCTTCGAAGAGCTGCCCGAGGCCACCCATCGGCTCGTCGCGGCGCTCGTCACGCGCTCATCGGTCGCGGCGACGCAGAACGTCGACAACGTGGTGGCGTCGGACTCTCGAGTGCCGCAGTCGAAGGCCCTCGCAACGTACGGAAGCGTTGGCTTGGTCGCGATGACCGGCGTGGGGATGTCACCCGCGATCTCGGGTGGTGCAAGCATCTCCGGCGCGTTTCGGAGCAAGGGGATCTCGATTGGTGGCGACTTGCGCGGCGGCGGCCTCGGCAGCAACGAGGACAAGCTCGGCTTCGCGAGCGCCGACGCGCTCGTTCGCTTCCACTTCAGCGATGCCGACTTCGCACCCTTCGTCGGCGGGGGCCTGGGCTTCTCGTATCTGAAGGCAAACCGCAACGAGGCGGGCAATCCAGGGGGCGCGAGCCCCGCGGGCTCGACCACCGAGAGCCCCGCCGGCTCGGGGCTCAGCGCGCACGTCGAGACCGGGCTCGAGCTGCTTCGCTCGAGCCGCTTCGGCGCGTTCACATCGTTCCGCGCCGACGTGCCGTTCTACATGCTCGACGGGAAGGTCCACGTGAAGGGGGCGGGTGCTTCCTTCTACGAGCCCGACGTCCCCTCGCTCGAGAGGTCGAAGCGGATGTACGTCGTGCCCCTCGCCCTCAGCATGGGGTTCACGTTCCGCTAGGAGCGCCCTCGGAGATCAGGCCTTCTTCGCGAACTTCTTCGACAGCGCCTCGCACACGACTGCCGGGGCGTAGCGACTCACGTCGCCGCCGTGGCTGGCGATCTCGCGCACCAGCGAGGCGCTGACGAAGCCGTGCTTCGTGCGCGTCGGCAGGAAGATGGTGTCGATCTGCGGGCGCAGATCGGCGTTTGCGTGCGCGATCTGCAGCTCGTATTCGAAGTCCGTCGTCACGCGCAGGCCGCGAACGATGACGCTCGCGTCCTTCGACGCGCAGTACTCGATGAGCAGGCCGTCGAACGAGTCGACGACGACATTCGGGATGTGCGAAGCGATGGAGACGATGAGGCTCTTTCGCTCTTCCGCCGAGAAGAGCGGGTGCTTCGTCGGGTGCACGCCGATCGCGACGATCACGTTGTCGAAGAGCGCGGCGGCGCGCTCGATGAGATCGAGATGACCCAGCGTGGCCGGATCGAAGCTCCCCGCGTAGACGGCGAGCGCGCGGCTCATTTTGCCGCTCCCTTGCTCTCCGTCTTGGGGGTGGTGGTCTTGGCACCGGGGACGGCGGGGCTCGGAGCGGCGGGACCGATGGGCGCGGGCGCGGCCTTCGGCTTCGGGGGTCCGGACGCGGGCGGAGGAACAGGCGGTCCGCTCGGGGCGGCTCCGCCCGGCGGCGGCAAGGGCTTCGGCCCCTCGTCCATCGGCGCGCCCTGCGGTCCGCCCATCAGCGACGGGTCGACCTCGAGCCATACCCAGCGACCGTCATCGCCGAACGTCACGCGGAACGCCGAGAGCAGACCCGCGCCGACGACACCCTGGAGGTCGACGTCGAAGTTGCTCTTGTACTCGGCGAGCGGCGTGCCCTGCATCGCCGGAATCTGCGGGAGATCGAGCGTGCCGAGCTTGAAGTAGGGGAGCATTCCGAGCTTCCACGCGGGCGGAGCGCCGGGCTCGCTGCGGAACGCCGCGAGGTCCGCGCCGGAGCGCTTCAGCATCTGGTCGTCGAGCGCCAGCGGGTAGAACGCCGACGAGTCGACGAAGAGGAGCGCGTTGCCGTCCTCCTTGTTCGAGACCGCGGCGCGCATCATCATCCCGCCGCCGCGCACGTAGAAGAGCGGCACCTTGCTCGCGTCGGGGGGCGCCGTCGCGTCGGTCTTGCGGACCACGAACTGCGAGCCGCGACGATCGAACGTCACGTGCATGTGGCGAAGCGCGTTGATGCCGATGAGCGCCTTGATCGGCGCACCGAGCTGGCGCGAGATGTTGCTGAGGTCCGTGGTGAGCGCCGGGACGTCCTTCACCTCGAGCTTCTCGCCGAAGCGCAGGTTCACCCAGGCGGGCTCCTTGCGCGTCGAGGAGTCGATCATCAGCTCGCCCATCGCCGTCGCGATCAGGGCGAGGACGCGCTCGCCCTCGAGCTCCATCGGAACGACCAGCGCGGGGCCAGCCTGGGGCATCTCGACGGCCGCGACGAGGGCGCCCTCGATCGCAAACGGATGACGGCCCTGGCCGCGGCGCGCGAGCTTCGCGACCTCCTTGGCCCAGTTGTC
>JANXVA010000540.1 GCA_025351875.1 Myxococcales bacterium | reverse complement strand
AAGCGGCTCCGCCCCGCCCCCGGCCAGCCTTGCACTCCCTCGATCGCCGCCGCAGCGGAGTCGCTCCCGGCGTCCACCGGCTCGGCGCTCGGCCCCGCCTCCGCCATCGCGAGAGGCTTGGCCGTCGTGGCGACCGACGCCGTCGCGTCGAAGTCGCCGGGCTGGGCGGTGCCGAAGCACGAGTCGCAGCCGCCGCAGCCGCTCACCATCGCGAGCGCCGAAAGGAAGAGTACGCGCGTCAATCGCATGCCGATGCTCCTACCAGACCTCGGGCGCGCCGAAAACGCGCATCGATCTCGGCGCCGTCAGGGGTCACGCGGGGCCGTCACCTTCGCGAAGATCGCCATCACCTCTTCGCGCGTCAACTTCGCGATGCCGCTCTCGAGGCGGTCGAGCGTCGCGTCGGCAAGGCGGACCGGGAGGTCGCAGAACATCTGCACGTGCGCGGGGGCACCGGCGAACCTCAGCAGGTTGACATAGTCGTTGGCGCGCGCGAGGTCGGTCCGGGCGAGCGCGAAGATCTCCGCGCGCTCGACGCCGAGCGGCAGGTAGCTTCGCCCCTCTTGGGCGTCGCTCGGTGCGTCCTTCAGGATGTTCACGAGCTGCAGTCCCTCACCGAACGCCGGCGCGAGATCCATGAGCGCGTCTCGCTCGGGCTCGAGCACCGGATGGCGCACCAGGAACATCTCCGTGAGGAGCTCCCCCACGATGCCCGCCACGGCATAGCAGTACGCGCGGAGGTCCTCGACGTCGCGAAGGACGAGGCCTCCCTTGTCGGTCTGGCGCGCCACGAACTCGCCCATCTTCGAGCTCGTGCGAACGACGTCCATCGTCATCGCCAGGGCGATCTCGTCTCCACGCTGCGCGACCGAGACCCGCACGTCTTCCGCGCGCGAGAGCAGCTCGAGGCAGCCCTCGTCCGTCGTCGGCGGCGACGATGCGATGTGGTCGAGCCACGCGCGCTCGTCCTCCTCACCGACGAGCCATTCACCGAACGAATCGAGCGCAGCGATGCGCGCGTCGCGCCCCCACAGCGGCGCGTCCTCCAAGGTGTCGGCGATACGGAAGAGGAGGTAGGCGAGGCCTACGTCCGTCGCCAGCGGCTCGTGGAGCAGCGGGATCGTCAGCGCGAAAGTGCGGCTCGTGCGCTCGAGCAGAGTTGCGAGCTCCCCGGCGTCGAGTGGGCGCGGCTCGCCCGGCGCGACCGAGGTCGCGCCGGGACCTCTCGTCGGAGGGGGAACACTGCGCAGGTGCCGCATGGCTCCTTCGTAGCGACCCGCCGCTGGCACTACAAGCGCTATGCTTGGCCCGACCATGGGGGACCACGATAGCGACCCGACGATGCATCAAGGCGCAGGCCCCGGAGGTGGGGACGGCGGCGAGGCTGCCGACACCACGCTGCCGGGGACTCGCCCGCCGCCCCCTCGTATGACGATGGCGCCCGCAGACCTGCCCGCCGAGTCGATGCGACTCCCCGACGGCGCGCTGCACGTTGCAGGCAAGCGTCACGAGGACGGCGATGCAGCGTGGGTGATCGATCCATGGTCGGGCGATCGGATCGCCGCCGTCATCCTCGCCGACGCGGCTCGTGCCGAGGAAGCCGCGCAGGCCGCGACGGTCGCCTTCGAGACGACGAAGCGCATGGCGAGCTACCAGCGGCGTCGCCTGCTCAAGGAGATCACGCGTCGCCTCGTGGAGGCGCGCGAGGAGCTCGCCGCGCTGATCACACGCGAGTCCGGCAAGCCCAAGACGCTCGCGCGCTTCGAGGTCGATCGCGCGATCGTGACCTTCGGCCTCGGCGCCGAGGAGTCGGTACGCATTGGCGGTGAAGTCATCCCGCTCGACGTGACCGAGCAGAGCGCGTCGTATCGCGGACACTGGCAGCGCGTTCCGCGAGGGCCCGTTCTCGCGATCACACCCTTCAACTTTCCGCTCAACCTCGTGGCGCACAAGGTCGCGCCCGCGCTGGCGTGCGGGGCGCCGGTCGTGCTGAAGCCGGCGCCGCAGACGCCGCTGACCGCTCTGAAGCTCGCCGAGATCGTCCGCGACTCCGGCGCGCCCGAGAACATGCTCCAGGTCGTCCCATGCAGCAACGAGGTGGCCGAGCTCCTGGTTCGTCACGACGCGTTCGGCGTGCTCTCGTTCACCGGGAGCGACAAGGTCGGCTGGCACCTCAAGTCGATCGCCGGCAAGAAGCACGTCATGCTCGAGCTCGGTGGCAACGCCGCGTGTATCATACACGAAGATGCGACGAGCCTCTCCGGCACGCAGCCCGTGCGTACGCTCGCGCAGATTGCCGCCGTTCTCTCCGCGAGCGCGTTCAACTACGCCGGGCAGGTCTGCATCAAGACGCAGCGCGCACTCGTGCACCGCCCGATCTTCGAGCGTTTCCTGAGCGAGCTCGTGCCGCGCGCGTGCTCGTACACGCCGCAGGATCCGCGCAGCGGCACCTCGGCGATCGGACCGATGATCGACGAGCGCTCGGCGGCACGCGTCGAGTCGTGGGTCGAGGAGGCCCGGGCCGCGGGGCAGAGTCCCATCGTCTACGGCAAGCGCGAGGGTAACCGGATGCCGGCGATCGTCGTGCGTGTCGAGGGCGACGGGAAAGGCCTCAAGATCATCGAGGAGGAGGCGTTCGGGCCAGTCCTCACGGTCCAGGTCTATGACGACTTCGCGGACGCGCTTCGGCTCGTCAATGCGACGCGCTACGGGCTCCAGGCGGGGCTCTTCACCGACTCGCTCACCCGCGTTCGCGAGGCCTACGACGCGCTCGACGTGGGCGCGCTCGTCGTGAACGACGTGCCCAGCATCCGCGTCGACTCGATGCCCTACGGCGGCCGTCGCGACTCGGGCATCGGGCGCGAGGGCGTCCGGTATGCGATCGAGGAGATGACCGATCGGAAGATGCTCGTGACGCGCGGCTGACGCGCGACTTGCACCCTTCTCGCCGTTTGGTAGGACTTCCGGGCGATGAAGTACCGCGCCGCTCTGTCCGGATTGCTCTGCGGAGCAGGGGCCCTCGGCTGCGTGGAAGAGCGCTGGGATCACGACCGGGAGGGCGGGAGCTCGATCGTCTTCGGCATCGACCAGACAAAAAACGCGGAGGGCAAGCTCACGACGTCGGCCGGGTACGAGCTGCTCGACCTCCGCGATCAGGGATGGAGCGCCCGAGGTTTCGCCAGCGCAGACCGCAGCTGCTGGGCTGAACGGCTCGATGATCGGCTTGGGCAGCCGCGCGTCGCCGGCGGCGTCGCGACCTTCCAGGGCGGGCTCCTCCCTGCCAACGGCATCGCGGTCGTCGCGAATCGCGTCGATGACCTGAAGCTCGACGGCGCCGCATGGACGCACGTGGGCGAGTCGCTGACGTTCGAGGCGAAGGGCTTCGCGATGCCGGACATCCCGCCGTCGCAGGTGCTCGTGCCCTCGCTCGATCTCGCGATCCTCACGCCCGCCGACGGCGCGGCCGAAGTTCCGGTGAAGATCGACCAGGAGCTCGAGGTCGGCTGGACGCCGAGCGACAAATCCGCGCCGCACGAGAATGTGGTCGCGTCGCTCACCGCGGTCCCCGCGGATCAGCCGAACGCGCGCGGCGTCGAGCTCCGCTGCTTCTTCGATCGCGATGCGGGTATCGGTCGCTTCCCTACGAAGCTCATGGATCGTTTCGCCATGCTCGTCGGCGGCGCTCCGGGTTCGACCCTCAAGGGCAAGCTCCACATCGCGACGCACCGCCAGCTCACGATCTTCGCGGACGGCGGCTGGACCGTCTACGTCGTCGCGACGGCCGAGCAGCGCGAGCAGCCGTTCGCGCTCCCGCGCTGAGCGAGTCACCACCGTTCGAGCAGGCGCCCGAGTCAACCCCCGCGTCAGGGAGCGAGGGCCGCGAGGGGCGCTGGCAGCGGCACGATCCCGGCGCTGAGGCGCGTCGTGTTGCCGAGGAAGAGCGTGTCCGAGGTGACGGTGACCTCGAGCGGTCCGGGGACGGAATCGGCGGCCTCGCGGAGGGTCGTTCCGTCCTGCACGTAGAGCCCGATGGCGTTCTTGCGGATGCGGACGCGCGCGACGCGCGCCGAAGCGTCGCCGATCGCGATCCCGACGCCGGAGCTCGAAGCGATCTCGCTGTCTGCGATCTCGACGAGCGAGCCGAACGCGGCCATGACTCCGTGACCGAACGCGGCCTCGCCGTTCGGCTGCGTTCCGGTGACGATCGAGCGATTCAACGTGAAGCGCGTGCCCTTGTCGAAGACTGCGATCGCGACCTCGCGCGCGTTCGCGATCGCGCTGTCGACGACGTCGACCGTTGCGCCTTGCTGGACGGCGATGGCGCGGCCGAGCAGACCGTTCTTCTCGAACGCCGTGTCGACGATGCTCGACGCCTCGAGCGTGACATGGGTGCCGGACTCGACGACGATCACGCTCGCGTCGTGGTTGTCGTAGGCGTGGAAGCGCTTCGCGTGGACCTGGGCACCCCCGAAGGCGTCGAGTGCCCGCCCGAAGGCGCCCGACCTGGCGAGCTTGGTTCTCCCGACGAGGACGTCTTCGAGCTCGATCGTGGTCGCGTCAGCGGCAAGGATGCCGATCTCGTAGTTGTCGACGATCGCTGCGCGCGTGACCTTTGCCGTCGCGCCCTCCTGAACGCTCAGCCCGCGTCCGACGTCTTCCATCGTCGTCGGCTTGCCGTCGCGGAGCACGATGCGCTCGAAGGTCCCCGAGGTCTTCGACGAGAGGCGCACGTTCGCGTAGTGGTTCCCCGAGAAGGCGCTGTCGGTGACGGTGACCGTCGCCCCGGCCTGCGCGTTGAGCCCCCAGCCGTGGAGCCCTGACGAGCCCTCCTTGTTGTCGCGCACCGCGAGGCGCTCACCGATGAAGGTGGACACGCCCTCCGAGAGCGAGATCCCGACCTCGCTGTTGGCCTCGACCACCGAGTCCGAGAGAGTGAGCGACGCGCCGACACCGACGCTGACGCCGATGAACTGCTTGGCGATGGTGAGCCCGCGCGCGGTGACCTTCGCGCCGCTCTCGACGCGGAGTCCGCGTACGCTGCTCCCGGCGCCCACGATCGAGACCTTCGCCGCGCAGCGCCCGACGAGCGTGAGATCCGTCGTTGCGACGAGCGACTCGGGGTAGGTGCCGGAAGCAATCGCGATGACGGCGCCGGCGGTCGACGCGGCCATCGCGTCCTTGATGCGGGTGAAGTGCGTCGCATCGACCGCGCCGGCGGGATCGACGAACAGCGTCGCGTTCGCGGGTGGGAACGCCGCGTCGCAGTCGCCGATCGGCACGCACGTTTCGCTCCCGTACGCATCGCGGCTCGCACCGGTGCACGCCGTCTCCGGTAGGGTCGCCTGGCAGCCCCACTTCGAGTCGCGCGCGGTCGAGCCCTCGGGACAGCTTGCCCATCCGCCGGCCGAGCAGACGCCGTCGCCCGCGCTGCGGAACATGGGCGCGGGGCACGCCTCGTCGGCTCCTCCCGGAGGAGGAGCGATCGTGCCGGACGAGCCCGCATCGGAGGAGCCCGCGTCGGAGCCTCCACACGCCGCGACGGCGAGGAGAAACCAGAACCAGAAGAAAGGCCGGGCTGTCACCCGCCGAATCGTGGACCGAATCGTGTCGCAGCGCCACGTCGACGGCGCCTGGCCGTGCGAACGTGGCACCGCCGGGCTCGAGGAGGCCAAGCCACCGAGTTGACGGCTTCCCGCACAGCGCCTACGTCCGCCTCATGTCCGAGCCCACCGGTAAGAGCCGACCTGCCAGCGCTGACGATCCGCTCACGGGCGTGAAGCACGTCATCCTCGTGATGAGCGGCAAGGGCGGCGTCGGCAAGAGCACGACGGCGACCAACCTCGCGATGGCGCTCTCGAAGCGCGGCTACCGCACCGGGCTCCTCGACGCCGACATCTACGGTCCCTCCATCCCCACGATGCTTGGCGTCTCGGGCCGGCCCGTCTCCGCCGACGGCAAGACCATCGAGCCGCTCGAGCGCTTCGGGATCAAGCTCATGTCGATCGGTTTTCTCCTGGATGATCCGAAGAGCGCCGTCATCTGGCGTGGCCCGATGCTCCACGGCGCGCTCCAGCAGTTCCTGAAGGACGTCGCGTGGGGCGAGCTCGACTATCTCGTGCTCGATCTCCCTCCCGGCACCGGCGACGTCGCGCTCTCGCTCGCGCAGCGCACGAGTGTCACGGGCGCGGTCATCGTGACGACTCCGCAGAACGTCGCTACCGACGACGTCTTCAAGTCCGTCTCGATGTGCGTGAAGGTCGACATCCCGGTCCTCGGCGTCATCGAGAACATGAGCTGGTTCATCGACCCCGCGGGCATCAAGCACGAGCTCTTCGGCAAGGGCGGCGGTCAGGCCGTGGCCGACTTTGCGAAGGCGCCGCTGCTCGGGCAGATCCCGCTCGACCAGACCGTCCGCGAGTGGGGGGACAAGGGGACGCCGGTCGTCCAGGCCGCCCCGGACAGTCCGATTGCCACCGCGTTCCTCGCCCTGGCAGACAAGGTCGTCGAGGTCGTGGCCGCCCGCGTCGACGAGCTCGGAGACGACGGCGGCGCGCCGCTGATCGACCGCAGCGGCGGCCCCGGTGGTAAGCGCCGCTTGCCAGTGACGAAGTAATTTTCGCGGCTCGGAGGTGCGGCCTCTGGATCGAGAGCACCCCATCTGACGCGATCGGATGCATGTGCTTTACTCCATGGGCCCATGCTTCCCTCAATGCGCAGTTGGCTCGCTGGTCTGGGCGCCTCGGCGTCCGTTGCGTTCATCGTCCTCGCGTCGCCCGCCTGCGGCTCGGACGACGGGAGCACGTTCGTCGATCCCAACGCGGCCGAGGGCGGCGTGAACGACGGGTCGTTCGACCCGAACAAGAAGCCCGACAGCGGCGATCCGTTCGCGAACGATCCTCCTCCGCAGTATTGCATCATCGACGGCGGGCCCGCGCAGGTGCCCGTGAGCGGTACGCCCGAGTGCCCGAGCGACAAGAACAAGCCCGGCTGCGGCTGCTCCACCGTCGGCGAGACAGCCGCATGCTGGACGGGCCTCCGCGCGAATCGTCACAACGGCGTCTGCAAGGACGGCATGACGACGTGCAACCAGATCAACGAGAACAACAAGGCGTGGGGCCCGTGCGACGGTCAGGTCCTGCCGGCCAGCGGTTCGACGAAGGGCGCGGCCGCGTGTAAATGCTTCTCGGTCGGGCAGTGGAAGCTCGCGAACCTCTCGCCCTGCTTCCGTGAGTACTGCGGCAGCGCCGATCTGAATTCTGACGGTACGTGCGTCATCCAGACGGCCTTCCTCGCCGTCTCGACCTACGACGACGACGGCGCCGGTCCCAACCCGGCCAAGTGCACGGATCAAGGAACCTCGCCGCCCGGCCCCGTGCCGCCCGGCCCCTGGACGACTGACACGCTGAAGACCGACTGCGCCGGTCGCTTCACGCTCTGCTACGAGCTGAAGGCCGGCGACTTCGCGAACCCCAAGACCACCGACTGCTCGCTCACGAAGCAATGCGTGACGGGCGACTACACGGTCGAGAACGTCGAGCAGCCGTTCCCGCCGCTCCCCGCGTGGACGAGCGCTGACCAGGCCTGCGCGAAGGCGTGGAACGCGACGGGCGGCTACGGCGAAATGACCGTCAAGGGCGAGTCGATCCTCTGCGACAAGGTCGACGACGGTGCGGGCAATGCGTTCGTGTTCAACCGCGTGAAGTACTGCCCATCCAAGTGCCGCAAACCCGAGAACGCGGCGCTCGCGGAGTGCTTGAACTGCCAGCAGGGCGGCAGCGGCGAGTTCCAGTGATCTCCTGAGGGCCTACTCGTAGCTCGATGGGCTCTTCGAACCGCATGCGCGACGCGTTCGTGGTGAAGACCACCGAGCACCTCTCGGTGCCTCTCACGGGCAACGCCGTGAAGCTCGTCGTCGTCGCCGACACGCACAGCGAACCTCATCGACGAGCCGCCGCGCTCATCGCGCGAGAGAAGCCCGATCGCATCCTCCACGCCGGAGACATCGGTAACCTCGCGGTCATCGACGCGCTCGCGAAGATCGCGCCGACCTCGGCGGTGCGCGGGAACATCGACGCCGAGACTTCCGAGACGCCCGATGCGCTGACGATCGATCTGGTCGACGGCGACGCGATTCGGCTCCGCATCCTCCTCCTCCACATCGCGGTGAATGGGCCGAAGCTCCGCGCCGATGCCGCGCGCCGCGCCCATGCCGCGCACGCGGGCCTCGTCATCTGCGGTCACTCGCACGTTCCGTTCGTCGGTCGCGATCGCGATCTCGCCGTGTTCAATCCCGGGTCGATCGGCCCGCGGCGCTTTCACCTGCCGATCGTCTTCGGCGTCCTCGAGCTCGCGGCCGGTCGAATCACGCTCAAGCACGTCGATTGCGAGACCGGCGAGCAGTGGCTGCCGTGAGCTCAGCGAGGACCTAGTTGCGCCAGGAGCCGCCCTTCTTTGCGGCGCCGAAGGTCTCGATGTCCTGCTCCTTCTTGAGGAGGACGCCGAGGAACGGGAGCTCCTTCACGAAGCGTTCGCTGCCCACGCCGGCGCGCCGCATCACGGCGATCCAGTCGATGAGCTCGCTCGTCGACGGGCGCTTGCGAAGTCGCGGGAGATCGCGCAGCTGGTAGAAGGTCACCACGGCCTGATCGACGAGCTCGCGCTCGATGTCCGGGTGGTGGACCTTCACGATCCGTTTCATCAGCTCCGGGTCGGGAAAATCGATGAAGTGGAAGACGCAGCGGCGCAAGAAGGCGTCCGGAAGCTCCTTCTCGTTGTTCGAGGTGATGACCACGATGGGCCGCTCGGCCGCGACGATCTCGTCGCCCGTCTCGCCGATGACGAAGCGCATGCGATCGAGCTCGTGGAGCAGATCGTTCGGGAACTCGAGGTCTGCCTTGTCGACCTCGTCGATGAGGAGGACGACGCGCTCCTTCGCCGCGAACGCGCGCCCGAGCGGTCCGAGCTTGATGTAGTGCCGGATGTCCTTCACGTCGCCCTCGCCGAAGCGTGAGTCGTAGAGGCGCTGAACCGTGTCGTAGACGTAGAGGCCGTCCTGCGCGCGGGTCGTCGACTTGACCGGCCAGTGGATGATCTCCATCCCGAGCGCCTCGGTGATCGCCTCTGCCAGGAGCGTCTTGCCGGTGCCCGGCTCCCCGCGCACGAGGAGCGGGCGCTCGAGCGCCAGGGCGGCATTCACCGCCGCCTCGATCGCGTCGTTGGTGAGATAGGTCGGTGTGCCCCTGAAGCGGATGAACTCGGTCACCCTCGTTCGATAGAAGAGGAGCGAGCCTTCTTCAAGGGCCGTGTCGCGAGGAGCCAGGCTTTCCTCGCCGCGCCGCGCTCGCCGAGGAAGCGCAGCTTGCCTAGCGCGTCTCGGAGCGCGGCCGCACGATCCCTCGGCAAACGCTTCACTGCCCGCACGAAGATCGAGGCGGAGAGGTCGTCGAGGAGGTCCTCGTAGAGCGCGACCGCGCGGATCGGCTCGGCCTTCGTCACGGCCTCACGAATGACGATGTGAAGCTGATCCGTGGTCTCGGTCTCCGCCGCCGTCGAGGCCGCGCCGTGCTCGACGAGGGAGAGGGCCAGGGCCTCGAAGAGGCCGTCGACGTCCGCCCCGTCACGGAGCGCGGCACGCTCGCAGGCCGTGACGCGTGCCGACCAGTCGTCGCCCGCGTTTCGCGCGAGCGCGGCGGCGAGAGCCGCCCGGGCGCCCGGGACCTGCCAGAGCGTCGCCACCAGCTCGGGCCGGAGCATGCCGCTGCGCATGATCTTGTCGTCGAGGATACGCGTGATCGCCGCGCCGTCTCCCTGGGAGGCGAGCGCTCGGAGCAGGTCGTCCCAGTGAGGCGTGGGCTCCGACCATGCCGCGACGACGTCGAGCGCGACGGTTCGCTCGGTGGCGGCGCTTCCGGTGGTCTCGAGCTTGCCGACCGCGAGGGCGACGAGGCTGCGGTCGACGACGTCGCGCCGCCCGACGCCACCCTGCGGCATGGCGGCAGCGCAAGTCGATGTAATTTGCACGGATGCCGCCTGTGCGGCAGCATGACAGTCGAGCGGCGACTTCCAGCTCTTCGGCTCGTTGATGCTCGGCTCGCTGCGCTTTCCGTCGCGGACGACGTGACGCTCTGTGGCGATCCGGCGAAGCCTCTCGAGCCGCTCCAGGTCACCGAGGCTCGCGAGCAGCTCCATCGCGCGCGTCGCCACCGCCGGAGTGCGCGCGGCGATCGCGAACAGGTCCTCGCGGATGGGCGCTCCCGGCCGCCGCCGGAGATACGCGAGCTCCCATGGCCCCGGGCACCACGTGTCGGCAGGCCTTCCTTCGAGGTCGGGCCAGCGCTCGAGCACGCGCTCGATGCCATCGCACGTGAAGAGCCTCTCTCCGAGCGCCTCGAACGGGGCGCGGTGTGGGCGCGGGAGCCGCTTCGCGAGCGCGTCGGTGATCGACTCGATGCGCTCCTGACAGAGGTGTGCGGCGAGTATCATCGGCTCGAGCTCGATCCCCGGGCGGAGCGCGACGAACCTCGTGAGCGCACGCGTACCTTGCGGGAGCACGTGACGCATCGCGAGCTCGAGCGCCGCCCGTTGCACGAGCGGTCCACGGTGACGGCTCATCAGGCAAGCGGCCACCGTGTCAGGATCTGGCGCCCGCGCATACGCCGCGCCAACGGCCGCGATGCATCGCTTCCACGCGCCGATGCGGCACTCTTCGCACCCCGTCTCGCGCTCCGTGAACGCGCGCCACACTGGATCCACGCGATCGAGCGCGTCGAACGACGCCTCGACGCCGTCGAGGAACGTGTCGAGCACGTCCATCGTCACGTGGACGAGGCCATGGTCATTCGAACGCGGGAACACGCGTAGTGCGCGTACCGCCAGGTCCGCGACGGCGCCTGCGAGGCGCGAGGAGCGAGGAAACGCCGAGAGGAGCGCGGGGATCGCGTGCGCGGACGAGTACTCGTCGAGGCGGGTCGCGGTCGCGAGAGCGCGCACCATGCCGTCCTCCCCCGCGCTGGCGAGCGAGCGTAGGATGGCGGGCGCGAGCGTGTCGTTCTCCTGCGCGCGCCGCACTGCCTCGCGCTCGCCGAGACGCTCGACGAGCCAGCGGCCGAGGCCGAGGTTTGCCGGGCCGCCGTCCCATCGCGTCACGACGGCGAGCGCCGAATCGACGTCGCCCGCGTCGATCGCGAGGCGCCCGCGCGCCTCGGTCGCGATGGCGTCGAACCACTTCGGCGGCATCGCGAGGTCGAGCGACCGACAGTACGAGGCGACGTCGACGTCCTCACCCCACGGGACCGTGCCGTCGTCGTACCAGAAGCCCTCGTGGATCTGCTCTGGCGTGCCCGTACCCGCGAGCGGCGCGCCGACCTCACCCGAGATCGCGCGGCACATCGCGTCGATGGCACCGCGGATCGCGCGCTCGCCTGGACCACGCATCGAGACGTAGAGGTTGTACCCGACGATCTTCAGCTCCTTGGTGATCGCGATGAGCTTCCGTGCGACCACCTTGCCGTCGCGCCCACGGACGTAGAGCACGCGCTTGTTCGCGTCGATCGCGTTGATCACGGTCGAAGCCGCATTGCAGCCCGTGTCGAGCGCGAGGCACGTGCCGAAGGGGATCCCCATGCGGAGCACCTCGAGCGGATCTTCCTCGAGCGCCACCGTGTACGTCGTTCCCTCGACGGCGAGCTCCTGGCGTCGCGGCGCGAGCCAGGATGCCAGGCGGAGCAGGGTCTGCGTCTTGGCGATCCATGTGCGGTTCTTCGCGAACGTGAGCTTCACGTCGCGCCCCGGGGCGTCCGCGGCCTCGCGCAGCAGGCGTCCGAGCAGCTCGCGGTTGTCGTCGACGACCAGCCAGAAGCGCACCGCGTCGCGCCAGGCCTGCGTGAGCGAGGGGACGGTGATGCCCCAGGCGTCGCGCAGGATCTCGCGGAACGCCGCGTCGAGCTCGCGCCGGTAGGCGAGGGGAAGGAGCTCGTCGACGCGCTCCGCGAGGCGGCGCTTCGTGCGGCCTCGCGGTGCCGCGGCCAGCGTTCGGTCGCCCCCGGAGAGCGTGATGAGGCGCGCCTCCTGCCGGGCCGATCGGTGTGGCATCGCCGCGAGGTGCGCTCGCTCGCGCGCCGCCTTCTCCGCGTGCTCGAAATCCTCGCGGAGCTGTTTTCCAAGGGCGAGCGGCGTTCCGGCAACATGGCTGAGGTGCACGAACCGGTCGAGCAGCAGATCGTCGTCGAGCCACGCGGCAAGCTCGGGAAACGCGCGTCGTCCGGCGCCGAGCGTCGTTCCCTTCAAGCGATCGAGGATGCCGGCGGCCTTCGCGGGCAGCTTGCTGAACATGCCGAGCGTCGCGTCGAGGACCGCGATGGGATCCGGCGGGGGCGTCTTCACCGTCGCGCCCGTCGCCGGAGCTCGCGCTTGCTCCATCAGGCACACCGCGAGCACCGCGACGTCCTCGTTCTTCGGGAGATGGGTGAAGAGCTCGGGCGAGAGCTCGAACGTGATCCCGAGCGAGCGATAATGAGGAACGAGGCGCGTCACCCAGGTCGCGAACGCGCGTGCGGCACGGACGTTCGGGGCACGCGCGAGGGCGTCTGCGTGGCCCTCCTTCTGTGCCCGCACGATCAGTTCGAGGCCCAGCCCCTGCGCGACCCACTCTGCGAGGCGCTTGCGCTGGAAGCGGTTCACCGGGAGCTCGACGAGCGCGAGGGCCTGCGCGAGCGTGACCTTCGAGCTTCTCAGCTCTGCGCTGTCGCTCTTCTTCGCGATCGCCTTGTCGATGTCGTCCGGGGACAGGAGCGGGATGCCGTCGTCGCCGACGCGGAAGGTGAGCCCGTAGAACGCGAGCATCGTGAGCGTCTTGTCGCGCAGCTCGGGGTCGCGTGCTGCGGGTAGCGCGCGGACCATGTTGCGTCCGGCCTCGCGCACGACGGCGGCGAAGCTCTTGTCGCGCAGCGGCGCCGCGAGCGCTGCCACCGCGTCGGCTGGCGCCTCGGGCCACGCCAGCGCCTTGCGGAGCACGTCGAGCACTCGGGTGCGGCGAGCGCGACCCGGGAGCTCGCGTGCGCGATCGAGCCTGGCGGCGAGCGGCACGAGGTCGGCGTCGGCCGGCGCTTCGCCCGTCTCGAGCGACGAGACGAGCGCGTCGATCCGCTCCTGCGCGAGTCGCCTTCGCTCCGCGCCGAGAGAGGTGAGACGGACGCGGGCGGCGTCGAGCGCGAGGGCCGCCGCGGCGCCGTACACGAGGCGAACGAGGTCGACGACGCCTTCGAACCATTCCTCCGGCTCGCGCGGCACCGAGCCGCCCACGGCGGCGGCGAGCCTGTCGACCTGCGCGCGCTTCTCCTTCAGCCAGGCCTCGTCGACTTCTCCGTAGCGCGCGAGCGCCCGCCGTCGTTCGCGCGCGAGCGCGAGGGCGGGGGGCATCGCGAGCGCGCGGAGATCGCGCTGGGCCGTCGCGAGCACCTCACGCGTGATCGCCATCGGCGGACGCTCGCTCCCGAGGGCGCGCTCGAACGTGGCTGCGTCGAGCACGCCGCGCTCGCGGAGCACGCCCACGATGGCATCGGCGTCCAGCACGCGCACCGGGGTCGCCGCGTGTACGCCCGATGCGAGGAGCACGGCGTGGCCCTCCAGCCGCGCGAGGAGCTGTACGCGCCGCTTCAGTGTCTCCCAGCGATCGTCGTGGCGCTTGGGGCTCGTAGCTCTCGCGCCTTCACGCATCATTTTGGAGTGAGCCCATACTATTGCGGAAGTGCTATGAAACAAGGGTGCTCGTAGCAGCGCCCCAGGTTCGGTTACCCGCCCGCGACGCGGTCGATCGCGCGCTCGCGGAGCTCGAGCGACGCCTCGGGTCGTCGAAGGTGGACACGAGCGAGTCCGGGCGCAATAGCCATGCGACCGACGAGAGCGAGGCCATCGGACGCATGCCCGACGCGGTCGTGCTCGCCGAGAGCACGGCCGACGTCGCCGCCACGCTCACGATCGCCGAGAAGCACGGCGTCCCGGTCACGCCGCGCGCGGGCGGCACGGGACGCACGGGCGGAGCCGTTCCGGTGGCGGGCGGCATCGTCCTCGCGACGCATACGATGGGGAAGATCCTCGAGATCGACCGCCAGAACCTCCTCGCCGTGGTGCAGCCCGGCCTCGTCACGGCCGATCTCCACGCCGCGGTCGAGGCCGAGGGGCTCTTCTATCCGCCCGACCCGAACTCGCTGAAGACCTGCATGATCGGCGGCAACGTCGCCGAGAACGCCGGCGGTCCGCGCGCGTTCAAGTACGGCGTGACGCGCGAATACGTCCTCGGGCTCGAGGCGTGCCTCATGGGAGGCCGTGTCCTCCGCACCGGCAAGCGCACGATCAAGGGGGTCACCGGGTACGATGTCACGGCGCTGCTCGTCGGCAGCGAGGGCACGCTCGGCGTCTTCACCGAGGTCACGCTGAAGCTCGTGCCGAAGCCGACCGAGGTGGCGACGGTGCTCGCGCTCTTCGACGACGTGCGCGCTGCGGCCGACGCCGTGCGCCGCATCGTGGCAGCCGGGCTCGTCCCGCGCTGCCTCGAGCTGATGGACGGCCCGACGCTCGTAGCCGTCCGCAACCAGGGCGTCGCCGTCGACCCGCGCGCGCAGGCCATGCTCCTCGTCGAGGTCGACGGCAACGCCGGCACCCAGCTCGACGACGCTCTCGAGCGCCTCGGCAATGCGCTCACCGAGGGCGGGAGCACCATCGACGTCGTCGCCGCTCAGGACGCCTCGCAGCGGTCGCGGCTCTGGGAGGCGCGCCGGCAGCTCTCGCCCGCGACCCGGAAGCTTGCAAAGTACAAGCTCTCCGAGGACATCGTCGTCCCGCGCTCGCGTCTCGTCGATCTCTTCGTCGAGGTCGATCGCATCGGGGAGGAGACGGGCGTGCGTCACCTCACCTACGGGCACGCCGGCGACGGCAACCTGCACGTCAACTTCCTCTGGAACGACGAGTCCGAGCGACCCGCCGTCGACCGCGCCATCGACGGGCTGATGCGCGCCACGATCCGCCTTGGCGGCACGCTCTCGGGAGAGCACGGCATCGGCGTGTTGAAGGCGGCCTACTTGCCCCTCGAGCAGTCGCCGGAGCTCATCGCGCTCCAGCAGGATCTGAAGCGCGTCTTCGACCCGAGCGGCCTGTTGAACCCAGGCAAGATCTTCCCCACGGGCCACGGCAGCTGCTGATCCAGGCACTCCTGTCGATTCTGCATCGATAGAACCGGAAGCGTCCGAGCGCATCGAGCTTGCCGCCGGCTCGCGGTGTGGCCATTTCATCGCGGTGGAAGCTGGAGCTGCGCGTGTGACGACCGAACCCAAAGAGCCAACGCGCGCCCGCACCATCGACGACGTCGCGACCCGCGATCTCCTCGCCTACGGCGACGACTCGCTCACGCCCATCGAGCGCTTCCAGATCGGCTTCGTCCGCAGGACGTTCGAGTCCGTTCCCTTCGACCGCACCGTCCGCTTCCTCCAGCGGCACATCGGCGCAAACTGGATCGAGCAGTCGACCAAGAATCTCCGCCAGGTGTACGGCGAGGACCGGCTCCCGCGCTTCGAACGCGACGCGAGCACCATCCTCGTGGCGAACCACCGGAGCTTCTTCGACCTCTACGTCGTCACCGCCTACCTCGTGAAGCGCGGCATGCCGCAGCGCCTCGTGTTCCCGGTCCGCTCGCAGTTCTTCTACGACCGCCCGCTCGGCCTCGCCGTGAACGGCCTGATGAGCTTCTTCGCGATGTACCCGCCGGTGTTTCGCGAGCGCAAGCGCGCAGCGCTGAACCTCGCCAGCCTCGACGAGGTCGTGCGGCTCATCAAGAACGGCGGCGCGTTCGTCGGGCTGCACCCCGAGGGCATGCGCAACAAGACCGACGACCCGTACGCGCTCCTGCCCGCGCAGGGCGGCGTCGGGCGGATCATCCATGCCGCGCGCGGCAAGGCAACGGTCATCCCCGTGTTCGTGAACGGGCTCAGCAACGACCTCGTCCGCCAGGTCGGCTCGAACTTCATGAAGAAGGGTCCGCCCGTGACGGTCGTGTTCGGCAAGCCGATCGACTTCGGCGACATGCTCGAGGCTCCGCCAAGCCCGCGCCTGCACCGGAAGATCTCCGAACATTCCCTCGACGCCATCCGCGCGCTCGGCGAGGAAGACCGGGCGATCCGCGCATCCATGCGCTAGATCTGCGCGCATGCGCATCACCTCGGCTCTTCTGTTCGTTCTCGCACTCGCCGCCGCGCCGCTCGCTACCGGCTGTAACCAGTCCAAGCTGGCGACCCCGCCCGACCCGACGACCTCGTCGGCAAGCGCGGCGGTCACCCCCGCCGCCACGGGGGCGGCGGCCGTCGAGCACGCCGACATCGGCAAGCCTGCGCCCGACTTCACGCTGAAGGACCTCGACGGCAACGACGTTCGGCTCGCGTCCTTCAAGGGCAAGACGGTCGTGCTCGAGTGGTTCAACCCCGGCTGTCCGTTCGTTAAGGCCGCGCACACGAAAGGCTCGCTGAAGGACGCGGCGCGCCGCGAGACGAAGGCCGGCGTGGTGTGGCTCGCCGTCAACTCCGGTGCAGCGGGCAAACAGGGCGTGGGCGCCGCCGCGAACCGCGAGGGGGCGAAGGGCTTCGGCATGGACCACCCGATCCTCCTCGACGAGGCCGGCAACGTCGGCAAGACGTACGGCGCGACGAACACGCCGCACATCATGGTCATCGACCCGAAAGGCACGCTCGTTTACCGCGGCGCCGTCGACAACTCACCGGACGGTGAGGGCGAGAGCCCGACGGGCGGCAAGCTCGTGAGCTATGTCGAAGCCGCGGTTGCGGACGTCGGCGCGGGCCGCCCCGTCGCGACGCCCGAGACGAAGGCGTACGGCTGCAGCGTCAAATACGCTCACTGAGCGATCGGGCTCAGTAGTCGACGGTGACGTCGTCGAAGCGCGCTTCGAAGGCGTCGGCCGGACCATCGATGATCGCCCCGATCCGCACGGTCGCCTCGGTGCCGGTCAGGACGCTGATCGGCGCCGCGACGAGCGCCTTGTTCGCGCCGAACGAGACGTTCGCTTTCCCGCCGACGAGGTCGAGATCGAGCGCCACGCGCGTCCATACGCCCGCGGGCGGCAGCGTGGTCAGCATGTGCCTCGTCGTCACCCCGCCGCGCGAGCGTCGTGCAGTAGCGGGCGCCCGAGGTCACGACGTCGCCCGCGGCGTCCGCAGCGTCCGTGCCGGCGTCCGTACCGGGTGCGGTGCCGTCCGGTCCGGGCTCGGTCTGGGGTGCTGCGTCGGCCCCCGGTGCGGGTGGATCGGCCGACTCGCCGGACGAGCCACATGCCGTCAGGCCCGCGAACGACGCCGCGAAGCAGCCCGCGAAAGCCACAAAAGCCGCCGCCCGCATCAAAGGAGGCTAGCAGCTGCTCGCAGTCGGGCCCCGGGCAAAGTATCCTCTGGCCCCATGAGCAAGGAAGTCCTCGTCGGCGCCGTCAAAGAGATCGTCACGCTCGCCCGCAGCGGTGATGCGGAGGCCTCCTTCGATGGCTACAAGGCGCTCTACGAGCGCCCCGAGTTCAGCGACAACCGGCCGGAGGACCAGCGTCAGGCGCTGAAGCTCCTCATCCTCGCCAAGCGCACCGGCCCGAAGAGCGAGAAGCTCATCGCGGCACATCGCGCCGCCATCGCTCCGCTCACGGATCTCGTCTCGCGCCACAGCGAGCCCGAGGACTACGAGATGCTCGGCATCTGCCATCTCCTCATCGGCAACGAGGCCGCCGCTGCCAACATGTTCCGCGAGGGGCTCACCCTCGAGCGCGCGAAGAACGCCGGCTCCGACCTCTGCGGGCGCTTGATGACGCGCGTATCCTCTCTCTGAGGGACGCTGTGATCACGCACGCCTTCACGCGCGCCCTCCTCATGCTCGGTGCGGTCGTCGGCCTCGCTGGCTGCGAGCCGTCCGAGCGCGTTCCGGCCCGCGGTCCGAAGGCTCCGCCCTGTCCGCCTCCGCCGGAGCCTGCTTACCAGGCCTCGGTCGTCGGTACGATCGGCAAGTTGCACCTGGTCGAGAGCCGCTACCCGCTCTCGAAGCTCGGCGACGTGCTCGCCGCGTTCAAGCCCGAGCTCATTCTCATCGCGGCGCGCGTCGAGCCGTTCCACGACGGGCGCCTCGAGGACGCGTCGTTCGAGATGACCTACGTGGCGAACCTCGCCAAGCAGCACGGCATCGCGGTCGAGCCGATCGACTGGTTCCGTGAGCAGGACCTGGGCGCGCCGCTCGCGCCCGTCGAACCGTGGGACGAGGCGGAGATCGCGAAGAAGGAGGCCGAGGTCCTGAGCCTGCCTCGCCTCTACAACTTCGAGCAGGCCAACGGCGCAGAGCTCGAGGAGAAGGTGCTCGTCGCGACCGGCGCGGAGGCGCGGCATCGGTCGGGCAATCCGCTCATGGCGCGCCGTCACGCCTGGATGCAGCACCTCGCCGCGAGCGCAGTCTCCCGACACGGCCGCCCGAAGCGCGTGCTCGCGTATGTGGACGTCCTCGACCGACCCGTCATCGATCTCCTGCTCCACGGCGTCGGCTACACGATGAAGGAGCCTGGCGTCCTCGTCTCCAAGGCGAAGGAAGAGATGATCTCCGACATGCCTGCCGACGTGATGAACGACTGGAAGGCGCAGCTCGACCGCACGCGAGCGCGCATCGATGCCGCGAAGGCGGTTCCCGAGAGGGCGTTCTGGAGCGATCGCCAGCGGACGCTCCAGGTCGCCGTCGACAAACGTGCAGGCTGCTGCGTGAGCCAATCCGCGCTGACCGTCGTGCCGTGAATTCGCTCGCCGAGGTTGCGAGGGCCAGTCTCGACGCGCTTCTGCCGCTCCTCTCGACCTCGTTGGCGGTGCGCGTCCGCGGCGCCGTCTCCGCGGAGCAGGCCGAGGCGTGGGCCGTCGGCGTCGTGGGGGCTCGCGAGGCGTGGGTGAGCGACTTCGGCGGCGAGCAGTTCACCGTCGGACGTGCATGGTACACGCATCTCGAACAGGGCCGAGCAGCGGACTACTTCGCGAACGCGAGCGCCTCCGATGCCGTCGTGGAGCGCGCGTGTCCGGGGCTTCAGAGCACGATGCGAGAGCTCGCGTCGAGCGTGGTCGGACCGGGCATCACGGCGCGCCAGGGCTGGTGCGGCCCGGGCGTTCACGTGTTTCCGGCGGGCGCGCACGTCGCCAGGCGCGGAGGGGAGATCCATTTCGATACCGAGGGCCTCACGCCCGCGCATGCGGGCGATCGCGCTCCAGCCTTCACGCTCGTCCTCATGCTGAGGCCGCCGACGACGGGGGGCGGCTTGCGCGTCTGGGATGTCACTTATGAAGGAAGCGATGGTTACGAGGACGAGGATCTCGAGCGCACACATGTGACGTGCGAGTACGCGCCGGGGGACCTCCTGGTGGTCGACAGCTACCGTCTCCACCAGATCCGCCCTTTTGCTGGCAGCATCGACCGCATTTCCGCGACCTGTCATGTCGCCCTCGTGTCCGGTCAGTGGGAGATGTGGTTCTGATGGAACTGCTCACCGTCACGAGCGAGTGATTCCCGAATGGCGCGGACGGTTCAGCGAGGGCAGACTGTTCCTCCGCCCGCGCGATCCCGCGCGGCGCTCCACCCGGACGCCCAAGATTGACTGGTCGAGACAAGAAACCGCGAAGCCGACCGAGCGACGCAAAGGGCCTTCGACTCACCCACCCGAGCAGGGTTCGGAGCTCGGGTGCGTTCAACAAGGTCGTGATCACGCAGCCGCCACCGCCCGTGCCGGCCTCGCAGGCCATCCACGATCTCCGCGACATGTTGCACGTCGTTGCGGCATGCGCGGAGGCGGCGACGCGCGATCTCACGCCCGGTACCGATACCTACGAGAACCTCGTCGACATCCGCGCGGCAGCAGGCCGCGCAACCAAGGTCGTGGAGGAGCTCGCGCGCGCGCCCGGCGTCGTTGCCGAGCCGCCTGCGCCGATCGACGTGAACGCTTCGATCACGAATTTTCTCCAGGTCCTCCAGCGACAGGCGGGCAATCGTGCGGAGGTCGTCCTCGAAGCGGCTCCCGGCAAGCTTCTCTCCGCGATCGAGCCCCACTCGCTCGACCATGCGCTGCTCAACCTCGTCGTGAACGCCGTCGATGCGATCGGTCGTGGTGGCGTGATCACGATCACGACGGAGGATGCAGGCGAGCTCATTCGCATCGTCGTCAGCGACACGGGCTCTGGCATGGATGAAGACACGCTAGCGCGCGCCTTCGACGTTCGCTTCACGACGCGAGCAGCGATGGGTCGTCGGGGAATGGGGCTCGCGACCGTGCGCCGCCTGGTCGACACCATCGGCGGTAGCGTATCGGCCATGAGCAACCCGGGCGTCGGCACGCGCGTGACCATCCTGCTCCCGACGCACGGCTTGATGAACGCGCTACGCGGTGGGGATTGAACGAACGAGTGGCGCTGTGGCGGTGACGGGCTTCTTCGGGGCCCGCATCTCGGGGAAGTCCGCCAGGGTCTTCGCGTAGAGCTTCGAGAGGATCTTCTCCTCGAGCCCGGGGATCATCCGGAAGAGCGCGACGCCCACCCGGTTGTGCTTCGGGAGGATGATGACACCTTCGTTCTTCGCGACGGCGTCGAGCGTTTGATTCGCGAAGACGTCGACGTTGCCCGGGCGAAGGCGCTCCCACCAGGCGACCTTGCGCGCATCGCTCATCTCGTAGAGCGTCCGGCCGATGGATCCACCCGTGAGGAGTGGAGTCCTCACGGCGCCGGGGCAGAGCGCCGAGACGCGCACGCCGTGCTCCGCGGCCTCGATGCGCATCGACTTCGATACGCCGACGACGAAGTGCTTCGTCCCGACGTAGGCGGAGAGGAACGGCGAGCCGATGAGCCCTGCGACCGAAGCGGTATTGACGAGGTGCCCGTACCCCTGCGCGATGAGCCGCGGATACGCAGCACGGATGACGTTGACCAGACCGCGCACATTGATGTCGATGGTGAGGTCCCAATCGCGCTTCTCGAGGAGGTGTGTCTCGCCCATCACGCCCGTGCCGGCGTTGTTGAACACGTAGTCGACGCGCCCGGCGCGACGGTGGGCGCTCTCGACCATGCGCTCGACGGCATCGGCGTCACGCACGTCGGTGGTGACCACCGTCGCCCGCGCGCCCGCGCGTCGGATCGTCTCCGCCGCCTCTTCGGCCATCGCCGTCTGGATGTCCGCGATGACGATCTCGCAGGCGCCGCGGCGCGCGAGCTCCTCGCCGAGCGCGCGCCCGATCCCGGAAGCACCGCCCGTGATGATGGCCACCGACCCCTGGAACGTACGAATTCCCCCCATCACTTCACCTCCGTGGTCATTCCTCGCATCACCTCCCGCTCGAGGATGTCGAGCGGGAGTGGCCCCGAACGTAGTACCGCTTCGTGAAAGGCCTTCAAGTCGAACTTCGCGCCGAGCTCGGCGGTCTTCTTCTTGCGGAGCTCCATGATTCGTAGCTCGCCGATCTTGTACGCGAGGGCTTGCCCCGGCCACACGATGTAGCGGTCGACCTCGTTCACTACGTCCAGCTCGGGCTTCGCCGCGTTCTCCATGAAAAAATCGATCGCGCGCTGGCGATCCCACTGGAGATGATGAATGCCCGTGTCGACGACCAGTCGCACCGCGCGCCACATCTCGTAGGTCAACTGACCGAACTTGGCGTACGGGTCATGCGGGTCGTCGTAGAGGCCCATCTCCTCGCCGAGGGTCTCGGCGTAGAGGCCCCAGCCCTCCACGAAGGCGCTGTAATCGCCGTGCCGCCGGAACTTGGGGATGTTCTCCTCCTCCATCGCTCGCGCGATCTGGAGGTGGTGGCCGGGGACGGACTCGTGGAGCGTCAGCGAGGTCATCTCCCAGCGGGGGCGAGCCTCGGGCTTGTAGAGGTTCACGAAGAACGTACCGGCGCGGGAGCCGTCCGCCGAGGGCTCGCGGTAGTACGCGGTCGTCGTGTCGGGCGCGACGGCGTCGGGGATCGGCAAGACGCCGTAGGGCGTACGCGGCAGCTTCCGGAAGACCTTCACGAGCTGCGGGTCGACGCGCTTTGCGAGGTCGCGATAGGCGATGAGCAGCTCCCGGCCGTCCTTGAAGTAGAAGCGCGGGTCGGTGCGCAGGAACGTGAAGAAATCCTTCATCGGTCCAGCGAACCCCGCGCGGGTCTTCACGGTCTCCATCTCGCTGCGGATCCGCGACACCTCGCGAAGCCCGATCGCGTGGATCTGGTCGGGCGTGAGCTGCGTCGTCGTGTGGGAGCGCACCGTGTATGCGTAGAGCGCGGCGCCGTTCGGGAGGTCCCAGGCGCCGACCGTCTCGCGACACGCGGGGAGATACGTGCCGACGAAGAATGCACGCAGCTTCACGAAGGCCGGAACGACGCTCGACATCACGAGGCCCTTTGCCTCGCCGGTGAGGCGGTCGCGATCGG